>NZ_CP017813.1:335724-671448 GCF_001900245.1 Mycoplasmopsis pullorum | reverse complement strand
ATAATTCAACGTGAATTTCAATTCCAATAATTACTTCAAAATTATTTTTCATCAACACCTCCTAAAATGTTTTCAAAGTACTTGGCAATACCAATTAATTTTTCATCGTGATAAATTTGAGCATCTAAAGCTAAATTAACAAATAAATTATCACTTGTTTGGATTCAAGGAATAGTAATTGAAGGATTACCACCTAAATTTGAACCTGTTAAAATAAAGTCCATATAATCATGCGATTTATTTAATGATGCATCGATTTTTGGAGCGACATCAGCTGATGCTGGGAAAATAACCACATCGTAGTTTTGATGTAAATCATTTAAGTAATCACGAATTACACGACGCACTTTTTGAGCCTTGATAAAGATTTCAGCTTGATTTTCACTGTATAAATAATAGTTACCAAGTACCAAACGTCTTTGGACCATTTTACCAAATCCGGCACTACGTGTGTTGGTCATAATTTCGCTTCAAGTTTCACCATCTTTACGTTGTCCAAAAGCGATACCGTTTAAATTTGATAAGTTCGAACTTGCTTCAGAGTACGAAACAATATCATAAACTGGTTTAATTGCACGTAAAAGTGTATCGTTAACATCAATTTTAGTTACTTGAATATCTAAAGAATTTAATTTATCAATTAATTTTGTATACTCATCAGCGACAAATTTTTCAAGCTTATCCGACACATCTAATCAAGCAACTTTCAGCGGCTTAATAGGACTGACATTGTCGCTCATTGGTACCATAACACTTGTCATATCTTTAGTGTCCACACCATAAACGCAAGATAAAATATTATTCAAATCATCAACATTATGCGAGAAAAAAGATACTGTATCAAGCGAAGAAGCGTACGCAAACATACCATAACGTGAAATTGCACCATAGCTAGGTTTAAAACCAACTACACCATTATATGACGCTGGAAGTCGCACACTGTCCCCAGTGTCACTACCAAGTGCGAACGAAACATTTTTAGTTAATGTCGCAACCGAACCACTTGAAGAACCACCTACTAGTCTTGTAGAATCGTACGGATTAGTGATAAGTCCAAAAGCAGAAAAAGTCCCAGTTCCACCAAGTGCAAGCTCATCATTGTGGACTTTTGCAACCTTGATTGCACCTGCATCAATTAGTTTTTGTACCACAGTCGCATTATAATGTGGATTAAATCCCTCTAAGATTTTGCTTGAAGCTTGAGTAGGAGCATCATTGGTAGCAAAAACATCTTTAATTGTAAAAACAGCATTTGCTAATTTACCACTTTCATTGGCTGATTCGGGATTTTCATAAACATAAGCAATAGTATTATTATTGTCGTTTTTTAATTCTTGAAGTGCTTTAGATACATTTCCTAAAACTTTCATTATTTAACCACCTTTTTAGTAATGATATAGTCTGAATCCGATTCATGTGCGTTGCTTAAAATTTCTTGTTTTGAAATTGAATACGAAGTATCAACTTTATCTTCTCTTAAAAAGTCTACAAAATAGGTCTCATTAATATGTGTCATTGGTTGAACTTCATGTGTATCAATTTGTTTTAATAACATTAAATTTTTTTGTAATTCTTCTCAATCGAGCAAAATACCATTTAACACTTCTTCAGTAGGTTCGAGCATTAATGCATGTGCAATTTCAATTAATTTTTCTCTAGTAATTTGTTTCATGAATTCCTTTCTATCATTTCACTTCGCTAATAAATTCTTGATTATTTAAATAAGCAAATTGATCACTTAATTTTTGTAATTTTAGTGTGTATGCATGCAACATTAGACGATCCGCTTTCTTACCACCATATTTTAAATCACCATAAATTGGTGTACCTAAATAGAATAAAGTTGCACGAATTTGATGCTTGCGACCGGTTTTAATTTGTGCAAATTGTTTTGTGTTACTTTCAAAAAAGTATGTACTGCAACGTTGTGATTTATCACTTTTTTTATTAGTTGAAAAAATCATTTTTTGTTTAACATCATCTTTAGTTAAAAACCCCTCAACTCTTAAATCACGTCCAAGACGGTCCGCTTTATAAACGTAAGTTTTAACAATTGCGTTTTTATTAGTTAATTCTTGCAAAATTTGATAATTTTTAGCATAAATAACTAGTCCGCTGGTTTCTTTGTCCAAACGTCCAATGTGTGAAATTGTGAAACTATCATTTGGTGTAAATTTTAAATAATCCATGATTTGCGAATCTAATGAATCATCGTTTGAGTGCATCACCACACCAGCTTTTTTGTCTACAATCAGAATATTTTGATCTTCATAAACTACTTTAAAATCTCTTTTTTTTGATTTTGTAATTTCTTGGTCTAAAATTTCACTTTGCTCTAGTCCATAAACTCAAATTTCATCGCCTTGTTGTACGACATAATCTTTTGAAAAATTTCGTTGGTTGTTAATTTTTATATCTTTTTTACGAAAAAGACGTTCCAATCTTCAAGTTGGAACGCTCGGAAAATATTTCATTAAAACTTTGATTAATTTTCTTCCGTGGTCGTTTTGTGTTGCTCTAATTTTTGATAAAGTCATGATTACATCTCTCTCTGACTAGCAAATAAATCAAAATCATTCGTTTCCACTTCTTCATCTTCATCATCAGAAACATTGATAAAATTGAATTCGCTTAACTTTGGTAAATCGGATAAATCTTTGATTTTGAAATAATCATAGAATTTATTGGTAACACCATATAAAACTGGATGTCCCGGTGTTGGTGAAATACCAACTTCGGCAACTACACCTTTAAGTAGTAAGCTATTAAGCACTTGGTCGCTTGCAACACCACGAATTTTAGAAATTTGACTTCTGGTTATTGGTTCTTTATACGCAATAATCCCGGCAACTTCGATCGCTGCATTTGAAAGTTTTTGTTTTGAAACTGTATTTACAACTTTTGAGATGTATTCTTTAACAGATTCACGAGTACTTAATTTATAAACACCATTGAATTCAACAACTTTAAGACCGCCGTCTTTTGAGTTATAACTTTTGATGAAGTCATTCATTACTTTTTTAGCTTCGCTATGATTATTTAGTGAAAATGTTAATTGAATTTGTTCTAAATTAATTCCTGCATCACCAAATACATATAAAAGAGCTTCAATAATCTTATCTTTCATATTCAGGTCCTTTAAATAATTTTATTTTGTCAAATTGTGAATCTTGTTGAATTACAATTTCTTGTTTACGTGATAAATCTAATAATGCAAGCAAAGTAATAACAAAGTGATTAAGCGATGGAACACTAAAAACTTCTTCAAAACTAACTTCATCACGGTTTTTAAATAAATCGCGAATGTAAAATTCTTGATCTTTAGCTGTTAAGTTGAATGTTTTTAATTTTGTCACACGTAAATTTTGTGCATAAACACGCTCAAACATTTTTCTTAATGTAACAATTAATTTTAATGGATTTGAGTGACCATCTAATTTAGTATCATCTTTATCAACAATATAATCATCTAAATCGCTCATCGTTTTAATGAAAATATCCTTACGGAATGTTTCTTGTTCACGTAAAGCTTGTGAAATTTTTTTGAATTCTTGATATTCCGCTAAACGTTGAAGAATCAAATTTTTATCTTCTTCGACTTGAACTTTTTCAACCGGATCGCTTAAGATCATTTTCGCTTTTAACTGCACTAAAGTCGCAGCCATAACAAGGTAGTCACCAGCAATGTCAATATCATTTTCTTTTAAATTATTAATAATGTTTAAATATTGAGTTGCTAATTCAACTAAATTAACTTGTAAAATGTCAATTTTTTTATCTTGAACCAGACTTAAAAGCAAGTCCAAAGGACCATCAAAATCGTCTAATTTAATGTCGTAATTATTCATTTTATTTTATTTCGCTCTCAACAATTTTACGTACACGTTCACCAACCGCTTTAGGTTCTTGTCCGATAAAGTCCATTGGTTTAATTGGTTTGTGGAAAGTAACTGTAACAACTAATTTTTTTGCTCTTTTTGAATTGAATGCTTCTGAAGAATTTGAAATTGTAACAGGTACCACTTGTAAAAATTCATTTTGTGCAACTTTGAAAGCTCCACCTTTAAATTCTCCGAGTTCATTTGGAGTACTTACACGTGTTCCTTCTGGAAAAATAACTCCATAAGTTTTGTTCATTTTAACAAATCTACCGAATTCACCAAGCACTTCCAAACTTTGACGGAAGTTGTTACGGTCAATTGCAAAAGTATCAATTAATGACATTGCATTACGAATTAATCTTTTCTTTAATAATTCTTGTTTAGCAATAAAAGTTGGAATTTTATTCACTTCAGATTGTTCGTATGATTGTTTTTCAAGTGCTTGTAGCATAATTAAAGCATCAGCATTTGATTTATGGTTTGGTGTTAAAATCACTCCACCATTATTTGGAAGATTGTCGTAACCTTGAACTTCGACTTTAACACGGTACAACTTTAATAATTTTTTGGCATATTTTAGTAAAAAATCATTTCTTTGTTGTTCGGTTAACATATCTGGTGTACGACGATACTTACGTGCTTGAGAGTTGATTCTCATCATTCTGATTAGTCAAATTGGACCAAACAAAATTTTCTTTAAAATAATTAGACTCATTTTTACTCCTTTTTCATTACAAAAGCTACTAAGAAATCTTCTTCATGTGAAATACTGATTCAAAAATTTGGATGCTTAACTCCTTTATCAGTGATGTCCAATTTAACTTGATCAAAGTGACTATAGCTGTTGTCACTTTTAAAAATCGCTTCTTTGATAGCTCAAATTTTGGCTAAAAATATTTGCTTTTGTTTTTCATTTGTAATGTTTTGATAAATTTCGTATTCTTCTAAATGTAAAAAACGTTGAATGAAAGCGTCTGTTAAATTTGCAAAACGACTAATTTTAGCAAGATCAACGCCAATCATTTTATTTGATTACTAAATCAATGAAAAATTCACCGATTAAATTATTTTCGTCACGGTTTTGACTTAAAATATAGTTTAATTTGTAAACTTCTTCATTTTCATTTTTAGTGTGTGTTAGTGATTTTAAGAAAGTATTAATTAAAAATGTTTGATTTTTATTAGTTCCATAATTTACAATAAACTCAACATCTACTCATTTATTAAGTGATAAATTTAATGTGGTTGGACCAGCAAAAATATTTACATCACTCGAGTTAATTTCAATACGGTTTGCAACATTTTGACTTGGTTCGTTGAATAAAAGAACATCGAAATCCAATTCGTTTAATCTTTCTAATTTTGCTTCAAAATTAGTGTAAACTGGTTCGTTTGAACCTTGTAAAATTTTTGACTTAAATTCAATTGTCATTTTTTAAACGTCCTAAAATAATTTCTGATCCAAAAAGGTAAATAGCTTTTGCTAATTCAGGTCCATGTTCAACATAAGTGGTTGCTAAACGAATTGGCATAAATAATTTTTTACCTTTTGCACCGGTAATTTCTTGAGTTTTGTTAATTGCATTTTGAATTGAATCGACACTAAAATCACTGTCACTTAATAATGAAGCAAAAGTACGTACAACAGTTGCATCATCGTCTGAAATTTCCGTTTTTACCTGTGTATTAGCACTTAAATACATTTTTAAACTTTCAGCTATTTCGTTCATTGTGATTGCACTTTGTTTGTAAGTGTCTAAAAATAAATCTTTTCACTCATCACTAAAGTTAACTTGATCTAAATTGATGAACTTAGCAATGATTGAATTATCATAATTTTTGATGTATTGTTTTGAGAATCATTGCATTTTTTTAATATCAAATTTTGATGGTGATTTACTTAAACGAGATGGATCAAAATGAGCAATTAATTCTTCTTTAGTCATTAATTCTTTTGCATCAGCTGATGTTCATCCTAATAACGCTAAAAAGTTGAACACACCTTCAGGTGCGTATCCTTCATTTTTATAGTCTTCAATGAATTGTTTAAGAGTTAAATCACGTTTTGAAAGTTTTTGACCTTCCATGTTGGTGATAATTGTTAAGTGTCCAAACTGTGGTGCTTCTCAACCTAATGCTTGGTAAATGGCTAATTGTTTTGGTGTATTTCCAATGTGTTCTTCGCCACGTAGCACGTGTGAAATTTCCATATCATGGTCATCAACAACTACAGCAAAATTGTAAGTTGGATATCCATCAGATTTGTAAATAACTCAATCAGCTAAATCACTACTGTTAAATTCGATGTGTCCACGCACAATATCTTCTCATGCATAAATTTGATCTTTAGGCATTTTTAAACGAATTGAATATTCACCTTTTGACTCACGTTGTGCACGTTCTTGTTCAGAAATTTGAAGTCACTCAGGATTATATCTAAATGATGGAATTCCTTTTGCGTCGCTTTCTTGTTTTTGTTGTTCTAATTCTTCAGAAGTATCATAAGCTTTGTAAGCTAAATTTTGAGAAATTAATTGATCAGCAATTGCACGGTAACGATCAAGTTTTTCACTTTGACGGTAGTTTCCGTATTTTGGATTCGGTTTAAGCGGACTCTCATCAGGAATAATCCCTAATCATGCTAAATTATTTAATTGACTTTCTTCACCACCAACCACGTTTCTTTTTACGTCAGTGTCTTCGAGTCTAAATATAAAATCACCATTAAAATGTTTAGCGAATAAATAACAAAATAACGCTGTTCTAGCACCACCAATGTGAAGATATCCGGTTGGACTTGGTGCGTATCTAGTTCTTACTTTTTTCATAAAGCTCCTTATACTTTAATATATTATAAAGTAATAATTTTTAATTGTTTCAAAGTTATAAAAACCTGTTATAAAAACAGGTTTTTAAGTATTTTCAAGTTTAATTTTAGAAAATTGCGGTAAGTAAGCTGCATAAATCCCTGTTTTTTTAACAATGTATTTATCTAGTGCAAAATTTTCTAATTCGTAGAATAAACTAATCTTGTTTGATTGAGCGATTTGGTAAATATTGACGCAATCAAAAAAAGTTGATTCATCATTGATTTTTTTACTAATTTGTTCACTAATCACTATCGCTTTTAAATTTGAAGAACCTAAAAAATTCATTAGCGGTTTGTTTATTCTTTTAACATACACAGCACATGAAATTGAGTTTTCTCTTAAAATTTTAATTTTCTTTTTTAATTCTTCATAATTAAACAGATTATCAAATGAGTAAATTAAATAAGTTATTTTGCTTGAAGTATCGTAATTACTTAACTTCATAAAATTCTCTTGCGAAATTTTGACAATAATCCGACTCGCAAGTTTACCGATTTCAATTTCTTTTTCCTTTGAAATAATTTTATTAATTCACAAAGGTTCGTATAAATAAACTAAATATGGTATTTTGAGAAAAAATTCAATTACATCTTTGCTCATTCCGTTGATTCAGACTGAAAAAACGTTGTTTTTGGTTTTGTTTTTAGATTCGTAATTAACAATTGAATTCTTAATTAATAAGAAATCACTAGTTAAATTTTTATTTCTAAAAGTATTATATAGAGAAACAAATTCAACAAATTCAGGTTTATAGACATCTTTAGGTTTAAAATAGTAAAATTCGTTACTTAATTTATTGTTTTTGATGTTATATAAAGTGTATTTGGACTGATTGACTAAATTTTCAAAATCATCTAAATCAATCATTCTTTTAAATTCAATTACACTCGCACAATCGACCATTTTTTCATATAAACTATTTTCGTTAAGATTTTTAACAATTGAATTAATCTTTTTGATATTGGTTAAAAATGTTTTTTTAAACAGAATCATTATAATTCCGTCTTTACTGTACAATTGCACTCGATTTAACTTTAAACCAAAACGATCTAAAATTTGTTCAATATCTGAATTTAAGATTTCATTAACAAAGAAAAAAGGTTTTTTTAGAAGTGTTAAAGCTAAAAAAGGACCACGAACCAATTTTTGCATTGTATTATTTTTAGCATTGACAAATTCAATCTTTTTACTATTATGATCATTGTTAATTCGTCAATTAATGTTACAGATAAAAATACCGTCATCTTGTGGAAAAACTCTTAATTCACAAATAGTATTTTCTAATCTTTTTGTACGAGAGTCTATTTTGAATAAAATACGTTCAAAAAAAGTTAAACGTTTGTACAAATTCATATTAAGTTGCAATTTCAAACTAACACGATGAACAGCATTTTGTTCAAAATAAATCTTTAAATCTTTTTGATTTTCAACTTCGAAAAAGTTTAAAAATTCGCTAAAACTAATGTAATTAAAAGGTTCAAATTTCAGTTTACGTGCATCAAAAAGAATTGGAAATAATGGACTTTTCTCGTTAATACGAATCACACGGTGGTTTAAAGTGTCTATTTTAAAAATAATTACACCTGTGGATACTCTTAAGTTGATATAGTAAATTCAAAATACAGCTATAAAAAGTAAAAATAAAATTAATGAAACGACGCAACTAACTAAAATTACTAACTGAATCATCTTAAACCGACACAATCACTTTTATTGCTGGATGGTTTTTACGCAATGATTTTACTTTTTTATCTTTAACAAACTCAACAACAATAGTGTCCCCTAAAACCTCTAATACTTGTCCCTCTCCAAAGGTGGTGTGAGAGATAATGTCCCCGGGGATAATGTTGTTGTTTACTTCTTCATCATCATAGTCTTGCACGCTTGCGGTTTGTGATTGAGCTAAGATAACATCATTTAAATCAATCCCCATCTCCTCGACGAAGCGAGAGGTTTCTTTTGGTATATCTGTACCAATTAAATTACCACGTGAATCGGTAATGAATAATTTCTTTTTAGCACGTGTAATAGCGACATAGGCAAGTCTTCTTTCTTCTTCCATTCAGTCCTTACTATTATCACGATTTAAACCTTTGTAACTTGGAAAAATTTGTTCAGTCATACCTACAACAAAGACATTATCGAATTCCAATCCCTTTGCCGAGTGGACAGTCATTAATGAAACATAATTTGAAAAGTCATCATATTCGTCCCCAGCACTCATTAGCGAGACCATATCTAAATAGTCCTTAAGTGATTTATTGGGATTTTTTTGCTCTCAAGTTTCCATACTCTTAATTAATTCACGCACGTTATCAGTTGCTTGTCCACGCATGTTAACGTTTTGCTCGATTGCTTCGAAGTATTTAATTTTTTCTAAGAATTTTAATAAAACAAGTGAGAATTTATTTTTTTCAAGTGCTTTTCTAAAGGTTAAAATGTCCTTTAATAATGGAAAAATTGATTTGACAATTAAACTTTGTTTGATTGGTAATTCTTTGTAGTGTTTAAGGACACATTCAAATAATCCCATCTCTTTTTCTTGAGCAAATTGTTTTAATTTAGCCAAAGTACTTTTTCCAATTCCACGAGCGGGAATATTAATTATTCTCTCAAAGGCAATATCTGAACCATCATACAAAACACGTAAATAAGCGAGTGAGTCCTTAATTTCGGCTCTTTGGAAGAATTTGGTACCATTGAAAATTTTATGATTGATGTTTTCGTTGATTAAAGCCTCTTCAAAAGCTCTTGAATAATAATTTGAACGATATAAAATTGCAATATTTTTAAGTTGAATTTTTTGCTTTTTAAGTTCGTTGATTTTTTGGACTACTCAACGAGCTTCCGCTTCGTTGCTAAAAGCATGGAAAAATTCAATATCGTCCCCTTCAGGGTTTTCGGTTTGTAAGTCTTTGTTGAAACGGAATTTATTGTTTTTAATTAATTTGTTTGCAGCACGTAAAATTTTCTTAGTTGAACGATAGTTAATGTCTAAAACGATTGTTTTAGTATCTTTAAAATCTTGATCAAAGTCTAAAATTAAATCTACTTCAGCACCACGTCATTCGTAAATTGTTTGGTCTGGATCACCAACAATTGTAATGTGAGCATCTTCAGGGTTGTATAAGTATTTAATAATTTTGTACTGTAAATCTGAAGTATCTTGAAACTCGTCAACTAAAATATATTTGAATTTGTTTGCTCATTTTTGAACAACTTCAGGATAAGCTTCAAATAAATCGTTGACTTTTAAGATTAAATCGTCAAAGTCTAAACATTTATTTTCACGTAGTTTTTTGTTGTATAAAGAGTAAACTTTTGGAATAATTTCATCAGAATTTAAAGCTTCTTTTAATTCACTTTTTGAATAATGATGATTTTTTGCTCATGAAATGTAATTCATCATGTTCGAAAGTGAGATTAAATTAGTTTGAATGTCTAATTTTTCATAAATTTCATTTAAAATCGCTTTTTTATCAACTTCATCTAAAATTTGAAAATCACTTCTTAGACCGATTTTACGTGATTCTTCACGCAAAATTAATGCACAAAGTGAGTGAAAAGTTTTAATTGTTAATTCATTTGTGAGATTTCCGCAATATTGTCTAATTCTAATAGCCATTTCATTGCAAGCTTTATTAGTAAAAGTCACTGCTAAAATTTCTTTCGGGGCAATACCGAGTTTATTTACTAAATAAGCAATTTTTCTAGTTAAAACTTTTGTTTTACCACTACCAGCACCAGCAACAATACGTAAAGGTGAATCAAAATATTCAACAGCTTCTTTTTGTTTGGAATTCAAATCTTCCAATAAATTGTTATTAGCAACTTTCATAATTCTCCTTAAATTTAATTATCATTTCTTTCTGCTTTATCTGATAAAACGTGTATTATTTGACGTCTTTGTAGTAACATTGGTTTTAAAATTATTTGTTCTTGTGTGACTAAAATCGGTTTTTTTCAAACTACTCGAGTGTTTGAAATAATATCAATTAAGGCTAGACGTTTTTTTGAAAATAAAATAAACAAATAATTTAAGATTGTCATTAAAACTCAAATTGATGAGAGCGAACTAATGCAAGCTCAACCGATTTTTTCAAAATTACTCAAGTTCAGATCATTGATATTTTTTGGTGTTAAAACAGCATTGTTGTTTAATTTTTGAATTGATTCGTCATTAAAAAAAAGAATCATTCCAAAAAATACCAAAATTGGTAAAGTGATTCATAAAATTGCACGTTTAAATAATTCTTTGAATTTTAATGCTTCATTTTTTTGATTTAAAGTTTTAATCTGACAAATTCATTGACCAAGAGTTTTAGTTTTTAAAACTCAAGGAATGTATAGTCAATAAACTAAAATAAATACGTTAATTAAAAATGGTAAGCTATAAAAAGCAAGAGATGAAAATTTTTGTTCCTTATAACTTAGTAAAAATACAACTAACGAGATAAATAATGTCGTAGCAAAAAAATCAATTAGATTGGACGCGAATCTAATTCAAAAATTTGCGTTTTTGTATTTAATCATTCTATTCTAATTCTCCTAAGATCTTATTTCAGTTATTAATTGGATGCGAATTTCTTAATCAATTAGTTTCAGTATTGTCAAATTGCATATAGATATTCGTTTCACAAAAGATCTTATATTCGTTTGATGATTCATATTTTTTAATAATTTCTTTTAACTTATCTTTAAATTTGTGACTACGTTTTCCAAAACTTGTTTGTAGTTCATAATCGTATTGATGTTACGATAATTTGTGTCAGTTAATAGTCCAGCTAAGAAAATTTTGATGAAAAAGTATTTTGCATAATTAAACTCATGCATTAATTTACGGTCCGAAGTTTTAAAAAATGGTTCTAATGCATCAAACTTGGTAATGAATGAATGCGGATTAATTCAGTTGTCGACACCAAAATATTCACGTTTAATGCGAATGTCAATATATGAATAAGTTTTAGCTAATAATAATAGACGATAATTTAATTCAATAGCTAATTTAGTATCAGTTACAGTTGAAGGTTTAAATTTAATCAACTTTTTAATCAATGATTTTTTGTAAATTTTATTGAAAATGAATGGAAATGAATAAGCAATAATATCTGGTGAATCAGCAATTTTAATTCTAGTATTGACATTTTGAATTCTAGGATGTGGTTTTCAAGCTATCGAACCAATCATTCTTGGTTTAAATTCTAAAATGTCCACATCTAAATCACTTGCATAAGTTGAAATTTCACGTACTAAATATTTTTTAATTGTCGTATCTGAGTTTAAAACTGTAACATATTCACCTTTAGCTAAGGCAAATGCGTTTGCTAAAGTATATTGAATACTTTCACGACGACTATTAACTAAAAATTTCAATCGCGAACCAAAAAATTCATAATGTTCTTGAATAACATCGAATATTCTCTTGTTGTTTGAAGATTTATTTAAACATAAAATAATTTCAAAATCTTGATTGTCCTGTTCGGTTAAAGATTTTAAAAAATACCTTAGGTCTCGGTAATCTTCGGTAATAGAAGAAATCAATGTCAATTTCATAAACGCCTCGCACAAAAAATAATGTATATTTTTATATATATAATTTTAACATATTTAACCATTAGTAATCTTATTAAGAGCAAATAGGTGTAGCCAATAAAATGGTCAAATCATAAAAAAATTTGATATTTTAAACTTTTAATGTATAATAATGGAGCAATTAGGGACAGTACTCAAGAGGCCGAAGAGGTCGCACTGCTAACGCGATAGGGGAGGAAACTCCCGCGGAGGTTCGAATCCTCTCTGTCCCGCCATTGAAAAAGACCGCTGGTCTTTTTTTATTGCTTTTTTGCAAAGAAAAATCGGGATTGTCCCGATTAGAAATTTTGTGATTGGTGTTCATCATCAATCATTTTTTTTGCTTCACTAAGTTGAATTGAGAAAAAGCTGGTAATCCCACGTTTTTGCATGGTAGCCCCAAAAAGGTCATCCATACGTGACATGGTACCATGACGGTGTGTGATAACTAAGAATTGAGTTTTGTTTTTGAGTGACTGTAAATATTCAGCATAACGTACCACGTTTGCTTCGTCTAATGCTGCTTCAACCTCATCTAAAATACACAATGGTAATGGTCTAGCTTTTAAAATACCAAATAGTAATGAAATCGCAATTAGAGATTTTTCACCACCAGAAAATAGTCTTAAGTTTTTAACACTTTTACCTGGTGGTTGAGCTTGAATGCTAATTCCTGATTCAAGAATGTTGTTTTTATCATTGAATTTAATATGTGCTGAACCGCCACCAAACATGCTGGTAAAGACATTATTGAATTCTTCATTAACATCATTAACAATGTTACTCATTCTTGAAACAATAATTTTGTCCATCTCAGCAATTGCGCTTTCGATGGTACTTTTAGCTTCTTCAATTTCATTTTGTTGAGCTTTTAATTCATTGTAACGACCTTCAACTTCTTTAAGTTGTTCAATCGAATCTAAGTTAACACTACCAAGTTCTTTAATTTCTTTTTTAAGACGTTCAACGAACTCTTTTGCGTCCGAAACAGGTAAGTCTAAGTGATAATTTTCTAGTGCAAAATCTAATGTTAAACTGTAATAATTTAATAAACGTGCACGATATTCACCTAGATAAAACTTATTACTTTCAAATTGACGATTTTGTTTATTAAATTGATTTCTTAATGAATTCAATTCTTTTTCCAATTCGTTTTTATCTATTTGATAGGTATTAATATTCATTTGAATAATTTTTAGACGTTCTAATTTAGCTTTTAATTCAACTTCATTCGATCTTAAACGTGAAGTTAAAATTTCTAAATTCTCCCCTAAAGTTGTTGTTTTAGCTTCAACATCAATCACTTCATCTTGAGTTAAATTCTCGAGTCTTAATTTATTTTCCATGAATTGAGTTTGAGCATCATTTTTTTGTTTTACTACTGAAACAATGATTTTTTCAAGCTCAGAATACATTTCATAGTGACTTGCTCTTTGGTCCTTAAGATTAAGTAATTCAGTTCTTGATTTTTGTAAGAATTCATTTAATTTTGGTAAAAATTCTTCGATTTCTTTAATTTTGTCATCTAAACCTAAAAGGCTATCAGTAATTGAAGTGTCCTTTTCTCCACCGACAACAACTCCACCAGCACGTATAATGTCTCCATCAAGTGTCACAACCATATATTTACGGTCTAAGATACGAGCAATATTATTTGCTGAATCAATATTATTGGCAACAATTATATTTCCAAGTAAGAACTCTTTTAAGACATTAAATTGTTTATCTGTTTCCACCAAATCACTAGCAATCCCAACAAAACCATTTTGCCCCTGTAAGACTAAAACATGATCGTCGCGAACGCTTTTACCTTTAATAGTATTAAGTGGAATAAATGTTGCACGACCACCTTTATTTTGTTTTAAAAAGTTAACTGCATTAACTGCTGTTTCACTTTTGTCCACAACAATGTGCTGTGTTGCGTTGTTTAAAATTGTTTTGATTGCAAGAGTATATTCAGCTTTAACGTTGATTAAATCGGAAACTAAACCTTTGTAACCTTTAAATAAGTTTTTATTGTCCACAATCGTTTTTGTACCTTTAAATAAGGAGTTTTTAGATTCTTTTTGGTCTTTAATAAATTCCAAACGAGATTCTAATTTAATTTTTTTATTTTGTTTATCGTTGTATTCTAATTCGATTGCGTTAATTTGATTATTTAATGCTTTAATTTGTTCTTTAGTGTTATTAATTTTTTCGTTAATTTGGTTTTCTTCGTTTTTTAAATAATTAATCTTGTGCTGTAATTTTTGTAAACTATCTTTTAAGTTTTCAATTAGATCTTTTGAATCTGCTTTGATTTGACCACTTAAAATCATTTGTTGTCTTTGTTGTTCTTTCGCTTCAATTAATTCATATTCACGAATTTGATCTTGAATAGCAGATTTTTCACCAGATAATTTTTGAATTTCAGTTTGTAAAATGCTTTGATTGTTTAAATCTTTGCTAATGTTGACACTTAATTCTTCAATACGTTGCGAATAACGCACATCAGTTTCCTGAACACCACTCAATTCATCGCTTAAACGTTTTTGTTCTTGCTCTAAACGATTGATTTCATGTGCTAAAAGTGCAATTTCGACATTTTTTAATTCTTCACTTTTTTGTTTAAAAATGATTGCTTTTTGAGCTTGTTTTTGTAAAGGTAAAACTTGTCTTTCAAGTTCTGAAACGCTTGTATTAATTTTTCCTAAACTAATTGAAACACTCTCTAATTTGCGTTGAGCTTCTGTTTTTCTAAATTTATATTTTGAAACTCCTGCTGCTTCTTCGAAAATTAATCTACGTTGTTCATCAGTGGCCTCTGCAATATCTGAAACAGTACCTTGTGAAATAATAGCTAATGATGATTTACCAATACCAGTTTCCATCGCAAGAGCTTTAATGTCTTTTTGACGTGAGGGAAGGTCGTTGATTAAGTAAGTGCTCCCTTTACCACGCTCCATAATTCGAGTAACTTTTATAAAGTCCCCTTCGAGTGAACTGAGTCCCTCGCGGTTGTCGAAAATTAAAGAAACTACCGCTTTATTCATCGCGGGACTAGTTTTAGAACCAGCAAAGATTACGTCTTCCATTGAATCACCACGTAATTCACGAAAACTTTGTTCACCTAAAACTCACTTGATAGCATCATTGATATTACTCTTTCCTGAACCATTTGGTCCAACTATCCCAGCCACACCACCAGTAAATTTAAGTGAAATTGGATCTGCGAATGACTTAAATCCATGAGCCTCAATTTTAACTAATTTCATTGTCTTCTCCAATTGTTTTTAACTTCTTTAAAGCGTCAGTTGCCGCATTAAATTCAGCTTCTTTTTTACTTAATCCCTGTCCTGTACCAAAAATTTGTTTATCATGCATTACTTTTGAGAAAAACGTTTTATTTGGTAACAATTCAGTAATATATTTAATATGTTCACGACTAAAAGTTTGAAAATGTTCTTGTAATTGTGTTTTTACGTCTTTATTGTTTTTTGCGTGAATATCATCAATAATTGAAAAAACATATTTCGCAACAAAGTCTTTCGCTTTATTTAAACCTAAATCTAGATAAATAGCTCCTGTAATTGACTCAAATATGTCTGCCTGTACCTTTGGGGAACTTTTAGCGTCACTTTCAGCCTGTCCATTTGAAGTTTTGATTAGTCTTGGTAGTCCAATCGCTTGTGAAATATTTGAAAATGTTTCAGTGCACACTGCTTTTGCTCTTAAGTTAGTTGCTTGTCCCTGTGTCAAAAAGTGGTACCGTTTAAAAATATACGCACTAGTTAAAAATTGAATAATCGCATCCCCAAGAAATTCTAAACGTTCGTAATTTTCAAGTTTTGAGTTCTTAAAATTTTTTGACGAATGTGTTAGTGCAGTCATATAAATGCTTGTATCATTAGGTTCGATTTCATTATAATGAAAAAATTCTTCTAAAGTTTTTGCTCTAGTTATCGTATTCATCTATTGCTCTTTTCATTTTTGTTAAAACATCTTTTTCAAGACCGAGTTTCATTTGATTTAAAGCTCCTAAATAAGATTTTTTATCACTTGATCCGTGACATTTCAGTGCTAAATGGTTAACTCCTAAAATTCAAGCAGCACCAACGTTACGATAGTCAAAAGATTCAGCTACATCTTTAAATGCATTTCTTAAAAATAAATAACCGATTTTACGTGTCCAACTAGCCATAATATTCTTTTTGATTAAATTTTTAAAATTAAGAATCGCACCTTCAGCGGTTTTTAGAGTTATATTACCGGCATAACCGTCACAAACCACTACGTCTGCAGTGTTTAATAATAAGTCACGTGGTTCAATAAAACCTTGATAATTAATCTTAGTGTCCCCTCGCATGATTTGGTGGGCTTCTTTAGTAATTTCTAAACCTTTATAATCTTCAGTTCCAATATTTAACAATTTGACGCTCACTTGCCCCTTGTCGAAAAACGCTTTAGCTGCTTCAGAAGCTAAAATAGCTCACTCGTGCAAATATTCAGCCTTAGTTTGTAAATTAGCCCCAACGTCCAAAAGCAAAAAGTGTCCCCGATTAATGTTTGGCATAATCGGCATAAAAGCAGGACGAGAAATCCCAGGTAAACGTTTTAATATGAATGTACTTAAAGTCAAGTATAAGCCACTATCACCACAAGAAATAATTGAATCTGCCTCATTGTTTTTAACTAAATCAATAGCTACTTTTAAGGATGAATTTTCTGAAAGTGCACTACGTGGATTGTCACCTAATTTACCAACTATTTCATTATTAATAATTTCGATATTTTTTTGATTTGGATCTAAAAATTTACGAATCTCTTGTTCGTTTCCTACCATTTTAATATAAAAATGATCATTGTGTTTAAGAAAATCAACAGCTGCTAAAACAGCTGATTCAACACCATGATCATTTCCATTTACATCCATTGCAATTATGTATTTCATAATCAACCCCTTAAACTTCTTATTCAGCACCGATTAAAAAGTGGTAATTTGGTTGTTCTCCGTTGATGATTTCGATTTCTGCATCACATTGACTTTGAATTCAGTCCGCAAGTTCGTTAGCGTCTGTTTCCGAAACTAAATCACCGTAATAAATTGAAATTAATTCATTCTTTTCAACAATCATTTTTTTCAATAATTCTTGTGCTGCACTCATATAATCATTTTTTGATGCAATGATTTTACCTTCAAAAATCGCGATATAATCACCTTCTTGAATGTTTACACCGTTAATTTTTGTGGTACGAACAGCTTGTGTAACTTCCCCAGAAAGCACATCCTCTATTGCTTCGTTCATCATTTCAGTATTATCCTCAGCTGAATTTTCTTTGTTAAAGTTAATTAGAGCTGAAACACCTTGAATTTGTGTTTTCGACGGAATAATAATAACGTCACGATCACGAACAACTTGAGCTGCTTGTTGTGATACTAAGAATACGTTTGAATTGTTTGGTAAAACAAAAACAGTTTGAGCATTTACTTGGTTAATTGCTTCGATAATATCTTGTGCACTCGGATTTTGTGTTTGGCCACCTTCTACGACGTAGTCACATCCTAGTTCTTGCATTTTTTCAATAAATCCATTACCTAAATTACATGATACCACACCACATAAATTCACTTTATCAGCGGTATTGTCATTTGCTTTTTTAAGCACTTCAGCATTTGCTTTAGAGTTGTTCGCTTGTTCAGTCATGTTTTCAGATTTGATTTTTAAAAATTCACCATAATTTTGTGCGAAATTTAGAAAATCACCTGGTCTTAATGTGTGTCCGTGTACTTTTAGAATGTTTTCATCATTAACAACCACTAAACTTGAAGCAATTTTTTCTACTTCAGTAGTAAATTTATTCTTGTCGAAGTTTTCATGATCATTTAAGTCGACAATAAATTCAGTACAATAACCAAATTCACCATCAAATACTTCAGTGTCTTGAATGAACTTGTTAATATCTAAATCTTCATTAGTAATTTCAATTGGTTGTCCCTTGAAGTATGACAACATTCCTAAGAAAATGGTATAAAGACCCTCACCACCACTATCGGTAACCCCAACTTCACGCAGGGTTTTAAGTTTATTCGGTGTGTTGTCGCATGAAATTCTTGCGAATTCAACAACTTTAGTAAAGAAATCTAAAGTCGAAACTTCTTTGTTAGCAAATTCTCTTTCTAAAGATTCATAAGTTTCACGGATAACAGTTAAAATTGTCCCCTCAATTGGTTTTAAAACTGCACTATAGGCCTTTTTAGCTGCACTTTTAAAAGCAATTAATAATTCTTTAGTTCCGGCACTTTCGACTCCGATTAGCCCATTAGCAAAACCGCGGAAAATTTGACTTAAAATTACACCAGAGTTACCACGAGCACCAAATAACATTAGCTTGGCGATTTCATTTGAAGCTTTTTCGATGTTTTCTTCATTAAACTTGTATGAACTTAATGCGGATCCAATTGTACTAGACATGTTTGTCCCAGTGTCACCATCTGGGACGGGGAAAACATTTAACGCATCAATTCTACTTTTATTATTAGATAAAGAGTTAGAACCCGAAAGTATCGATTTAGCAAACTCATAACCATTAAGTTTGTTATTCATAACTTACTCCTTTAACGTAAACTCTTAAATTGAATTTAGAAATATCGTGTTTTTTTAGTACAAAACTTAATTGTTTGTAAATACCATTAATTAATTGTTTTGCAGATATTCCATGCAAAATGTTAACTCGACACTTAAATTCTCAAGACTTATTTACTTCTTCAACTACTAACATATCCAAAATATCAATTTCTTTTTCTTTTACATCATCATTTTCAATCGAAACACTCCCGTGGATAGGATGAATTTCCGCAATACCTGGAGTTGAGTTCAACACGTTTAAAAAAATTTCCTTAGCTTCTTGAATATTCATTGTACCTCGTGATTGTGTAATTCATTTTTGAATTGAAAAAATATACTTTTAAACAGTAATTAAAATTATAAATTTTTCTATGAAAAACAAAAGAATATAATAAATAAATAATGGCTGAAAAAATTACACAAGGAATTTGTCTTTTTTATCAACAAACTGGTGAAAATGAATTCATTGTTCATTTTCTTTTTGATACTGGTTTGAAATCATTTTTTGCTCAAGGTTTAACAAAACCACTGAGTAAAAATCGCTCGAATTTAATCTCAGGAAGTATCTGCGAAATTGAATATTTCGGTTCACGTTTAAATGACAAGATTGGACGTTTAAAAAAGTCTAATTTAATCAAACTTCCTAACATAGAAAATTTCGCTAATAAAAAAACAATTACAAGACTAATTGAACTATTTTATAACGTAAAAAGTAAAAATGATTTAATAATTTTATACAATGATTTTATCGAAAAATTAGGTCATTGTAAAAACGCTGTAATCTTGAGTATTTTTCTTGCTCGCAGCACCATTTTTTTAGCCATTGCTCCTAATTTTAAATCTTGTACAGTATGTCATAAAAGCAATCAAATTGTTCAGTTTGATTTAACACAAGGTGGTTTTTTGTGTTATGAACATCAAGTCGCAGTAAAGTTCAAATCGTCAGTAACCATTCAAGAATGATTCTTACTTTTTAATGAACCGCTAAAGTATTTTGAAGTCATCTCAAAAAGTAATAATATTGAAATACTCAATCTTTTGCTCGCCTTTTACCGTGATAATGGATACTATTTTAATTGGTAAATTTGACTATATAAAGAATATGGATTTTTCCATATTTTTTTTGTTTTTGAATAATAAAATCCTTTGGTAAAGAAATTAAATCAGGATTATCAGTCTCAATAATGATCACTCCATTTGATTTTAAGGTTTTATATTCTTTAATTTTGTTTAATAAAGTATTAATTAATTCATATTCAACATAAGGCGCGTCCATGAAAATAAAATCAACTTCAATTCCTTTTTTTGAGTCTAAAAATCTGTTTGCATCTTCATTGTAAAGATCAATATTGTTAATTTTTAAAAGTTCAAGGTTGGACTTGATAATTGAAAATGCACTACGGTTTTTTTCAACCGCGATTGCTTTCATTGCTCCACGTGAAACTGCTTCAATTGACCATGCACCGCTACCACTAAATAAGTCAAGTACAATTGAATCTTCTAGATTGAAATGAATGCTTGAAAAGACAGCTTCACGTACTTTATCTGTTGTTGGACGTGTAATTTGCTCTGATGGTTGGTTAATTTTACGACCACCGTATTTTCCACTAATAATTCTTAACATAATTAAAATATATCACTAACTATTTAAAATTACAATATATAATTTAATTATGTTTAAAGTGAATATTGTTAAATTACCTGAAAAGGTGTTAAGAGAAAAATCAAAAGATGTTCCAATTCCTCTGAAGCAAGAGGATATTGAATTAGCTGAAAAAATGATTTATCACGTTGATGATAGTCAAACACCTAATACTAAATTCCGTCCTGCTGTTGGAGTTGCTGCTGTGCAGTATGGAGTGCTAAAAAGAGTGTTTTACATTCACGTTAAAGATGTAAACGACAATACAGTTTTTCGTGATGTAATTTTTAATCCAAAAGTTATTTCACATTCAAACACATACAGTGCCTTAGCAGAAGGTGAAGGTTGTTTAAGTGTACGTGAAAGTTGACCGGGACAAAAAGGTTATGTTCCGCGTTATAGTCGCATCATTGTTGATGGATACAGTTACCTTGAGAAAAAACAACGTAGATACGATGCAAAAGGTTATGTCGCAATCGTCTTTCAACATGAACTCGACCACTTAGATGGTAAATTATTTATCGATCGAATCGATAGAAAACAACCATGAAATAAACGTGACAATATGGATTTATTATAAGAAAGGAGTAACTATGAATTCACAAGATTTACAAAAATTTTTATATATGTTTCTTAATTGAGAAAAAGCACAATCTTGAACTTGATTAGCAATCATTATTGTTGTGACAATTGGTTTCCTTATTGGTTTTTTCTTTAAATTACGCGGTTTAATCGCTACAGTTATTACATTGATTGTAAGTTTCGGTCTTGCTTTAGTACTTGCATATGCATTCAAAGGTCTAATTGTTAAAATTCCTATCGAAGCTTTTGCTCAGTCTGATTTTGGCAAGTCCGAAAATGCTGAAAAGTCAATTCAACAAATTACTAATATAGCATTTAGTATTGTAATTCCATTATTGTCATTAGCTCTTTCAATTTTCGGTTTCATAATTATGTTACCTATTTTAATTGTTACACACACCAAAGCTCAAAGAAGAAAAAGATTAGAAAATCGTTTTAAAAAGGAAGTTATTCAAACAATCGTAACTGAAACACATGAAGTTTCAAATACTAATGATGAAGCTTTAACACAAAGTGAAATCCAAGAAAAAACAAATAATTTAATTCAAAAACTTATCGACCCAAAATCTCCTTTCTTAGTAAATTTATTTAAGAAGCTTGCATTTGGAGCTGGTTTAACATTAGTTATGTTACCAAGTGCTGGATTAGTTACAAACGTAATGTCGCCAGATGCAAAAGGAGCAAATACCTCGTTTACAAAATTCGGAGTAAAGGTAGCGACATTCTGACAAGGAAGACCTATTTACGAACCAATTGAATTGATTAAAGCTTTAATGGAGTCATCAAAAATGACTGAAGAACAAATTCAAGAAGAAAAGAAAAAAGAATCAAGCGTTGTTCTTGTTAAAAAAGTTGAAACTGATGAAAAAGGTGAAGAACGTGAAGTTGAAGTTCCTGCAACAATCGAAGAAGCATATCCTGTTTTAACTAAAACTGAAAACACAGAAATTTTCAAACCTTTAGTTGTAGCAACTAAAGTGGTTGATACCGATATTGCTAAAGAAACAATTAAAGAAAACAAAGAATTAGTTAAAAGTCTTTTAGAATATGAAAAACTTGACGAATTATTAGATCAAAGTTTAGGAAATAGAAAAATTCAAGCCCATGATATTGATAAAGTTATCGAAGAATTAGAAAAATTAACCGAAAACGAAAACTTCGAAACAATGGATTTTAGCAAATTAGGTTTACCTGAAGAAGCTGCTTTAGCAATCGATACATTCAGATACACCAAAAACGAATTACTTCCTAAATCAGGTATTGAAGTTAATGACCTTAAAGAAATTGGAACTAAATTATTAGACAAATTTACAGACTCTAGTGTTAGCAAAGAAGATAAAAACCGTTTAATTAATACAGCATTAAAATTTATCGGCATTGATGTTGAAAACACTAACTAGTAGGTTGATTAAAATGTAAAAAGCAAGGATGTTGTTAATTGCAATCTTTGCTTTTTTTGTTGCTTATTTTACCCTATATGTCGCTCCCTGGACACAAAAAATCTCCACCATTAAGAGTGGAGATTTCTGATCTAAATTTTATTAAGTTAATTTCAAATAAACTCTAAAACCACGTGCAGAATAGTAAGAATCAGCACTATTGTGATAAATAAAAGCTTGATTATATCTTTTATCACCAAAAATTGCACCACCTAAAGCACGAATTTCTTTTGGTGCTTTTAACCAGCTTGATGTTTTTAAATCGATGTCTTTAAGTTCTTGTAAATAAAAATAAAACTCTTTATCTACCAATTCGACACCATTTTTGATACATCATTCTTGTGCCGAATTTTCAGGTGGAAATTTTTTTCGCTCAATTCTAGCTTGCTTATCATAGCAAAAGCTACGACGTTGTGGACTTTCAATTGACATTTCGACCAAATATAATTCATTTTGATATTGAATTAATTCAGGCGATTCTAAAAATTCAAGTGCTCTTTCAATCTGAGAAATTAAATTCGTTTTGGATTCTAGAATAGATTCTAGTTTTTTAGTGTGAGTGTCATTTCAATTTGATTGAGGATTAATCAAAGGAATTAACTTTTGTAAAATTGAATTCATAATATTTGATAATAAATTATTTTTTATCTAACATTGTAAACATATTCTTTTTGTAAATTTCAACACCAGGTTGGTTGAATGGATTTACACCTAATAAGTACGCTGACATTGTTAAAGCTCTCTCGAAGAACATAAACAATGCACCTAAAGTTTCAGGTGAGAAGTCTTTAAATGTAATATGAATATTTGGTACTTGTCCAACTTCCACGTGAGCTTTTTGAGTCGCTTTAAATGCAATATTATTAACGTTGTGTAAGTCGTTTCCATTTAAGTACGACAATTTGTCAATATCTTCGTTTGCATTGATGTTAAATTTAATATTATTTTGTGGTTGTTCAACAGTTAAAACTGTTTCAAATAAGATTTTTGATCCATCTTGGATCATTTGACCTAATGAGTGTAAATCAGTTGAGAAAATTCCACTAGCTGGCCAAATCCCTTTACCGTCTTTACCTTCACTTTCAGCAAATAATTGTTTTCATCATTCACTAAAGTATTGCAATTTAGGTTCATATGATACCATCATTTCAACTGGATATTTGTATTTTTCGTGTAATAAGTATCTAGTTGTTGCATATTGGTAGGCAGGGTTTTGTGAAAGGTGTTCAGACGATAATTCTTCATTGGTAATTCTCGCACCTTCTAAAATACGTTCACCATCAATTCCGGCGCAATAAAATGGAAATAGACCAACAGCACTCATTACTGAGAAACGTCCACCAATATCATCAGGTACGATAAATCTTTCATATCCACGTTCTTTAGCTAATTCAAAAAGCACACCTTTTTTAGCATCAGTTGTTGCAACGATATATTTTGCAGCTTCTTCACGACCAATTTGTGCTTCAAGTGCTAGTCTAAATTCTCTAAAAGCGATTGATGGTTCTAATGTTGTTCCAGATTTTGAAATAACATTAATCGCAAATTTTTTATCATTTACATAATGCAATTTTGATGCTAAAGCTTCTGCAGAAATGTCATTTCCAGCAAAAACTAATTCCATTAATGGTTTCTTGATTGGATATTCTCCATAAATAAATTCATAACCGGTTTTAGCACCTAAGTATGATCCACCAATTCCAATAACCACAACGACTTCAACACCATCTTCAGCTCATTTTTGAGAAATTTGTTTCATTCTTTGAACTTCTTCTCGGTCGTAAGTATTAGGTAAATCATATCAACCTAATCAATCTTTTTCTTCAACATTTTTATTTAAAACATCATGGTGAATTTTTTCAACACGTGATTTTAATAACTGAATTTCTTCAGGATTTTTCAAAGCATTTTCTAAATCTAATTTTAAATATTTCACTGTTTCTCCTTTTGTACTAATTATATAATTTAATTCCAAAATATAAAAAACTAACTCATAAAAAGAGTTAGTTAATGTGCAATAAATATTGTTTGACTGTTATTGTGTAACGTCGTCTTCAGAGAATGTGTGTGTGTATTCTTCTGAGTGTGTTTTATTAATTTTATCGAATAATTTGTATTTAAGTATAATGGTTCTTTTTCCATTATCTTCGCTTGTTTCAAAAATAAGTCTTACTGATCTTTGTTTATCGCTAGTGTTGTCATGATCTGTGTAACCGGCAATTCTTACTTCTTTTTCTGTAGAAGTCTTATCAGCATCAATTATTTGATCAGCAGAATCGGTAAATCCAAAATTAGGTAAAATAAAAATTTTAGTTTTATCCTTTGCTCTTTTATTTACTTTTCAACCATCACGTTCATTATCAATTCTTCTTCCTTTTTGTTCGGTTGAATACAACTTATTGAAATGTTCTAACGTAATACCACTAACTTTAAATACTTGATTATTAGCAGCTAATTCTTTAGCTTTTTCAAAATTAGATTTTTCTTCTGTTTCTTCTTCAGTTTCAGTTGTAACTGTCGGCACTTCTGGAGTTGTGTGAGTTATGTTTTGAGTATATTGATTATTGTCATATGTATAAGTATATGTCAATTGATTGTCATCAAAGGTTAATGAAACAACTTTTTTACTATTTTCAGTTTCAGTTGCTAATTTACTTAAGTCGATTCCTTCTTTTAAATCGAATGCTTTAGCATCTGCTTCATTAACTAAAGTATTAGAATCTTCTTTTAATGTGAATTTAATTGTATTTGATGAATTTCCTCTTGCAGCTCGAATTGCTTCATTTATGACATCATCAACTTTATTTAATAAAATGTCACTTGGATCGAAAGTTGAAGCTACCGGATCTTCGCTTGGTGCAACTTCTGGTTGTTCAGTATCAACAGGCGCTGGTGCAGGTTCTACAGGTTTTGGAGCTGGATCAGGAGCTGCTTTGTAAACCGCAGGTTGAACCATTCTATGTTGGTTAAGAGCATTATAAATGTTTGTTACTTGGTATCGAATTTTCTTAATTTCTGCAACATCTTCAGCAGTTAATTCACCAATATTTCTATTTTGGAAGAAGTTTTTGATTCTTGAACTATTTCCACTAATAAATGTTTTGGTATTTTTTAGAACTGAGTTTAAATTTTCAACTGATTTTTCTAATGCTGTAATTTTTGCTTCATCATCAGCAGTTTTATCAACTTTTTGTTTTAAATTACTTAACTCGTTATTCATATTTTGAAGTAATTTAGTTTTTTCGTTTACTAAAGTAGGTAATTTATATGATCATAAATAATTTGTTAAGCTGTAAAGAATAATCGGTTCTTGAATTGATTTATCTTCTTGAATTCTTGCATCAACAACTTCTTTTGTTGCCTGTGCTACTGATTTGTCTAACTCATTTTTGATTTTTGTTAACACTTTGTTGTATTCAAGCACTAAAGTTGAAATCAATCGATCTTTTTTCGAACCTAAAGATGAATTAGCTTTCATATCCAATAGTTTTTGCATTCAATTATCTAAATACATCATTTTTTGGACTGGATTTTTGTCTAATTTATCAACATTTCAAAGTTCGATGTTTTTGAATTTAGCAGCAGATAATTGTTGATTGACATCTTCAATTCAATCTGGATCGATAAAATCACCTAATGATGATAAAATAGTTTCATCAATTTTTGCATTTCTTAATTCAGTTAATTTTGAAATTAAATCTTCAGTAGCATTAATTGCTGCAGTAATTTTTTCACTAACTGGTAAGTCTTTAGCGAAATTCTTAGCTGATTTTAAAGATTCATTTTGACTTTTTAGAGCAACGAGTTGAATATCTCAAGCTTTTAATTTTTCTGAAAGATCTAGTAATTTAGTAACATCACGGTAATATTTGAATTCTAATTCATCTTCTGGTTGTTTAGTCTTAGTAGTAGGTGACAATGAAAATTCTTGAACATATTCAACACCGTCATAAGTATATTTTAGTTCAATATATGTGTCATAGTAATTATATTCAGTGAAAAATTTATTAGTATTAGTCTTTTTATCTAATCAAGTTTGTCATGTGAATTTTGATGGATCAATCCCTTCTTTTAATTCGAAACTTTTTTGAGGCGGAGTAACACCATTTACAAGATCACCATCTGAAAAGTAAACTCTAACCGTTTTATAGTTTTTTTTCTTAGCATATTTAATGTCATTTTTAACATTCTTTAAGTTTGTCATGAAGAATGCTTTTTCAATTGAAACTTCTTCATCAACAAGATTTGAATCTTTGGTTGAATTTTCATCCGTTGTAGATGTTTCTGACTTAGGAGTTTCAGGTTGTTTTGGTTCCTCGGTTTTTGGTTCTTCAGATGTATTAGTTACTGTTTCGAATTTGAACACTTGAATATACTCTATACCTTCATAGGTATATTTTAGCTCGATATGATCAGCAAATGGTAAATATACAGTAAAATCTCTATCGATATTTTTCTTTTTATCGTGGTAAATTTGTCATTTGAATTTTGTTGAGTCAAGACCAGTTTTAAGTCTAAATACTTCGTTTGAACGACCATTTACCAATTTTCCATCAGCGAAATAAACTCTAACATCTTTAAAATTTTTGCTCTTAGCATATTCAATGTCATCTTTGATAAGTTTTCAATCTAAAACTGTAAAGGCAGCATCTGCTGTTCCAACTTCATTTTCTGCTGGTTGAGATGGTTCCTTAGGTTGTTCTGCTTCGTCTGATAAAATAAATTCTTGTTTGTAAGATTTATTATCATATGTAAACTTCAAGGTAGCAGAATTAGAAGTATATTCAACATTTAAGTATTTTTTGCCAGAACTCTTCGAAGTCTCAATAGAAGATAATTTACTTAAATCTAAACCTTCTTTAATTGTTGCTATTTTTTCACCATCATTTGTCACGAAATTTTTGTTTGTTTCATCAAAGTAAAATCTTGTGGTTACTCATCCCTTAGAAGTTGCGATTTCAACTTCAGATTTAATTTTTTCTAAATCTGGTGAAATTGCAATATCAAAAGCATTAGCATTTTCAATTGGTTTTTCAGGTTGTACACCTTGATCTAAAGAAATTTCCTGTACATATTCCTTGCCGTCATATGTGAATTTCAAGGTTACAGAATTTTCGGTATAGCTAACGTCTAAATATCTTTTACCTTTACTTGAAGTTTCAACTTTAGACAACTTTGTTAAATCTAAACCTTCTTTAATTGATGCTAATTTTACATCTAAATTATTTACGAAATTTTTGTTTTCAGCATCAAAATAGAATCTCACAGTTGCTCATCCTTTAGTTGTTGCAAAATCCACTTCTTTTTTAATATTTGCTAAATCTGGTTGGAGTGCAAGCTCAAATTGAGCGGCTTTTGGAGTTTCTTTAGCTGGTGTTGCTTTAACTTGAATATTGAAAACTTGAGTATATTCTGTTTTATCGTATGTATAGGTTAAAGTAGCATTCTCAGAATTAATCTTAACAACAATAGCGTTGTTGGTTAATTTTAAGTTTTGCACATCTAATTTAGATTTTAATTTTAAAAACACTTTATCATTAACACCAAAACCTTTGTTTGGAATTAATGATAAGGCTACTTCATTGGATTTATTATCAACTGTTTCTTGTAATAATCCTTTAAAAGTTTGCAAATCGGCAATTTCAAATGCGTTCGAAGCGTCGACTTTTTCATTTGCAGGTGCACATCCTTGTGCAGAAAGTGAAGCAGAAAGTGTTAAAACCATTCCGCTTGATAATAATAATGTATAACTTAATTTCTTATTTTTCTTCATCATGCCTTTATTTTATCTAATTTAGATAGTGCAAATTAAATAAATTAGAAAAATTTTTTTAATTGAAATTAATAAGTTAAAAAGTTATTTTTTCATGATTTTTCTATGAAAATGTGGAAAGTTCTAAACAAAGAAATAAAAAGACATCCGGCTTAAAGGATGTCCTAACACAGTTTGTGATATGGTGCGAACGAATGGACTTGAACCATCGACCTCACGATTATCAGTCGTGTGCTCTAACCAGCTGAGCTACGCTCGCAAATGTATACCTATTATACCATAAAAATGGTTAATAGGTAAATTAAAATTATATTTTTTATTAACGTTTTGAGAATTGTCTTGCACGACGTGCAGCACGAAGACCAGGTTTTTTACGCTCTTTAGCACGAGCATCTCTTGTAAGCATTCCAGCAGGTTTTAATTTAGCACGATAGTCAGCACTTGCTTCTAATAAAGCACGTGCAATCCCTAAACGAATAGCACCAGCTTGACCGCTTAAACCACCACCTACAACATTAACACTAACATCAAATTGTCCAACTGTTTCAGTTAAAACAAAAGGTTGATTTGCATCTTTTAAATAAATATCAGAAGTTAAGTAGTCACGAGCTTCACGTTTGTTAATTACAAATTTTCCAGTTCCTGGTTTGATAATAACACGTGCAACTGATGATTTTCTTCTTCCTAATCCACGATATTGTAAATCTTTAGACATAATTATTTAACCTCTAATCTTTCTGGTTGTTGTGCTTCATGTTTGTGTTCTGGTCCGGCATAAACAAATAAGTTACGACGTTGTTGGTTACCTAATTTTGTGTGTGGTAACATTCCAAAAATAGCTTTTTGTACAAGAGCAGTTGGTTTTTTAGCTCTTAATTTAGCAGCTGTAATGCTTTTTAAACCACCTGAATAACCAGAGTGTGAGTAATAAACCTTATTTTCTTCTTTTTTAGCTGTTAAAACGATTTTTTCTGCATTAATAATAATAACATTGTCTCCCATGTCGGCATTTGGAGTGAAATCTGGTTTGTTTTTTCCTCTTAAAACTGTTGCGACTTGAGCTGCTAAACGTCCTAAAATTTGACCTTCAGCATCAACAACGTATCACTTTTTATTAGCAGTTAATTTAGTTGTGATTGTAGTTTGTCTCATTGCTTTCTCCTTAACGTTAATAATTAGAATTTATATCGGTCTTTATAAATTGCTTTACTATTATAACATAAAAAAAATTTTTTAAATGTATTTTAAAAAATGTGCAAAATCTTATTGATTTGCTGTCAATAAAATAAAAAAACAATAAAATTTTTTCACATTTTATTGTTTTTCCTAATTTAGTTATTATCAATTAAAATTCAGATTCATCCATGAAATCGTCAGTGTAGTCAAAATCTTCACTTGCTTCTTCGATGCTTTCATCGTATTCTTCATCGTAAATATCAAGATCTTGGTCTTCACCAAATAAATCGTAATTATTTTCTTTATTTTGTGATTCATCACCTCAAAAATCAGATGGATCTCATTTGTCTTTGAAGTAACTTCTTGGATCACGAATATCATATTTACCTTTTAATTCGTAATTGATATTTGTCCCAGCTGGGATTTTGTGACCAAGAATAATATTTTCTTTAAGTCCTTCAAGATAATCAACGCGTTCAGAAACTGAAGCGTTAACAAGGATTTTAGCTGTTTCTTGATATGAAGCAGCAGCTAGGAATGAATCACTTAATAAAGGAGTTTGTTTAGCTCCACGAATTTTAACTTCACCATAAGCAGGTTTTTTACCTTCTGAAATTAAACGTCCATTTTCACGTTGGTAGACAAATGTATCTACTAATGAACCAGTAAAGAATGATGAGTCCCCCGGATCGGTAATCATAATTTTTGATAACATTTGACGAATAATAATTTCGATATATTTATCAGAAATTGTAATCCCTTGTAGACGGTACAATCTTTGAATTTCTTTTAATAAGTAGTTTTGTACAGCACGTGTATCAACTGCTTCAAGTAATTCAGTTAACACGATTGGACCTTCAACTAATTTTTGTCCCGGTTTAACGTGATCACCAACTGCTACACGTAATTTTTGTGAAACTTTAACTGGATAAGTCTTGTTATAGTGTTGTCCATCAGCAGTAGTTGCATCAATAGTAATTAGTTGTACGTCGCTTTCGTGACCATCTTTATCATGTGCAACACGGATATCTGAAACCACACCACTAATATCTGAAATAACAGCTGGACGACCTCAAGGAGAATCGTAGGCGTCAATTAACTCGATCAATCTACCAAATCCACCTGTAATATCTTCAACCCCAGCAACCCCTCCGGTATGGAATGTTCTCATAGTAAGCTGTGTCCCAGGTTCACCGATTGATTGAGCAGCAACAACCCCAACAGCTTCCCCAATATTAACGATTCTGTTTGATGCTAAATCTTTTCCGTAACATCTCTTACATACACCATTACGAGTATGACAAGAAAGTACTGAACGAATTTCAACTTCTTTAAGTTTTAGTTTATTAATAATTAAATCAACTAATTCTGGAGTAATTAATGTATTAGTTTTAATTACTTCAATACCGTTTTCATCAAAAATTGGTCTGTTTGTGAAACGACCTTCGATTCTTTCGGCAAGGGATTCAATAACTGTGTCAGTTTTGGTATCGCTAATATCTTTAACTACAAAACCAAAGTCACTACCACAATCCTCTTCACGTACAACAATTCCTTGAGCAACGTCAACTAAACGACGTGTCAAGTATCCCGATTTAGCGGTGTTAAGAGCAGTATCGGTAAGACCTTTACGAGCCCCGTGAGTTGATGAATAGAATTCGTAGGCAGTTAAACCATCAAGGAATGAAGATTTAACTGGAATTTCGATAGTACTACGAACAACACGGTCATTGGCCGCATCGGCTTTTAGGACCTTAGTGTTGTTACTCATAAGTCCACGCATACCAGCTAATTGAACGAAGTTTGATGAGTTACCACGAGCTCCGGAAGTAAACATCATGAATAGAGGGTTACTTGGATTTGACTTAGTAACTTCTTTAAGGTCACCTTCTATGTTTTCCTTAATTTCAGATCATTTTTGAATTGTTAAGGTATAACGTTCATCGTCAGTTAAGTATCCTTTTTCAAAGTATTCTTTTAACTTATCAGTGTAAATTTCACCTTCGTGAATTTTTTCTTTAGTTGAAGGGACTGTCGTAACGTCATTCATCGAAATGGTTGTCCCAGAAATGGTTGAGTAGTAGAATCCAGTATTCTTAATACTATCAAGAATTGCAGCAACTTTATTCGTATAGTCAAATCAAACAAGTTCTAATAATTTTGTGTAATCATTAATTGTTCAAATTTGATTTTCATTTTTGTTTTTACGTGTTAATTCATTATCAATACGTTTAAAGTTGTCTTTGATTAATGTTGCTAAAGTTTGAGCGTGAATTGGATCAATTACATCACCTTTGTAATCAATTAATGAAGCGCAACGAATGAATGTATCTTCATAATTTTCACGATTAACATCATTAATTACACCAGCAATATCTTCCATTGTTACTGTTGCGACGTATTTTTCGTAAACTTTACGAACAATTTTAGCAATATCTTTTTTACTTAAAGCTACATTAACTGGTAATGATTTAATATATTCTTTAAAATCGTTACCGTAACCTAAAGTATATTCATCAGCGTTTTTAGCTGAAGAGTGAATCGCTTCTGATTCAACCATTTTAACAGTACCATTTGACATGGTTTTAGCGGTTTTGGTAATTCTTTTACCAAAAATAAAGTCGAAATCATTTGGAAATAGATCATTGAAAATAAATTTACCAACTGTTGAAATTACGTATTTTTTATTTACGTCCTTAGTTAGACCATCTTTATTAATCGCACTAATTGGTAAAACTACACGCGAGTGAAGTGTAATAAAATTATTTTCATAAGCGCGTAACATATCTTCTTTGGAAGCGAAGTAAAGTCCTTCACCTTTAGCACCTTCTTTTTCCATTGTTAGGTAGTAAAGACCAAGAATGATATCCTGTGAAGGGTTAATGATAGGTTCCCCATCTTTAGGTCCAAGAATGTTTTTTGACGCAAGCATTAATTCTCTTGCTTCACGTACTGCTTGGTCCGAAATAGGAACGTGTACAGCCATTTGGTCCCCGTCGAAGTCCGCGTTAAACGCAGTTGTTACAAGCGGATGCAATTTAATCGCTTTTCCACGGATTAGTACAGGTTCAAAAGCTTGAATTGAAAGACGGTGCAAGGTAGGAGCACGGTTAAGAAGAACAGGACGTCCCTCAATTGCGCGCTCTACATATGGTCAAATCATTGGATCTAATGATTCAACTTTTTTCTTCGCAGCTTTAATTGAGTTAATGTTTTGGTCACCTTTGATAATTTCACGAATAATTCATGGCTCAAACAATTTTGCAGCCATGTCACGTGGAATACCAACTTGGTGCATTCTTAAAGTTGGACCAACAACAATAACACTACGACCAGAGTAGTCAACACGCTTACCAAGTAAGTTTTGACGGAAACGTCCTTTTTTACCTGTAATTGCGTCAGAAATAGATTTAAGAGGTCTTGAATCTTTTGAGACAACTGGGGAAGGTTTCTTACGCGAGTTATCAATTAAAGCGTCCACAGCTTCTTGAATCATACGGTACTCGTTTTGTTTAATCAACATCGGAGCATCTGATTCGTTTCATTTTTCAAGACGGTTATTTCTGATAATAATGCGACGGTAAAGTTCGTTAATGTCACTTGTTGAGTGACGTCCACCATCCAATTGAATTAATGGACGTAAATCAGCAGGGATAATTGGTAAGTTATAAATCAACATGCTGGTTGGTTTTTGACCAGATTTGATAAATGAATTAATAATGGTTAAACGTTTATATAATTTTGCACGTTCTTGTACCTTGGTACCAGTTAAACTTTCCCCAACTGGGATTGAATTATTAATTGCATCAATTTCTGATTGAACATAAGCAGCTTCGGCTTCAAGATCAATATTTTTTAATAAGTATTCAATCGCTTGTGAACCGGTACCAATTTTAGCATCAGAGTATTCATGAATAATGTCGTTGTATTCATAAAAATCGATTCCGTAATCTTTACCCATCTTTGACGACGCATAAGTTCTTAATTCTTCAAGTGCCATCATGATGTCTTCGTACTCATCACTATTTGGTTCAGCTTTTTTAAGCAGTTCCATTAAAGTTGCTTCGTAAATTCCAGCAGCTTCATTAATATCAATAATTGAATTTTTCTTAAGTGATTCAAGTCCACCATCTTCTAAAACGATGTGCGATTTATAGTAAATTAATTTTTCTAAATCAGCTTTAGCAACTGGTTTGTTTGAATCCTGAACTCTTAATCCTAATAATTTAGAAATAATTGAGTGGTCAATTTTAAAGAATCAAAAGTGCACAACAGGGTTGTGTAATTTGATGTGTCCCATACGACTTCTACGTGTGATTTTAGGTAAAATTTTTGGTTTGTACTTTTCACAAGCAGGTGTTTTTGAACAAATTGTATTTTCATCACTTCTTTTGTATTTTGTACCACAAATTGGACATTTAAAATCAGTAGTAGGACCAAAAATTAATTCGTCAAAAAGACCTTCACGTTCTGGTTTATATGATTTATAGTTAATTGTCTCAGGTTTGGTAACTTCACCATTAGATCATGATAAAACATCTTCATTAGTCGCTAAACTTAATGAAATTTTATCGATTAATAAGTTATCATCGTTGTAATTACTCATTATCTACCTCTCCTGTTTCGATGTGTTGTAAAAATTCATCTTCAATGTGAGCATCTTCACGTCTAATTTTAACCGGATCTAATTTAATACCTAATCCTCTTAATTCGTAGCTCAATACGTTAAATGATTCAGGTGTCCCTGGTTTAGGTAATTCTTTCCCAGTAGCTAAAGCACTATAAAGTGTGTTTCTACCGTTAATATCATCTGATTTGTAAGTTAAAATTTCTTGAAGAACATTAGTTGCACCATAAGATTCGATCGCTCATGTTTCCATCTCTCCAAATCTTTGACCACCATTTTGACTCTTTCCACCAAGCGGTTGTTGAGTAATTAATGAGTATGGTCCAACACTACGTGCGTGCATCTTGTCATCAACCATGTGGCTAAGTTTTAACATGTACATTACACCGACTGAAACAGGATTATCAAATTTACGTCCAGTAATCGGATCAATTAAAGTTTGTTTTCCAGTTTTTGAAAGTCCAGCTTCAATTAAAGCTTCTTCAATGTCAGTTTTCTTAACCCCATCAAATGATGGTGTTACGAATTTGGTATTTAATTTACGTGCAGCCATTCCAAGGTGAATTTCCAAGATTTGACCAATGTTCATCCGCGATGGAACCCCTTGAGGGTTAAGCATAATATCAACTGGTGTACCATCTTCTAAGTGTGGCATGTCTTCTTCAGGTAAAACGATTGAGATAACCCCTTTGTTACCGTGACGACCAGCCATCTTGTCCCCAACTTTGATTTTACGTTTTTGAGCGATTGACACTTTAACAATCTTATCGATACCATCTTCTAAAATATCACCTGTTTCACGACTAAGAACTTCAACTCCAATAACGGTACCATTGTGTCCGTTTTTAACTTTTAATGAAGTATCCTTGTCTGAAGAAGGTCTTTGTTGTAAAATGGCCATTAAAAGTTTTTCCTCTTGAGTTGGATTTTCTTCCCCTTTTGGTGACACACGTCCAACTAAAACGTCCCCAGGGACAACTTCTGAACCAACTACAACAATACCATTAGCGTCTAAGTTACGCAATGAGAATTTTGAAGCGTTAGGTACTTCAGCAGTTAAACGGTCATTTCCAGCTTTTGAGTTTCTGAATTGAATTGTTTGTTCTTCGATGTGAATTGATGTATAAACGTCATCTTTAACAAGACGCTCATTTAGAATCACAGCATCCTCAAAGTTATATCCATTTCAAGTAGTAAATGCTACAAGAACGTTTTTACCTAAAGCCATTTCACCATCTTTAAATGATGAACCATCAACTAAAAGATCCCCAGTTTCAACATAGTCACCAATTTTAACGATTGGTTTTTGATTGATAACTGTCCCTTGGTTTGAACGCTCAAAATTACGTAATGAATATTTATCAGTCATCCCTTTGTCAGTTTTAATGTGGATTTTTTGTGAATCAACATAAATAACTTCCCCAGAGTTTTTTGCTGTTAAGTTATATGCTGAGTATTTAGCAATATCAGCTTCAATTCCGGTTGCAACTAAAGGAGCTTCAGCTTGTAAAAGTGGTACAGCTTGACGTTGCATGTTTGACCCCATAAGTGCACGGTTAGCATCATCGTTTTCTAAGAAAGGAATTGCACCAGCCGCAACAGAAACCATTTGTTTTGATGAAACTTCTAAGAAGTCAACATCTTCAGGACGAGCAATTAAATATTGGTAATTGTGTCTGATTGTAAGTGTTTCATCAATAATACGATTATTTTCATCAACATGTACTGAAGATTGAGCAAATTTATGTCCAATTTCTTCAGACGCTGTTAAATAGTGTACGTCATTATAGTCTACAACTCCGTTATTAACTTTGTAATATGGAGTTTGTAAGAATCCCATTTTATTAACCTTTGAATAAATTGCGTAGTTTAAAATCAACCCGATGTTTGGTCCCTCAGGGGTTTCAATTGGACAAATTCTTCCATAGTGAGTAGAGTGAACGTCACGAACTTCGAATTGTGCAGTATCACGGTTAAGACCACCAGGTCCTAAAGAAGTCACACGACGTTTATTTGAAACTTCTGCAAGTGGATTGATTTGGTCCATAAATTGTGAAAGTTTTGAAGAGTTGAAGAAGGTTTTCATTTGGTTGGTAATTAATTTGTTGTTAGTTACGTTTTTTGCGGTTATTTTTTCAGGTTCTTTCGCCCCCATTCTTTCGCGAGTAGTTTTTTCTAATTTGGTTAAAGCAACGTTTAATTGATTTTGAAGTAACTCACCCACTGAAACAATTCTCTTGTTAATAAGTGAATCAGGATCATCATCTTGGCCAACGTTGTCAATTAAGTTAAAGTAGTAACTTACAACTGCAACAATATCAGAAACCAATAAGTGTGGTTCAACTGATTTAGGATCATTACCAATTACTAAAACTGGATCTTCAGCATTGTTTTCCATTCATTTACGATTTGGATAAACTCAAACTTTAGCAATTTTGTTTCTTTTAAGTAAAGTTTTGTTGTTTTCATGTAGTTTAAAGTACACTAATTCAGGATCAATACCATCAATTGCTTCAAGTGCGAAAACACCATTCTTGAAGTTCTCGTTAATTTCGTGAGCAATTTCATGTGTAATATATGTCCCTTTTTCAAACACAACTTCATTTGATCTGTTTTTTAAATCTTTAGCTAAGAAAGTGTCAATAATACGATCAACAACTGAAAGTTTGTTATTTAACATGTAACGTCCAGTATTTGATAAGCTGTAACGTTTTTTGTCAAATAAAATGTTTGGAATTAATGATTTTTTAGCATCATCAGAGATTCTGTCCCCTTTTCTGATACCACGGAAAAGTTCTTCTTGACATAAGTCTGTAATTTCAGCAGAACTTAAGTTTGTTTCATTAATAAATTTGTCTTTTGCAATTGTTTCTTTTAAAACTGCACTGTGTCCAAATAGTTTTAAAATGTCTTTTTGCATTAGACCTAATGCACCTAAAAATGTGGTTAAATTAACATTTTTGTTTTTATCAATTTTGATTTTAACTGAGTCAACGTTTGAAGAAGTAACCTTGTGAGAGATTTCAATTCATGATCCAATACGCGGTAAAACTTCGACTTTATTGAACAAGTCATCAGATTGTTTGTTACGCACACCACGTCCAAAGTATGCACCTGGTGAACGGATTAATTGGCTAACAATAACTTTTTCTGAACCGTTAATTATAAAACTACCACCTGAAGTCATTAAAGGAATTTCTCCTAAAAGAACTTCGTCTTGTTTAACCTCACCAGTCCCGGTGATTTCACGTTTAAGAGTAATGTAAACACGCGAAGCTAAATTAATTCCCTTCGCTTTACATTTTTTAATTTCTTCACCTTCGCTAGTTGATTTTTTAAATGGTTGTTCAATTCTTAATGATTTTTTAACGTAATTAAGTTTGACTTTTTTATCAGCAGCTTCGATTGGATAGTGTTCTAAAAGAAGCTCCTCGATACCTTCTTTAAGAAAGTTTTCGAAGCTTTCTTTTGCTGTTGATAAAATGTCCATTACTGGTAAAGTTTGTTTAGTAACAGAATAGTCTCTACGTTCTGTAATTGGTCCAAATTTACGTAATTTGTAATTTTTTTGCGCCATTTATTCTCCTTGAAAGTTTATGCATTATTCAACAAAAATAGTAAAAAATACTTTAATGGTTAATAAAGCATATAAATTTTACTAAAAAGTAAATTTTTCATAAATATATTTTTAGAGTTTTTCATAAGATAAAAACTCTATAAAAAGCAAAAAAATCACTTAAAAAGTAAGTGATTTTAAGTTTGAGAAATGAAATTAGTCAATAGAAACTTCAGCACCAGCTTCAACTAATTTAGCTTTAATTTCTTCAGCTTCTTCTGGTTTGATGTTTTCTTTAATTTTAGCAGGTAAAGCATCAACTAATTTTTTAGCATCCATTAAACCGATGTTTAAAATGTCTTTAACTACTTTAATAACAGCAACTTTGTTTGATGCTGAATTTAATGTAACTGTAACTTCTGATTTTTCTTCAGCTGCAGCAGCAGGAGCTGCGGCAACAGCAACAGCAGCCATAGGATCTACACCGAATTCTTCTTTAAGTGCATCAACAAGTTCCATAATTTCTTTAATGTTCATTTCTTTTAATGATTCAATAAATGATTCTTTTGTTAATTTAGCCATAATATTTTTCCTTTCTTTAAGCAAAATTGAATTATTCAGATTTTCCTTCACTTATTAATTTAAGAGAAAGAGCCAATAATTGTAATGGTGACATAAGTGAACGTCCAAGAATAGCAAGTGCTTCGTCGTATGATGGAAGACTAGCAACATCGTTAACACCTTGAGCATCAACAACAACACCTTCGTGTGTACCAGCTTTAACAACCATGATTTTGTTATCAGCAGCAAATTTAACTAATAATTTAGCAGCAGAAACTTGATCATCTTTTGAAAAAGCAAAGATGTTTGGACCAACTAGGTGAGATGATAATTCACCGTAACCTAATTCATCAGCAGCGATTTTAAATAAACGGTTTTTGTAAACCTTAACTTCAACATTCAACTCTTTAGCTTTTTTACGTAATTCAGCAAGTTCAGCAACTGTTAATCCACGATATTCAGCAAAAGCTAAAGCTTGTGAGTTTTGAATTTTTTCTTTAATTTCACTAACTACATGTCTTTTAGCAATTTTAAGACTTGATTCAGCCATATTTTGCCCCCTTTCATTTTCCGTTAATTTTTAGGTGCAACACATCTTAAGAACTATACATTCGGTAACATTTTTAAGCTAAGCAGTTACTGTCTCTATGTATTGCCTGTTAATTATAAAATAAAAAAACTAAAATCCAAACAAATTTTAGTTTTAATTTTTAATTATTTTGAGCTCAGTTTATATTCTTCTAAAATACGAATCGCTTCTTTAGTCACTTCACGTGCATTGAGGTTATTTGTATCGATAATGGCATAATCGATTTTATATTTTTGACACAAGTTGATGAAGTGATCTTGATATGCTTGATGTAAAACTTTAAAGTATTCTTCATTTAAATCTCAGTTTTTAATTTCAACTGCCCGACCACGAGCAAAAAGTCGATCTTTAAAAGTGCTAAAGTCTAAATCAAGATATAAGACAAAGTTTGGTAACTGTTTTTTAGTCACAGCCACTTCAAATGCTTTTTGGTATGCATTGAAAAAACGTGATTGAGCGTTTTCAAAATTTATCATCGCAAAAATGTAATGTTCTAATGAAAAACGATCTAGAAAAATAAAATCACTATTTTTCTTCATTTTTAAATCGTGGAACTCTTCTAAGATTCGATCAACACGGTTAAGATGGTTTTCAACCACAAAACATTGAAAACCAAGTGAAATATTTTTTTTACCTGAATAAAGTCATTTTAAAAATGTATTAAAAACTTCATCATTTTCTTCATATTCATTAAGATATAAACAGTTGTCTTGATAGTGTTTTACTAAATTTTTGGTTAAAGTACTTTTACCACTACTAATCATTCCACTAATACCAATTAGCATTTTCACTCCTTAGTTATCAATAATTTAATTACTTAAATTCAATATCTAAAATTTCAATAGTGTATTTTGTTGGAGCTTCAACTTCAACAATATCACCTCTTGAACTTCCCAACATCGCTTCAGCAAGGGGACTTTCGTTTGAAATTTTGTTTTCAAATGGATTCGCATCATGCGATCCCATGATTGTCACAGTGCTAATTTCATTTGTTTTATCATTTTTAAAAGTAACAGTTGAACCAATCCCGACTTTTTCACGTGAGTTTGTTTCTTCAATTAAAACTGCACGGTCAATAATACTTTCAAGTTCGGCAATTCTACCTTCAACTACACTTTGACGTTCACGTGCAGCATCGTACTCGGCATTTTCCGAAAGGTCACCTTGTGCACGAGCTTCTTTAAGAGCTTCTTGAACTGCAGGACGTTCAACGTTAACTAAGTGTTCGTATTCTTTTTTATATTTTTCTAGTGTTTCGCTAGCTAAAAATATTTTGTTTTCACTAATGTTTTTTCTTGCCATTTTTTTCTCCTTGGATTTGAAAAAAGTAATTTAATTTTACATTATTTGCATATCTTATTTTTTTGAAATGTATAAAAATTTATTTTTGTGTCAAACTATCTCATAATTAACTTTTTCATTATTGAGATATTTCAGAAATTGATTTAATTCGGAACGTTTTTGAAACTTTTGATTAATAACTAGCATTCCATTATGATTCAATTGATTAAAAAAGTTTTTGTAAATTTCCAAATTATCCATTTTGGTGCCGTAAACTAAAACTAAATCAAGTTTTTGGTTACCATATGAAAGTGGTTTGATTGAAACTAATTTCGGATTTTCTTGAGTTACTAAATCATTTCATTTGTCAAAATCAAATTCACTTTCATAATAGAAAAACGGACGTTTACTCATTTCTTGCAGTCCAGCAAAAACATATAAGTCATCATTACTAATGCACAAAATGCTTTGGTAATTATTTAAATAAATAGTGTTTAAATTAAACTCAAAATCTCAATCATCTGTTTTTGACTTTAATGCGTTTTTAAGCTGAATTGGGATTTCACCAATATTTTCGCGAATTTTAAGTAATGTATGATAAGTTTCTTGTTCAGATTTCCGAACTAAATCTTTTTGCATTTTTTTAGCCTTATAAAATAAGATACCGTAAATACCAAAACCGATTATTAATGCGACAAAAATAGAAATAGTTAATGCTGTTCTCATATTTTAAAAATAATAATTTAAAAAGTCTTCCAAAATTAAGACAGCTGCTAACTTATCTTTATGTAGTTTTCTTTTTTGTCGTGTCATTCCAGCTTCAATTAAAACTGATTCGGCGTTTTTAGTTGAATTTTGTTCATTAATTAAAATTACTGGAATATTGAAATTTGATTCACTTAAGTGATTTTCGAGTTTAATTTTAAATTCTTCAACCATGACTGTACGTTCGCTTTTGGTTCCGTTCATACGAAGTGGATAACCTAAAATGATTTTATCAATCGTCTTATATTCAGATAAATATAAGAAAACTTTTTCAATAACTAGATTAAATGCATTCTCAGAAAAACGAAAATTTTCCAAAGGAGATGCAATAATGCACATTTCATCACTAATTGCGAATCCACATGTTCTTGTCCCGAGGTCCAATGCTAGCTTACGCATTTAGTAATTCCTCAAAATTAATTGAATCTAAATTAAATTGGTTAACTTTCCCCATAGATAGGATTGCATTCCCCCCTCCACGGCCGTTAAATAGTTTAAACAATTTTTGAGCGATTTTGTTTGAATCGTGTTTTTTCGATGCGACTGCTAACATTGTTTGATCAGTAACAATCACGACTAAATCTGGATGTGATTCTCTTAATTGAGAAGCTAAAATCTTAACTGCCACAGCATTAGCAACTTCAACGACTAAAAAGTTTTGGTCTGTGTATAGTTCAGTAAAATCATTTGCCGATTTTTCAATCATTTCTTTTTCTAATACTTTTCAGTCATCTCTAACTTTTTCAATGAGAGCTTTAATTTCTTTAATTGAAGTTTCCAAGTCTCCTTTTTGTGGAATTTGAATTTGATAATCTGAACTTAATTTTTGGTTTTTCTCTATATTTTTGTTTAATTCATCGATTAAATTTTGGTATTCATTTTCTAAAAATTCATTAACCAATTTATTTGATGAAATAGCTCTAATTCTAAATACACCGGCAGCTTTTTTCTCTACGTTTGTAATTTTGAAGTTTTCAAGTTTTGATGAATTGCTTAAGTGAGTACCACCACATAAGTCGGCGGTAATACCTTCAAAGTTAACAATCCGAACGTTTTTAGGATCCATGTACTCTGATTCTTCTAAAGTCATTATAGCTCCTAACTCCTTAGCTTCATCAGTAGTCATTTGTAAGTATTGACGATCGACTGCTCTTTGAATGTAACTACGAACTAATTGCTCAATTTTCTCAATTTCTTCTTCAGTTGGTTTAGTGTCCGCAGGTAAATCGAAAGTCAATCTTTCTTCATTATTATCTGAACCCAATTGGACAATTTGTGGTCCTAAAATATTTCTAAGTGCACAGAATAATAAGTGTGTACCACTGTGGTTACGTTCTAATCCCAGTCTAATTACTGGATCTACGTAACATTCAACCACGTCATTAACTTCTAATTGTCCCTTCACCTTGTGAATGTGGTTACCGAATTTGTCTTTAAACACATCTAAAATTTCAATTTTGTTACCGTTTTGTAAAATGTAACCTTTATCATGTCTTTGTCCACCACTTGTTGCATAAAAAGGAGTTTTATCAAGTACTACATAACCAATACCATCAATTGAATCTACTTGTTTTTCAGTATCTAATAAGAATAAAATGTTAGATTCAGAAGTTAATGATTCATAACCAATAAAGTGATCCACTTTACTCTTGACTAAGGTTAATGAGTTAATAACTTTGTCCATTCCGCTAGCTTTTTCACCTTTTGAAGCTTGGATGTGTTTATTCTTAGCTTCTTCAAATTCTGCTCAATTTAAGCTAATTTCGTTTTCTTTTAAAATTTCTTCGGTTAATTCAATTGGAAAGCCGTAGGTTTCAAATAATTTAAAAGCGACTTCGCCAGAAAAAGTTTTTGTGTTTTGGTCGATGTGAGAATTTAGAAGTGTACGTCCATTTTCAATTGTTTTTGAGAATAATTCTTCTTCATCCTTAATCGCATTTGCAACTGGTTCAATATCATATTCATAAGGCAATGTATCTTTAACTACTTGCACTAATTTATAAAGGAAAATAGGTTCTTTAACTCTTAATTGCATTGCTTTATAGACACTTCTTCTAATTAATCGTCTAATGATGTAACCACGTCCAACATTTGAAACTTTGGCACCGTCAGCAATTGCATTTACAACTGTACGCATGTGGTCAGCAATAACCTTAAAATAGGAATTAATGTTTCTTTGTTCATCTTCTTTAGTGAAATAATTGTTAATGTCGTATCTATAATCAGTAAATTCTTCGATTTGATGAATAATAGGTAAAAATAAATCAGTATCAAAGTTAGTAGGTGCATCTTGTAAAATAGACACAATTCTTTCTAAACCAGCACCGGTATCGATATTCTTTTGTTTTAGTTCTGTGTAATTTCCTTCTCCATCTGAATTATAGGTAGAAAAGACAATATTTCAAATTTCAATATAACGATCGTTTTCAATATCGTTTTTTAAAAGTTCAATTCCACGCGAATCATATTTTTCTCCACGATCATAGAAAATTTCGGTATTTGGTCCACATGGTCCAGAACCAACTTCTCAAAAGTTTGTATCTTTAGTACCTGGAATTAAATGATCTTCGCCAAAACCGTGTGACATTCAATAATTCTTAGTTTCTAAATCTTCATAATAATAAGTAAAATACAATTTTTCTTTTGGTAGTTTTAAAACGTTTAATAAATATTCAACTGCAAATTCAATAGCTTCTTTTTTAAAGTAATCACCAATTGAAAAGTTTCCTAACATCTCAAAAAATGTGTGGTGACGAGCAGTAATTCCGACATTTTCAATATCGTTTGTTCTAATTGATTTTTGAGAATTGGTTAATCTTTTGCTAGGTGGTACTTTTTTACCTGAAAAATAATCTTTTAGAGTTGCCACACCAGAGTTAATTCATAGTAGTGAAGGATCATTAACAGGAATTAAGCTTTTTGAAGGTACGATTAAATGCTTTTTGCTTTCGAAAAAATCTAATCAGCTTTGTCTAATTTGTTTTGAGTTCATAAAATCTCCATTTTTTATACATAATTAATTTTTTTATTATCGTTGTAAATTTCTTCGATGATTCCACCACCTAAACATTTATCACCATCATATATTACAACTTGTTGTCCAGGTGTGACTGCTTGACTTTTTTGTGGATAATAAACAATCATTTGGTTATTATCTAATAATTCAATAGATACTGGAATATCTTCTTGACGATATCTAAATTTTGCAGTTAAATTCTTATGATCGTAGTCATTGTTATTAAAATTAACGCTTGATGCTAGTAACTTGTCGCTATATAAAAAATCTTCACGAGAAGCAGGTGCGACATAAATTATATTTTTAAAAACGTCACGTCCACACACATAATATGGTTCACTCATCCCACCTAAATTCAACCCTTTACGTTGTCCGATCGTGTAGTAAAATGATCCCACATGTGTCCCTACTTTCTGATTGGTCACAATGTCCACAATGTCCCCATCTTGTGCCGGAATGTAATTTTGTAAGAACTGTGTAAAGTTACGTTCACCAATAAAACAGATACCAGTTGAGTCTTTTTTCTTTGCTGTGACTAAATCTAAATCAAGTGCAATTTTACGAATTTCGCTTTTTTCTAAGTTTGCTAGTGGCATTAATACTTTGCTTAATTGCTCGTGTGATAGTTGAGCAAGAAAATAAGTTTGATCTTTATTCTGGTCTTTCGCACGATATAAATGACCGTTTTCAACTTTTGCATAGTGTCCCATCGCGATGAAGTCGGCCTTAAGTTCGTTAAATGCATATTTTGCAAAAGCATCAAATTTGATGTACTTGTTACACAAAATGTCTGGATTAGGGGTACGACCTTTCTTGTATTCATCAATGAAATTTTGAAATACATTGTCCCAGTATTCCTTGACAAAATCCACACGGTATAATGGAATATCTAATTTTTGTGCAACAAGTTGAGCGTCCCTATAATCCAATTCTTGGGGACAAACATCTTGTGAAATACTTTCATTACCTAAAATATCATTATTAAGCATACTGTCCCAGTTACGCATGAACAGACCAACAACTTCGTATCCTTGTTCTTTTAATAAATAAGCAGCAACAGAAGAATCGACTCCACCACTCATACCAATTACAACTCTTTTTTTATTCATTTAATATTATTCCTTATCTATTTCTAAATATTTCTGGATTGGTTTATAACTTTTTCGATGCTCGTTTAAAATACCGTTCTCTGTTATTTCTTGCTGATGTTTTTTCGTACCGTATCCCTTATGTGTTCCGAAGGTATATTTAGGATACTTTTTTTCTAAATTTTGCATGTGTCGGTCCCGAGTGACTTTTGCAATGATACTTGCAGCAGCAACTGAAATGGAACATTGATCACCTTTTTTCAAGTTAATTTGATTTGCAGTAACATTTTTCAATTTTTCAAAATCAGTAACTATTAAATCAATTTTATGATTTTTAATTTTTCTAAAAATAGTCTCCATCGCTTGAATTGATGCAGTTTTGGGATTAAGTTGATCGACCAGATGGGATTCAACAAATTCAACAACGATTTCTAAAGCATCTTTTGTGATTTGATCAAACACTTTATCACGTTGTTGGGGACTTAATTTTTTAGAATCATCAATTAAGTCATTTTGATAATTTTTTGGTAAGACCACTCCTGCTACCACTATTGGACCAGCTCAAGCTCCCCTTCCTGCCTCATCAAGTCCCAGAATGTGGTTATTTTCTTTTCAGTAGTCTATATCATAATTAATTTCGAGCATCTAAAACCTTTTTAAAATTCTAATAAATAATTATAAATTTTCTTTAATGAGTTATGGATTTTACCAAATGGATAAGAAGTCCAATTTTTCTTTTGAGTGTCATAATCAACAATGTAATTTACAAATTTTTGATATGGATATTCCCCAGCATTGTTTCTTGAAACTTCTACAATTTCTTGTTCAAACTGTTGGTAACTAGAATTTAAGTTATTGAACAATTCAACTGTATCACTATCGGATTCGTTTAAATATTTGTTTTTGAACCTAGCAATAAAATCTCGAATTTCTGTTCGTGCATTTACGTTCGAATTTTCATTAACTCGAGCATCCACAGTTACATAAACTCACTCTCTCAAAACATTAGCCAAGCTATGAGTGTGGTACTGTTTTAATAATTCTTGATATTCAGAGTCCCCACTGTCGCTGTTAGTCTTTAAATAAGCAGCAATTAATTGATAATTCACTCCGATATCAAAATGGTTATACCATTGTTTTAGGTATGAATGTTTAGTGTCAGGACATTTGCAGTCGTTTTCTTTTCGAAAATCTTTAATGTTTAAGATTTTTTCAATTAAATTATTTTTTTCAATTTCTAGAGATTCAGCGTCAGTTAAAGCTAAATTTAAGTCATTTAAAATAATCGAATATTCATTTACACTTGAATTATTTCAACCACTCTTACGTTCTTTGAGAATTGATAAAATATCTTGATTAATGTAGTCCATTTTATTAATTCACTCATCACGTGTTTCGTTGTTTAATAACTCAGAATATTTTTGTGAATTTTCACTTAATTTATTAATAAAAATACGGTAATTTTGAATTAAATCTAATCCTTTTTGAGCTATTTTAAGATAGTATGTGTCAATATTTTGATATTCATTAGCACTTTTATTATTTAAGAAATCACTAATTTTACTCATTTCTGAAACAATAATTTCTTTTTCGACGTTGATTTTACTTCTGTATTCATTAAATTTCGAGATAACTGTTTTATTAAAACCACCACAACCTGAAGCGGAAAGAATTGTCAAAGGTGTAAGTGAAGAAATTAAGGTTAAACTAATTCATTTTCTTTTTCAATTTTTCATCTTGTGTCCTTGTTAGAAGTTTTAACATTTTTACTTCTTTAATCGTTAAACGACGATACTCACCTTCAGGTATTTTTTCAACAGTTATACCAGCATACTCAACACGTTTTAGTGAAACAACAGTCTTGTCAAAATAATTGAACAATTCTTTAACATGGTGATAAGTCCCGACAGTTAAAGATACCAAATAAGATTTGGTGTCTAGTTTGTAGACACTTTGGATTGATTCGGTACCATTGACTGGGACAGGTTGATTAATTAATTTAAGCTCTTTGTCACTTAGCGGAGTATTTAAACGAACTCTATATCTACGAATTATTTCATATCTAGGATGTGTTAGTTTGTTTGATAAATCGCCATCATTAGTTAGCAATAGTACTCCAGTTGTATCATAATCTAAACGACCAACCGGAAAAATTTTATAAGGAGTATCAATTAAATCAGTAACTAATGTACGATCAAAATTGTCTTTGAGTGTACAAATTGTGTTTTTAGGTTTATTAAGAACAAAATATACTTTTTCTTCACGTGCAATCGGTTTGCTATCAACTAAAATTTGATCCTTAAAACTTGCTTTGTCCCCTAGTTGTGCAACTTTTCCATTAACCTTTACACGTCCAGCTTTAATAATATTTTCAGCTTCACGTCGTGAAGCAATTCCTGCTTGTGAGAGCAGTTTTTGTAATCTTTCATTCATTCTTTACTCCAATATATCTAAATATACTTTTTCTTGTTCTTTACTAAAGATTGTTCCTTTTTCTTTAGTTTCAAAATCATAAACCCTTTTTACAACTGCTTTAAATCCTAAATCTAAATTCTCGTGTGCTAATTCGCGAATTTTTTGAATACCAGGGAACTTTCTACCATCACAAATTTTATCAGAGATATAAAGTATCTTGTCCAGCTCACTCAAGCTAGCATCACCTTTAAAATTTAGTGTTGTATGAATCAAAATAGCGTGTAATACAGATGCATCTGGATATTTATAAACATTTTTTAATCATAAATAACCACATGTCTGATGTAATTCATGTTTTTTAAATTCAGATTGATTTCAACCACATGTTTCAATAAAGTTTCGTGATTCTTCTTCGCTTCATTCTTTAGCTAAATCATGAAATAAACCAGCATAATATGCATCTTTTGCTGAAATATTGTGTGCTTTTGCAAGAGAAGCAGCAAATTCAGCCGCTTTAACACAATGTTTGGCTCGTTTAGCACTTAAAATCTGATGAATAATTTCAAAAGCATATAACTGTTTGGTTCCGATATATTCCATAACTTTTTCATCAACAGAATCTAAATAACCTTTTTTAAATTCTGTTGATGAAAAATCTTCTAACTTATTATTTAATAAAATACCGTTAAATCGCTTAATATTTACTTTATTGACATTTTTATTTCTACGAATAAATGTTAATTTAACAATTTGTGAAAGTTCCTCAATGTCTTTTCATTTTGGTAATTTAGGTAAATTATCCGTTCCAATTAACATGAAAATTTCATCATTTGGAAATTTATTTTTAAAATAACGAGCAGTATCAATTGAAAAACTGGTACCTCCGCGATTAATTTCAAAATTAGAAATTTCACACTTATCTGGTAAAACCAATTTAATCATTTCAACACGATCTTCGTTGCTTGCATATTTGTTTTTCAATTTAAAAGGTGACTTATTTGCAGGGACAAAGAATAATTTATCTAAATTTAATTCTTTAATAGCTTGTTGTGCTACTCTAATGTGTCCCTTGTGGATTGGATCAAATGAACCACCAAAGATTCCTATTTTCATTTTTTCTCCTTATTCTTCAAAAAAATCATCTTCTAAAAAGAAATTTTGAACGTTTTTTTGTTTATTTTTGCTCTTTAATTCAGATAATCGAGTCACATTTCCGATTCCGACTTGTTGAGCGACTGATGCTAATATATCACTAATTTTATTCCTATCTTTTTGAAAATTATCAAAAAGATTTAATTGTTTATTAATAATGTTGATGTTCTGTAAATTTGTGACTCGCACACCGACACCTAAAAAATTATCATCAAAATAAAGTTCACTTAAGATTGGTAAAGCATGTTTATAAATATCATTCGCTTCATAAATAAAATGATCAATTTTATGTTGTTTAATTTGTCACTTTTTCTCAAAAGAACGCACCAATACAACAACAACGTCCCCAGCCAAGTTACGATTTTTTAGACGCAAAGAAACTTTGTCACACAAATCTTTTAAAATTTGAGTTGTCCCCTCTCAGGAATAAAAAAATTCTGGATCCATTGTTACTTCATGTCCAATGCTTTTAAATTCATGCAGTGAATTATCCACAACCGCACGTCCATAACCATTAATATCGTCAAGCAATTTGTTTCCATGTGCTCCTAAAATATTATTGATTTTTTCAAAACTAATGTTTTTTTGGTACAAATCTGAATATTTGTAATAACCATGTTCGTTCAATTTTTGAGCGGTTTTGTTACCAATTCCGTGTACCTTATTAAGGTCTAAATTGCCAAATTTAGTTAAGATTTGATCAAAACTGGTGTATTCTAAACCAAAAGGTTTAAAGCAGTTGGTGGTCATTTTAGCAAGAAATTTAGTATGTGAAATCCCAATGGTACAAGGAATATCAAATTTCTTTAATATATGTTGCTGAATTTTTTTTGCTAACTGAATCGCCCCCTGGGTATCGCTTACAATTTCACTTACGTCCAAGTAAAATTCATCAATTGAAGCTACTTCGATTTTTTTACAATAATTTTGAGCAACAAAATTAAAAATTTGACTCGATAAATTTCTGTACTCTTTAAAATGTGGTTCTACAATAACCACATCTGGGACAATTTGACGCACGTGGTAGACTTTATCTGTTATCTTAATACCTTTGTTTTTTAGTTCGTAACTTACTGAAGTGACGGCACCTTTAATTGAATTAGCAGCAATACCAACAGGTTTGTTTTTTAATTTAGGATTTAATTTACGTTCAACACTAACAAAGTACGAATCAAAATCAACATGAAAAATAAATTTATTAGATAAGTTTTGATTTAATTTCATTTGCAGAAACTAATGCACAATTTACTCGATTAAGATGAGTTTTGACATTGTAAAATACTCATAAATCACTAATTTGTGACAATTCTTCATCATTTAATTCTCTTTGTTGGTTTACAAAAATTTGAAACAATTCAATAATTTTTAATGCTTCTTCAAAACTCTTGTTTTGAATTAAGTCGAATAAGATTTTTGTTGATGCTAAAAAAATTGCACAACCTTTTGCATTAAAATCAATTTTACTAATGTGTTCGTCTTGAGTAGTAATTTCGTACATTAATGTGTCCGCACAAGAATCTGAATAAACTGTAGTTGGTTGATTTAAAATTGTTTTATTTTTTAATACATAACTATAGTTATTCATAATAATTTCTCGTGCTTGATTGGGATTAAAATGCATAAAAATCACCACCTTCCTTAAGTTCTTTTATTAATTTATCAATATCTTCGAAAGTATTATAAATTCCAAGTGAAATTCTTAAAAAAGAATGTTGTGATTGAATATTGCGTAAGTATGGAGCACAAAAAATACCGGCAATTGTATAAATATTTTTAGTCCCTAAATATGTTGCGACATCTTGAGCGTTAACGTTTTTGACATTAATTAAAGTGATGCTGTCCCCGGGGGCAGTGTAAATTTCAACATTCTCTATTTTCTTTAATTCTTGATGCAAATATAAACTTAATTCTTTTAATATTTCTTGCGTTTGTTCGTAACCTACAGTATTTAAGAAATCCAATGATGAATTAAACATAAATATTCCAGCTAAGTTTTGTGTACCGGGTTCATAAATTTGAATCCCTTTTTTAGGTGTCCAATTAGCATTTTGATCAATTGCACTAAGTGTCCCACCACCGTACTCGACAGGTTTAATTTGTGCAAGTAATTGTTTTTTAATTGCTAAAACTCCTAAACCGGTTGGTCCATATAATTTATTGGTACTAAATACCAAAGCATGTGCATATTTTAAGGATGATTTTTCATGTGCAATGGATTGAGCTGCATCATTTATGAGTAAAGCATCATTTTCTAAACATTTTTGATAAATTTTCTTGATATCAAAATTAACATTAAAATTGTTAGTCTCTTGTGCAAGTGCAACGATTTTAACCTTTGGATTGATGTCTTTTTCAATATTTTCAGAAAAAATGATTTTCGCTTTCTTAGCTTTTGCAAGTTCAATTCAAGGAATCATGTTTGAACTGTGATTGTACGAACTTAACAAAATCACATCATCTGTATTCACAATTGGCCCTAACATTTGAGCTAAAGTGTTTAAAGATTGAGTGGTCCCGCTAGTAAAAATTATTTCGTCATTTTGAGCATCAATTAAATCTGCTGTTTTTTGTCTGGTTTCGTGTACTTTTTGATTGATAAAGTTACCAAGTGGAGTGTCTTGTGTACGTGAAGAAATTGAAAAATTTGTATAAAACTCATTTGAACTATCAATTGCACATTGGGGTTTAAGAACTAAAGCTGCCGAATCAAAATAAGTTATGTTTTTAAGTATTGGAAATTGACTTCGAATTTTAGAATTATCCATAATTAATATTGACCTTTCTAGTTTAGAATTTTTAACAACTTGATAATGTACTCATTATGATTAGGTGTATTTTCAATATTCTTTAAGAATTTATAATAGTATTTTCTTTTCACATGGTCTAAATCAATATGGTCATATTTTGTTTTTGACTTAAAATAAGGATTGTTACGAAAAACACGACTATAAATTTTCCGTTTGTAAAACTTCTTATAAACTTGTAAAATAAAAAAAATAAAAAAGTTTTTTAATAGTTCTTCATTTTCTTTGTTTGAAAACACTTTGATCGACTCTCGAATTGATATGTTTCAGCTTCGTTTGGAATTGATTTTAAGATTTTTTTGGAAAGTTTTATAATCAATTACTGCTAAATTGTTAATTTGAAAGAAATTTTGTGATAACTCAAAAGCCTTATGATATCAAGAAGTTTTGAAATTATAAATTGTCAAATAATAAATACGTTTTATTTTTTTAAAGAATTTCGAATTACGAAAATAATAAAATGTATTTTTTTTATTTTTGTTGTTTAGCAAGTTCTTTTGATTCATAAATTACCAATAATTTATAGATGTTTTGTAAAACAGCATTTACAAATTTAGCATATTTATTCACTTCCAATGATTCTGGGATAAAGAAACTTTTAACCATTTCGATTGCTTCATTAATTACTATTTTTGGTTGTGAAATTCTGAAAAACTCAACACAAGCAACCAATAAAATTGCACGAACAACTGGATCAATTCTATCTCATGGTCAATTTTGGTCACAAAATTTAATAATTAAATTTTGGAAAAATTGTTGGTTATTTTCGAGATATTTTAAAAATTCAATTTGTTCACGATCTAAAAAATCAAATTCTTCAAAAGCTCTTAAGTGGTTAACTTTTTCATTAAACAACATAAAACTATAAACAACTTGAACAAGCTCTTTTCTTAGTTTTCTTCTATTTTTCAATTTTGGTGCGTTAGACATAATGTCTCCTTAATATTTATTTTGATAATTCGATACGTAATATTGGTCTCTTAAAATTGCGAAAGGTACCATTAGAGGGGCTAAAATTAGTACATAAATAGGAATAGTAAAAAGTGATTTAAACATAAAGCGGTACATTCAAATTAAATAATCAGTCCCTATTGTTTTGAATCTACGTGGTTCTTTCATTGAATTAATGTAATTATAAAAAGTAATGTATGCATATGGTCCGTAAATTCAGCGGAAAACGACAATTATTAATACAACAATTGAGATTGAAATAGCAATATAATTCAACTTCTTATTTTGTTTTTTATGAGCAAAAAATGATAATAAACAAACAGAAATAGTCAGAAGTGTGAATAATATGAAAAAGATGATCAAAACTCAATAACTAACTTTTGTAAAAACAAAAGTCTTTGAAATTGTAATCAAGGTACTTTTTTCAAAATCGATTAAACTGATTTGTTTTGCTAATACCACAGCGAAAAGCAAGGTTGATAGCACCATAACAATTGATGGTAAAAGTAATTTGATTCATTTATATTTTGAGCGAAGTAAGCTAAAGAAAATAAATGCACACAAAGTAACTAAAAGCGGTGTAATAGCATAGACTCAGTGATAAGTTCCGATTGTTCCGGAGATAAACAGACTCAGAAAATCACACAGAAAAGCAGTAATCATTGCAGGTATTAAAGTAAGAAAAAAAGCGACAATAATATAAAAAATATATTCGAAACTGATGTTAATTATTCTTAAAGGAGTAAAAGTTAAAATTGCTTTTAATATCAAATACATCGCTATTAAAAAGGAAGATAAAATGATATCTGATATTGAAAAAGACACAGAATTAATTAAGATTCGATAAAAATTATTTTTTCGCCTTTTCTGTTCAAAAAAATTGTTCAAAATTTCATTAGGTTTGTTTAAAAAATTAAAAAATCGAGACATATTATTTTCCTTTCAAAGAACGAATTTATTTATATTAATTAATTTTATCAAACATTCAACTAAGCGAATAAGAAAATAAAAAGAAACGCGCATTTTTTACGCATTTCTTAAATTATTCGAATTTGTCTTTTTTGATAAACAACTCTTGAAGTTGTTCAGGTGCAATTGAGCTCGGTGCTTCGGTAAAGACGTCTTGATTTTTTGCGTTTTTTGGAAACGGAATAACATCACGAATAGTTTTATTGTTTGATAAAATCATCACTAAACGGTCCATACCTAAACCAATCCCACAGTGTGGTGGAATACCATAATCAAATGCTTTTAAGAAGAAACCGAATTTTTCTTGTTGTTGTTTAGCGTCCATACCAATTAGATTGAACATTCTTTCTTGAATTTGTTTGTCGTAAATTCTGGCTGAGCCAGAACCTAATTCAAAACCATTAAGAACTAAGTCATAGCTTTTTGCACGAATTTTTTCACGTGGTAAAGTTTCTAATTCTTCTAAAGTATTATCAAATTGAGTAAATGGATGGTGTGCAGCTTGTCAACTATCATTTTCTTCATCATATTCAAACATTGGTCAATTTACGATTCATGAGAAATTGTACTCGTCACGAGCTCAGTTATATCAACTATTTAATTCAACACGCAAAGCACCTAATGCTTGAGAAGCGTTTTCATATTTATCTGCAACTATTAAATAGGTACCTGATTGATAATTTTTGGATTTTAATAATTCTTCAACTGCTTCAGGAACTTTGTTTGCGAAGTTAGTTGATTGAATTTGTTGATCATAAGTAAAGTAAAATAGTGATTTTACTTTGTTTTTCTTAGCGATTTCTTCTAATTTCTTAAATTCTGATTTTGAAATAATTTCATCAATGTGAAGTAGTCTTTTTGATGGTTTGTCTTTAATAATATTAAAGTCGCTATTAGCACAAAAGAAATCAATATCATCAATTGTTTTATCAAATCTTAAATCTGGTTTGTCACTACCATATAAACGAATACAGTCGTCAAAATTTAATCTTTGAAAAGGAATTTGAATTTCAATCCCAATTTTACGCATAAAGTGTTGAAACATTTTTTCGATAATTTCTTGGAATTTTTCAACACTTAAGAAACTAACCTCGATGTCTAATTGTGTAAATTCAGGTTGACGGTCTTTTCTTGAATCTTCATCACGGAAACATCTAGCAAATTGGTAGTAACGTTCAAATCCAGATACCATTAATAATTGTTTAAATAATTGTGGAGATTGTGGTAATGCTCAAAATTGATCATAGTTACGTGTTGGAACTAAAAAGTCACGTGCCCCCTCTGGGGTCGCTTTAGCCAAAATAGGGGTTTCTAATTCTAAAAAGTCATTTGATTGTAGGAATTCACGCATCCCTTGAAAAATTTGGTTCTTTAGAATAATTCCTTTTTGCATAATTGGTCTTCTTAAGTCTAAGAAACGATATTTTAATCTTAAATCTTCTTTGACTTCAATGTCATCACGAATTGAAAAAGGTAATTCATTAGCGGTTGAGAGTACTTTGTATTCTTGAACAATAACTTCAATGTCCCCGGTGTTTAAGTTGGGATTTTTATCTTTACGTTCTGCGACTAAACCTGTAACTTCTAAGACTGATTCTTTTGAAAAATGAATTTGCTCTTTGAAAACTAGTTGAGTTACCCCGTAACGGTCCCGCAAGTCCACAAAGTTCAATTCTCCGAATTTTCTTTTATTTGCGACTCAACCATAAAGTGTCACAGTTTCCCCAATGTTGGTTAATCTAAGTTGGTTATTATTAATTGATTTATTCATATAATTATTCCTCATCATCAAGTTCTGACATTTTTTCTTCTTCTAAAGCTTCAGATTTATATTGGAAAACTTCTAAAAAGTCTATAGCGCTGTATAATAATTCTTTATCTTCTAAAGTTTCATCATTTAGATTAATTTTAGTTTTTTTATCATTAACTAAATTGTGAATAACAGCAAAATCGCCTTGGTCATAAATTCAGAACATTGGATTAATCTTTTTAACAATATCGAAAGCTTTGTTTTTTTTCTTTTTACTGTATTCAAAAATAATTGGATATCTAACGTTGTTATCAGCATAATTAATTGATTCAACATTTGCCATGAAAACATGTAGATCTATATATAAATTAAATAAAGAATTTTTATTTTTTTCATCTTCAAAACTAATGTAAAATGAACATTCACGTTCATAACTACTTAATTTTTTATAAAATGTTTGATCATCTTGTAAAATGTCGATGATACGGTCAATCCCAATTCCAAAACCAATACTTGAAACTTGTGGTCCACCAATTTCAGCGATTAAGTTCGAATATCTACCACCACCAATAACGGCTGACTTAGCACTCTTTTTGTTTTGCACTTCGAATTCGAATACTATTTCATCATAATAATCAAGTCCCCGCACTAAAGACAAATCAATCTCGAAATCGATATTTTGTTCATTCAATAATTCGATTAAAGAATTAAAATAATCATAACTTTCTTGCGAAAGATAATCAGAAATTCGTGGAGCTTTTTTCATGAATTCTAATTTAGAATCGACTTTGTCATCCAAAATACGCAATACTTTTTTATCTTTTAATCTTTGTTGAGAGTTTTCTGATAATTCAGATTTATGTTTGATTAAAAAGTCGTAAAGAGCTTTTTCATAATTCTCACGAGAATCTTTATCACCAATTGAATTGATTTTTAAAGATACTGAAAGACCTTTACGATAGTTATATAAAAACTCATGAGCCAATTTAATCACCTCAAAATCTTTGTAAGGATCTTTTTCACCAATAAATTCAATTCCAGCTTGGTAAAATTGTCTATAACGACCTTTTTGAGGTTGTTCGTAACGAAACATCGGACCAAAGTAAGCGAATTTTTGGAATTGAGCAGCATATGAGAATCATTTATTTTCTACATAAGCGCGTACAAACGAAGCTGTCCCCTCTGGTCTTAAAACGATTGAACGATCACCTTTATCTAAAAATTCATACATTTCTTTGTTTGCGATTTCGCTATTTTCTACTGCTCTTTTAAACAAGCTAGCACTTTCAAGAATAGGGGTTTCAACCATTCTATATCCAGCATTAACCACTATTTTTCTAAATTTTTCGTACATTTGATTTTTTACAGATTCACGTGAAAAATCATAGTCAATTGTACCTTTAACTTTGTTAAACATAAATTATTCTTCGTCCTCTCATTGGAATTCGTAACCGTAAATTCTGACAGTGTCCCCTGGGGCAATGTCGTTTTTAATTAATTCGTCCCAAACACCGATTTTTTTCAAAATATTATTAAAACGCAATAAGTTGTCGTAACTGTTTAATGGAATTTTGTGATACAACTCTTCAACTTTTTTACCAGTAATTTCAAAGTGTCCCCGGTATGGGATTGAAATTTCGTAGTCCGGTTCGTATTCAATAGTAATTTCAGGATCTTCTTGTTCTTCAACTGGTGTAGCTTTATTTTCAATAATTGCATTTCATAATGCATCTTTTACAGAATTAATATTTTCTTTATTGATTGCAGAAATCTTAATTACTTTTAAATCTGGATATTTTTGACTAAATTCTTCAAAATGCTTTTCAAAACTTGGTAAATCGCTCTTATTTGCAATGATAACTTGTGTTTTTTTCTCAAGTTTTAAATCATAGTTTTTTAATTCATTATTAATTACTTCATAATCTTCAATTGGATTCTTTTCTTCTGATCCAAAATCAATAATGTGAGCAATAACACGACAACGTTCAATGTGTTTTAAAAATTGAATTCCCAAACCTTTACCTAAACTAGCACCCTTAATTAATCCCGGTAAATCGGCTACAGTGAATGAATTTTCATGGTATTCAACCATTCCTAATTGTGGTACTAATGTAGTAAAATCATAATCGGCAATTTTTGCTTTTGCATTAGAAATTACAGATAAAAAAGTACTTTTTCCCGCACTTGGTTTTCCTACAACACCAACATCAGATAGAATTTTTAGAACAATTCTTGCTTCGTATTTTTCCCCAGGTAAACCATTTTCACAAATACGTGGAGCAGTATTACGTGAAGTTTTGAATTTTGTATTTCCACGTCCACCTTTACCACCGGCTGCAACTAGATAAGGTTTGTTTTCTTCAATAATATCAGCGACCAATTTGTTTTTGTTATAAACTAAAGTACCAACTGGTACCTTAATGTAAGTATCTTCGGCGTTGGCACCATATAAGTTTTTTGGTCCACCTTTAATACCGTCTTTTGCAGTAATATGTTTGCTTTTGTAAAAGCTTAATAAAGTGTTTTTTCCCGGATCAGCAACGAAATAAATATTACCACCGCGACCACCATCTCCACCATCAGGTCCACCTTTGTCCACATGCGCTTCGCGACGGAAAGAAATCATTCCATCACCACCTTTTCCAGCCTTTAATTGTATATAAACTTCATCAATAAAACGTGCCATATTTCTCCTATTTTAATAAGTATATAAATTATATAAAAAAGTATTTTTTTATTAAGTATGTAATTGAATTTTTGATATGACAAGTCTTTTTAAAATGAAAAATAAACTATTCAGATTATGACTCTGATTTAAGTTTATTTAACACATTTTGAAGTAAATAATAGTCTTTTCAACTTTGTTTAATATCTTGATTTTCTCAGTCGATAACTCTTTCAAGCTTATCATCAAATAGCTCATCAATTTGTTTTACATTTGTAACAATATTAAATAATCTTTCTTCTGTAAATTTTTCTTTACGAGTGAATTTCATAACCTCATTAACTTTGAAAGTCAAGAATTTGAAAAAGAAAGAATTTAATAAACATAAAAGAACAAAACCATCAATTTGATTTAGATTTTCAAAATAATTTGGTTTTAATAATAGATTCAATTCAAAGAATATTAAATCATCTTTAGCTTGATTTTTTCTTGAGTATCAATATGCAATTTTTAAATCATCAACATCTTTAATATTGCTCTCATAAACATAAAGACCGTCACACTTTTTATCTTGTTCAATTAATGTAAGTTCATTATTATTTTTTGTTAAATCAAAATTTGTATTTTCGAGATTTTTACAGTAATTGTCAATTATTTTCTTTCTAAATTCTCTATTTTTTTGAATTTGCAAAGGAAGAAAAGCAACGATTTTGCGGGATAAAATTCCTCGTTCATTTTTCATTAATTCGCTTGTAAAAATTCGTCTAACTTTATTTAACTTCAAAAGTTTTTCGAGATTAACAGTATTTAAAATAGAGTTTTTAAATTCTTCGTTTGCAAAATTTAATCTATAAGAAAGGATATAATTTCATCCTTTTTCTTGAACTAATTTAATATTTTCTGGTTTTAATAATTTTCGATCACCTACTATAGTAACATCTTGAATTTTAAATATTTCTTGAGTTTGAGAAATAAAATACATTAAATCGTTAAAACTGTAGCTTGTACGATCGAAAATTTTATAATTCACAGGAATGTTGTTTTCGTTTGTCGCAACAACAATAATTTTATTTTCCTGATTATATGAAAAATTCTCTTCGAAGTTTAATTTTTCTATTATTGGTTCGCTAAACGTTTGAAAATCAGTAACTTGTGTTTCATATCAGAATATATTCAGTTGACTTTTTTGTTTATTTGCGAGAAAAGTATTTAACCTTCTTAATATTTCATCTTTGTTTTTAAAAAGATAATCAAAAAGTTTGAATAAAGAAAGATAAGAATCTGTTTTATTATTATGAATTTGAGGAATTTTAGAACGATTAGAGAAATTAATTTGTTTTTGAACAAACAAATTAATTTGATTTTTCATAGCTGTATTTATGTTATTTAGCTTCAGTTGTTCAGGATCATTAAAAATGTCAAAATGATTCAAAAAGTCACAAACCAATTGAAATCCAATATGCTTTTCATAATATTGATAAAGAATTACATCATTATTTAAAAATTTCTCTTTTACCAATTTTAAAAGCTCGTCAACTTCTACTGATATTGGTATATGTCTAACAAATTTTCTAATTTTTTTAACTGCATCTTTTTGATATTTTTCAAACGTATGAGCGTAACCTAAACCAGTTCTAACAGAAAATTTAGGACCTTTTTATCTTAAATATCCAATTTGAATGTATTTACCTCTTTTTAAATTAGAAATAGTTAAAATTCAAAATCTTCTTTTTCTTCTCTTAATCTTTTTCTTTAGCATAACATAAATTTATTATATATAACAAATAAAAAAATAAATTAAATTATGAAATTTCAGTTATAGATACTTTTTCAAAACCCCAACACTCTATATATAGAGTGCTTGGAGTTTTTCAATCATTTTTCGATGAAACAAACCATTTTATTAGGTTTGTTTTTATTTTGTTATTTTTTAGGTCAAATATACCCCCGAAAAAAAATTGATACCGAAATTTATTTAATCTAAAGCAAAAAAATAAAAGGAAAAAACAGTATGCAAAATAAACAAGGTTTTAAGTCAGTTACGGAGCTGATCGAAGACTTCAAAAATGGAGAAATGAAATTTAATGAGAAATTAGAAAAAACCAATTTTTACTTTATCGACCAAATTGCTAACGGAATGCAAAAAGGTCAATTGGTCGTCTTAGGTGGACGGACCGGAACAGGTAAAACGGCGTTAGCTTTAAATATAATCGACAATATTGCAATAAATACAAATGATGATAATGGAATATTTTTATATTTTTCGCTAGAGATGACAAACGCTGAGCTAGTTAATCGGTTAATGTCTAAGAATATGCATGCACCAATATCATCAATTTATCAATGGCGATATAAATTGCGAACCAAACAATTATCACCAGAGCAAGAAAACGAATTCTCAAAATTATTAGAGAAATGTAGACGTGGAAATTTATGGATTATTGACGAAACTTATAATCTTGAGCAAATTGTCCAAGTTATTAAAAATTTTGTGAATCAAAACATCAAAATCAACGGTATTTGTATCGACCATCTTCAAATCTTAAGAACCGAGATAAAATCTAAATCCAAATATGACCAGATAGCTCACATAACGCAAATATTAAAGGAAGAAGCTAAAAAGCTTAATATCAATATCTTTCTACTGTCACAACTTTCTCGTGAAAGCGCAAAAAATAAAAAACAAGAACCAGATTTATATGACTTACGTGAGAGTGGAACCATTGAGCAGGATTCAGATGTAGTTTTTTTAATTTATAACAACGGAGAAAACGAAAACGGTGAACGGTTTTTAAATGTCAAAATCGCGAAAAATCGAAATGGAAAAAGTGGCGACGTTTTCCCTTTATTATTCATGCCGCGTATTAACAAATTTTTAGAACCAATTGGAAAGGATCTTAATGGAAACAACTAAATTAATCAACTCAACAGAATATACTGCTATCAATGCTGTCACCGTCAGAGTTGAGGGTGCAATTAAAAAAATCACCGACGGACTTTATCAAAACGGAGGTGAATGAACAAGAATTTTAATACATAACTTACCAATAAATACAAATAAAAGCACTTACCTTTTTGTGACCTTTAGCGGTAAGGAAGTAGAAAAGTTTAAAAAGCTTAACGCAATTAATGGTGACAAAATTGAAATCTTAGGAACCTTAAATATTTCATATAGTAAGGAAACCGACAAGACATTTATGACGATAATTCATCCTAATATTTTGAAATTTGAACCAGTAAGAGATTCGGACCGTCCAAATACCGCGAAAACATTAGATGAAATTAGCAAGATGATAAACTCCGAATTAAATACGATATTAATTCAAGCTGGACAATTTAATAACGAAATTAATACTAAAGCAATTCGAATTATTAAAGGTGTTGGAGAATTAGGAGACTCCTTTGAAGTCACCGACCAAGCACAATCGATAATAACAAATGTTTTTGAGCATATTGGTAGATGAAATCAATTTTTAAGTGATATTAAAAATACGTATAACGTCTCAAGTTTTCAAATCAACTATAAACCTACATATCCAAAATTATTAAGAGATTTCGTGAATTCAGTTAAATTAATTACTGATTATATGAGATTTAACCTACGTGAAAAAGTTGAGCCTTTGGATTCTATTTTGAACGCTTTTATTTCGTTAATGAATGTCTATTATAAATATCACTTTAATCTAATCAGATATATTGAAACTAATAGCAACGAATTTATATTCACTAAGGAAGTTAATTTTAACGAACCGCAAGAGTTAACATATGAACAAGCGAACCAAGAAATTAAAAAAATACCTTACGACGAAGCTTTATTATCTCCGCAAAAAGGTAGGGGACCGATTCAAGTGGAAAAATTTAACGTAAAGGAATCTAGCGATTTAGATTTAACAAATTTATAAAATGCCTAAAATCGAACTTTTAGAACCCCCTATCTTTACAGAAGAAACTTTATATAAAGCGGTACACTATACCGACAGCGACAAAAACCCAATGTTTGAAGCTTTTAAATCTGACTCGTTTTATGAGATTCATACAGGAGCAAAAGGAGTCTCTAAATCTTTTAGTGGTGCAATTATTACTATTTATCGTTTAGTTAATGAAAAAATATTTTGTTCTGTTTGGTGCCGTAATCAATATAACCATATTAAAAATACTTTGCGGCCAATGTTTAGCAAAGTATTAGACTTTTTAGCTGAAGTTTACGACTTGGATTATCGTCCTTATATCGTCATTACTGAAACGGGATTATATTGAAATTATGACGATGGTGGAGCTGGTAGATGTGTTTTATTCCAAAACTTTGAAAAAACACAAGCATTTCAAGGAATTACATTACCAAAAAATTCATTCCGTTTTGGTGAATTAGTAATTGATGAGCCAATTGAAGACCCTAACGATTCGGGAAAAACCACCTTTCAACTTCGTGAGTTATATGAACTTCAAGAAGAAAAAATACCACTCTTAATGGCTAACACAATTTTAAGAAACCCAGCACCGGACGGGTTTAAATTAAAAATTAAATTCTTTTATAACATTTTTACCACTGACCATTTCCTAATTAATAATTTTCATATACACGCTATTCCTTTTGTTAATGAAAGCGGACAAATCAATAATGATGTAATTAATGAGTTGACTGAAAAAACTTTTATACAAAAAGATTTAGAAACCTTTGAAGAGAATTTAGGTCTAATCGTTTCAATGTATAGTAAATTTTTCATCCCAAAAAAGGAAATTTCAAACGTGCAGCTCAAACAATTCGAAGCACTTAAACAAAAGAATTATCGTTTATGAGTTATAACCGTTGCTGGTTTTGCATTCAAAGACCCCAAAAATCAAGATAACTTTTATTTAAGACCTTATATTTATAATGAGTCTGGACAACTAACCGAAAATATCGAGTTAGTTAGTGAAGCAGATTTCGAAAACGCTTTATTAAACGGAACGATAAACGGTATTTTTGACGGTTTTGATCCCGGTAAAAGCGACAACGCGAGTTGAGTGCGTGTCGCTATTGATGAAGATGCGAATATTTGAATTATTGACGGGGTTGAAGACCTTAAAAAATTATTTAAGACCAAACCGAGCAGAAACGACATAAATAAGGTTTTAATTCAATTAATGAACGAAAGTAACCAAAGAATTAAAGAAGTTTTAAACCGTCCAATGCGGGTTATAAATTGAGATTTTAATAATACGAATTTTAATTCGTTAGTTTTAACAGATAACGACATAATTATGGAAATGTTAAACATTGAACTAGAACGTCAAAATAATAATGATATTAGTGCTTTGATGGCTATACGAAAAGATACCAAAAGCGAAACCTTTGGAATTCTAAACCGTCAAGAGTGGATAAAATCTATCTTATTAAATAAATTGATAAAGGTAGTTCCAACGCAGCAAACATTAAAATTATTTGACAATTTAGCCAATCAATTTATACCACCAAACGAAAAGAAAAGGGACGAAACTGTTAACCCTAAAATATACGACTTTATCAATGCATTTGAAAATGCATGCTCATATATTTATAAAATCCAATTATTTAAGATTTATGAAAATCTAGAAAGGGAATAATATGTCACTTAATTCAGCAGATATATACGTGAGATTCATGAGCGAATTGAAAGGTCACGCCCCACGTGACGGGTTATATAAAGATGGTAAATATACCAAACCAGACTCAAAAACACAATTTTTAGAAGACGGTGCTAATGTTCAAGTTATTAGTTTAGCAACTGATACTCCAAAAGTCACGGTATTAGACAATGAACAACTAACGCAACAGTTACGTGACTTTTTAGATCAACAAGGGTTTTTGGAGTTAATCCAAAAAATGGAATACAAGTTATATAAGCAAGGTATTCAAGCATTAGGTATCCGTCAAAATGGCCGTATTGTTCTTGCAAATGTAGTGCGTTATGAAACTGATGAAAATAATGAATTAACTAAATTAACTGTACATATCGAAAATGATGATAATAACAATCCAAGCGATTTAGAAAATTTTGAAGAATGGGATGTATCAGATAAAAGCGATAAGATTAATAAAAGAGTTCTTATTAAATCAAAAAACGAAGTGCATGATTTAGAAAAAATAACCGGTCAAAAATACGAATACAAACAATCTAAAAAAATCCCTTACGTTATTTTTAAAAATGACGCTAATGCAAGAAGTGATATTCAAAAAGTTAATGATGAGTTTTTTGAATTGTTAAACGTTAAGCTTGAGAGTTTGCTTCTAGATGTATTTTATTCGCTTCCTATTCCAGAAATCATTTCAAACCAAAAAGGAAGTGCAGGAGAAAAGACAACTCGTGCAATGTTTTCATTAGATACTGATCGTTTAATTAAGTCTAGCACATACGAGACTAGAATGACAAACGGAAGCACTTTTGATATTCACCAAGCAAATACGCAAGCACTCCCTATTTTGCAGACAATTGAAAACATTAAAACATGAATTAAAAGCTCATTGCAATCTAAAAAAGATAGTTCTGATTATGGAACGAAAAACATGCATACCGCAGAAGTACAAGGGCTAAATTCAGATTTTGAAGATCTTATTGAAAGTAAAGCGAATTTACGTCAAATTTATTATAAAAAACTGATGCTCTTAATTTGTGAATTTATATTTAACCAAATCGCAAAAATTGATGTAATGGTAGTTGGTTCAAGCAAATGACTTGATGAGCAAGCTAACAAATTGCAAGCTAATCAAAACGGTGTCAACATTACCAACCCTAACGCAGCACAAACTATAAATGAAGCAGGTAAAAAATGAATTTAAAATATGATTCTTCGAAAAATGTAAATCAAACTGGAGTAGAAGAATGATTAACTCAAGATTTTTTTGACGAACATCAAGCCCATCAGGAGATGCCAGTTAGTTCTTTTTCTTTGCGAAGTTGAACAGACCTTACCTTTAAAGAAGATGGTTATAATTTTGCATTTGTTAGACCACAAAATTACGAGGGTTTTACATATAAAAGACACGAAAACGTTTTTATTATTTTGTCTAAAAATTATGAACCAACTTTTAAAACGAATGAGCAAGGGATTCAATCATTAACATATAGTTTGACAATTGAAGCTTTATGTCCATTTGGCATACACGTTGAGAGAAAGAATATTTTTTCTCTTTATATGCCAAGAAAATTTTTTTATGATAATTGAAATGGTTCAAATGTACCTATTGAAGTCCCCCTTAATGCTTTTTTATATGTTTCTAATGCAGAGCCTGTTACTCAAATCGATATGTTAGGTTACGATGAATTGCAAGGTTATGAAGGGTGATACAAGGTCACCTTAAAAACTTTTGACACACTGCCTGAATTACAAAATTTAAAATTAAAACTTTTTATGGTACCGACAATAAATTCAAATTTTGATATTGAATTAATTAAAAAAATAACGTTTGGATTCAAACCAAGTTCACTAATTTCCGCTATAAATATAAGTCAACACGAGTCTGCAGAACTTTATAAACCTTGAGACGATTTAGGGACGACCGAACTTAATCGAAAAAAATTAATTCCAGTTATTGTTAATACATTAAAAAATAATGAAAATTACGATTCTTATTATTTTTGAAGTTTAGACGCGAACAATAACCCTAACATGAATGAAGTTTTACATAATACTAATGCAAGTGACCAAGCTTTTCAGTTAAAAAACTTTTTAGGCCCGAGTGAACTTGCAAGCGAAGTGGAGCAAACAATTTTTAAACTTCTAGAAAATACTCGTCTGTTTCAAAGTGGATTCGCAGGTTTTACCGACGAAGAAAAAGCGACATGATTTTTAAATAACGGAAATATAACAAATTTACAAGATTTAAACGATTGAATTGTAAGAAAAATGCTATCAAAATTAGAATTATTAGAGGAGCGAGATTTATATATAAAGTTTAAACAAGTTATATTAATGCTTTCAAGTCATATAAAAAGTTCATACGCTTTTAAAGGTGGTTTAACTGACGAACATAAAGCAGCTCAATACCTTTATTTAATTGCTTTTTATGAGAAAAATGATTTTAAATTATATACCGCGTCTTCTCTTCTTTCATTGTCAACAAAAGTAACTAGAGGGAAACCGTTATCCAAACGTAATAGAGAAATAATAGAAATGTTAGGAAAAGAAATAAATCCTAATTATGTTTTTGAAGAAACTGAATGAACAAGCGAAAAAATAGATTTTTCTTTTTCTATTGCCCAAACCGCTTTTTTTAATAATGGTACATTTTCGTTCTTAAATTCTTGTTTATCTTTTCCCATTAATAATTGAAATGAAGAACCGCAAAACATTTCGCAAAACCCTTTAGACTTTAACAATTTATCTAAAACATTTAATTACGTTTATTTTCTGCCATTAGAAGCAGAAAAAATTAAAAATCTAACCGGTAAATTAAAAGAAACAAAAACAATAGAGTCTCCTACTGAAGTCAGAAGAATTGTTATAACAAAAAAAGACAAAGTCCAACCAACTGCTGAAGAAGTTAAAAGACTTTTAGCGAGTGGTGATGTTCCGATAAAAGAAGAAGAATTAAAAAAATATGCTTTTTTTGTCAGAAGAGTGAGAATTCAACCATGATACTTATTATCCTATAAGACAACATACTGGTTGAAAATATGTTTTTTTAGTAACTGTTAAAAAAGCATCTAAAAAAATCGGAACCTGACAACTTAACACTATGCCAATTTTTCACAACGCTGCGGGATTTCAAAAATATCTATTAGAAAATGAAGTAATAAACGATCCAAATCGCTACACACACATAAGTTTTGAACCGAATAAATATTTTAAAGAATTAGGAAAAATTGAAATAAAAGGTTTGTGATTAGAAGATGCTTTTATAAGTTTACAAGGTCCTTTTGTTTCTCTAGGTAATGAATGAGCTTTCCCCTTACCAAAAGCAACAAAAGACCACTATAAAATCTATTTTTGATTTTAATCAAATGACGAATTAACGCGTCAAAGAAAGGAAAATTTTTATGTTATTTTTAGAGAAAATAGCAAACAAATTAAATATTGACTATTCAGAATTTTTAAAAGCTTTAGAAATTGAAAACGCACAAGATATCAAAAACGTCCTTAAAGGTTTGGATGTATATGGTTTATTTCAAACAAAGGAAGAACTAGAGAAGTACATTCATTCGAAATTAGCTAACAAGGAAAAAGAAATCCAAAATCTTAATGAACAAAAACGAGACTTAATTAAAAATATTTTTGATACTATCGATTTCAAAAATAAAGATGTTTTTAATGAATTAGATTTTAATGACATTGATATTAAAGATGTAAGAAATTCAATTTTAAAACAAGCTAATAAAAATAGTTGAGACATCAATATTCAAGAAACCCCAACCGAAAAAGTAGAATTAACCAACGAATCACCAAACATTCAAGGAAAGATCATTAACGGGGTTTACGTAAGAAATTAGGAGAAATATGGCAGACATTACACTTAAAAAATTAACAGCGTCGCAATTTCAAGTTGCGAGTGCTGGAACAACCGGAAAAAAATTAACATTAAATGAACAACAAGGAGCATTATTAATGGCGATGGTTTCAGATCGTTCGCTATTAGGAGACTTTACAAAAGGAGTTAGAACCTTAACCACTAACGAATTAGGTATCCAAGTCCAAAGATTGCAAATTCCTGCTATTAGCTTAAAAACTGGTGTAGGAGCAGGAACACCTGGAAAATTTAGAGTATCAGCTCCAGTGGTAGTAAATTGAAACCAACCATTTAAAATGTATGAAGCTTATACAGCGGCGGAGAAAACTTTAGGAAAAGTTGCAGCAGCATCGTCAAAATTAGAATTAATGCTAAAAACTTTCGCGAGAGCTTGTGAACGTTCTGGATTTGAGCAATTAGAGCAAGCTATCAAATCTGAAAATGCAGCGGAAGCGTTTGATTGAACAACCAAACCGGCAAACGAAATCTATTCAAAAATTGTTGATTTAGCTACTGAGATTACTGAGCTTTATGATGCAGAGCAAGGGATTGATTTAATTGATCGTGAAAACATTGTAATTCACGTAAAACCAAGATTATTTGACAAAATTGCACAGGCCGGAATGATTGGAAACCGTGTGGATGTTTCTTATGAATTAGGACAATATGGAGTATCGACAATTGGTGGATATGTTATTAAAGCAAATCCTTTCTTAAGAGATTACGAGGCTATTATTGGAGCGGACTTCGCAGCAGCGGAGGGACGCAAGGTGCTTGCAGCTAATGCGGGTTCTTTAGGTGATTTATCAAACGATGAAGGTGCTTATTTTGAAGGACTTAACGCGTTTGGTGTGATTACTAAAAAGGTTTTAAAAGGTATTTACAAAACAGCAAACAAAACTACATCTAGCGAAAATTATTTAGTAACTGCACCTAAAAATGCACCTGCTATTAATGACCCTGCTTAATTCGAATGATAGTATATAGTGAAACAAAAAGAATATTCCCAAATTTTAACAAACCAACACAAGAAAAGAAAAGACCCGCGAGCTTTTGGACAAGTCTATTCAAAAACATCGCTAGGGTCTTTTTTGACATAGTTATAGAAATTGCTGCGGATGCTATTTTATTTTTTATGCCAATTGGTGGATTTGCTGCACAATTAGCTAAAATCGGAGCAAGATTTGTAAAGGACGTTATATTGGACTTGATTTTTGACAATGAGATTAACGCAAAAAGTATTTTAATGAACCTAGCTTTTGCGGTTGGTTCAAGCATTGGACGTCTTGGTGTTAATACATTAGCTAAAATCAAAAAATACAAATGAGTATCAAAAACATATAAAACATCAAAGGAATTAATTGAATTCTTTAAAAAACCACTTTTAGACAAGATTGTTGACGTAGCAAAAAAGTCTAGTGAGTTTTTTGCTAAAACAAGTAAAACAAGTAGCACAATCATCACAAAGCTCTTTAGCTCCGCAACGATTTCAAAGATTGATAAAGTAGTTAAAAAAGCGGTTCAAATCTATAAGAATCCACTTTCAGTTATTGCGACTGGTCAAGAGTTTGTAACGCAAAAAATTAAAAATAAAGTTCAAGAAGTAGCACAAAAAACTAGAACTAAATTTTTTGTTAAGATGCTTCAAAACAAAAAATTAAATGGTGTTAATTATCAACGCATCAATAAATGAATTACTAAAAGCAATAAAGGGATTATATTACCGCCTAATGGTAGCAGTTGAATTTGGGGTATAAAGCTTTATGACTCTGATTGGTGAGATAATAGCAAATGAGTAGATTTTCGCATTTATTTTAAGGATGAAGCGACTAGCACCGGCAAAAGTAAATTAAGACGAAATGGAACAAAAGCAGGAAAAGCACCAGTAGAAATTATGCGGTGCAGTTTTGATAAATTCCAAAGGTTTCTCAATTCAAAAAGTTGGGGAAAATTTTATCTAAATGAATTCGCTTGGGGTTGGGGAGTTGGAAAGCTAATTCGCGAAAAAAAGGAATTAAGCTTCAAAGATCTTTATGAGTTAGAAGCTGCAAAAATTGACCTTAAGAAACTAGGGATATCTTATGGTGATTCATCTGATAGCGAAAACTTTGAATTATTTGATAAATACGTCAAACAACACCGTACAAGCAGGAATAAAATTGCAAATTTAACCAAAAATAATGGGACTTATAATTTGAGTTTCAAAAATAAATTTAATGAAGTCAAAGCGGGAAAATATAACCGTTTTGCAGTGCGTAGAATTAAAAGGAGATAAACATGTCATTAGATGTAAGAAGATTAAACCCGTCCGATATAGGAATTACTTTAGAAGATTTTAAACAATCACCACACTTTTTAGGTAAAGATAAGTTTAAACCACCTAAGGATTTGCTCGCTCTTTTAAGAAAAGATATTAATTCATTTGAAAATGAATATTTTGAAAAAGTTGCGTCCGCATGTATTTATGCAGCGGATGCGTTAACTAATAATATGATTTCACGTCTTTATTGATTTGCTGGTGGTGGAAGCGGTTTTATTAATTTAATTACCCGACCACGTTATCACTTAATTAAAGAAGCGATATATATGGAAATTAGCTGGAGATGTGTAAGTGGTAAGATTCCCGAAACATATAACCGGACAATATTAGCAACTAATGGAGTGAATATCATTGGTAATGAAAGGGACTTTTTGATTACTGAGCAATTCCTTAGTCCTGTTGCTCTTAGAACACTTTTAAATGCCGGTTTAGAAGACTTTATCTCAACTTTAGACACTGATAAAGTCACCGACCAAGTTGTATTGCTTTCAGATTGAAAAGAGGCAAAAAACTCATTAACTTCATCTATACAATCAAATGCTAGGTCAATTGGCAGCGTTTCAAATGTTGCTAATGAAGCAAAAAGCAAAGCAGATGACGCTGCTAGAGCTGCGGAAAATAATAAAGGAAATATAAACAATAACCGTAGTGAAATAACACGGATTGATAATTTAGCTAATTCAATCAATTCAGATTTACAAGAGACCAAAAATCAAGTTAATACGAATAAAAGAAATATAACAACTAAACAAAATAAATTACCGGATTCAAATGGTGCAAAACTAATAAAAGTAAGCAACGGCACCGTGACATACGAAAGTGTCAATAATACTGAAGACACGAATTTTATTCAAGTTAAAAATAAATTAGCTGAAATGGAAAATAAAGCACAAGAAATTAAAACATCATTAGATCAAAATGTTCAAACCACTCAAGAGATAAAAGGTGATGTTGAGAACTTAAATGCTGAATTAACTGAAGCTAAAGCACGAACCGAAGCAGTTGCAAAAAATTTAGGTCAAAGTAATTTAAGAATACAAGCACTAGAAAGGTCTGGGGTCGGCGCTGGTGGTCGAATTGAGCTTCCTAATTCTAACGGTGCTAAATTAATTAAAGTTGATGATTCAGGGAATGTATCTTATGAAGACGTCCCACAAGTATCACAAACACTGAATCCTGTGGTTAATATTAAAAGTAATGTCAATACCGATATATTTACTGGTCAATATTTCAACGGTTTTCCTGTTTATGTTCTTGTAGACACCTTTAAAATAAATTCATTACCTGTTAACTGATCAATTTCCGACGTGCGTGATTTATTAAATTGACATGTTTGAATTTTAAGAGAGGTATCTCATGATGACCAAGAACATGCACCATCTACAAGGGGTGCAGACATAATAGAAAATATCACTCACATTTGTCCATTTTACAGATTTAAGCCCCAAGCTGAATTTTGAATTCACTTAGACAACAAAAAATATGAGGGTGCAGATTTAAAAATAATGATTTTCTATACATCAACAACCGATGAAGCTATAAGAAATATACCAACTCTTACTGTCAAAGACTACAAAGACTTTTTGCGTGCTGCCGGTAGATATAAAATGTGGGAAAGTTTAAACGACACCGTAAATGAACTACAGGATAAAGTTGAAGAGTTAGAGGACCGAATAAGTTAATTTCCCAAATTAATAACAGGATAAATTATTTATTTAATAGAATAACAACCTTTAATAAAAGCAGATGAGTTACAATTGGTGGAACATCATAAAGACCATTTGATTAAACCCATTAATAAGGGGATGGGGTTATCAGTATTGAAGCGTCACAAAAAAGAAAAGGAGGTAATTTATGAGCGAAGCACTTAAGTTTATCGGAGCTGGTGGCGTAGGTAGTTTATTAGTTTTAATTGCTTTTATTGTTTATTATGCATTAAAGAACCGCAGAATTAATAAGCAAAAGCATCACAATACCAGCATTACCGGTATAGGTAACAGCATAACACTTAAGGAAGCAGAAAAACACACGGATAGCGAAAATTTGTTAACTATTTTAAAAATGTTAAACGAGACAAATAATCGTATTAGTGAAACAAACCAGCAAAACGCGAAATTAATGAAAGCATTCAAAATATATGTCGATAATAACGGGGTGGACTCAAAAATTAAAAAAATTGTTTCTGATATTTTAGAACTTTAGGAGTGATATGCATTCATGATTTAGAGTATTAAGATGATTTTTCGCATTCACCAAAAAAAGCTGTTTAAGTTATATTATTTTTGATGATAAACTTAAAGCACATGAATTCGAATTATTAGAGCAAGCATATTACATGCAACGCAAAAAATTCAGAAAAAAATAAAAATTCTTATTAATTATTATATAATTAATAAGGACTAAGTCCATTCATTAAGTTTCCATTGTTATTTTTTTAGATTATTAGAATATAGTCAAATTAATTTCGTAAAATTCTTTTGCATACAAAAAAACCATTCAAAAAATAATATAAAAGCAACCTTTAAACTAGGTTGCTTTTTCTTTTGTATTCATCTAAATAAGAGATATGGATTTTATTGCTTTCTTTTAATTCCTTTTTATCAGTTACATCTCAGAAAAATCATATATCTAAAGTCGCTAAATTGTCCGGTATTGCAATTAAGGGGATTGCATTATGTTTTTGTGCAAACATTTTAAAACGCGTTAAATACGATTCATCTAGTTTGCTTGTTTTTGGTTTAACTTGGATAAAGAATTTTTGATCCTTATAAGTTGCAAATAAATCAACTTTATAAACGGTATCGATAAGGTCATTCGTAACCTGCACCTTAAACCCTTTTTCACTTAATCGCTTAAATAAGTTTAATTCCCTTTTATAGTTAAAAAATTGACTTTTAAAAATGATTTCCTTGTATTCGTTGATTTGATCTAAAGGAATTTTATTCTTTTCCATTCAACTAACTAAATACCTTTGTGTGCGTGGTCATAAATATAAATCAAATGTATCATATATTACGTATTTGTGAGTCCAAAGCTCTTTTTTTAAACTTGGTATCACATTCAAACCTGGCAGTTTTATTTTTTTCATTTTGCTAAAAAACCTTTTTCTTTAAATCTTTAATAATAGGGTTTAGTTTTTTAAATAAATAATCATGGAATTCAATTTTTTCTCTTAATTCTTGGTTTTCTTTTTCTAGTTGTGCGATTCTTTTTTTTGTGTTTGTCATTGTTTAATCTCTTTCATTTCTTTTTTTAATTGGTTAACTTCTCTTTTTAATTCTCTAGTTTTGTTTCTTAATTCATAAATTTGCTCATCATAAATCGAACTGAGTGTAACAACGTGTTCAATTAGGTTGTCAAGTGACGTTTTAAGCGTCATGGAGACGCTTTGAGCTGGTTGGTTGTGTGTTTGTGCGTCCTTGCTGTTAAAATTGATTTTAAGACCTTTTTTATTCATTTTATACGTATTCCTTAAATAAAACCATTTGTATTATCATAATATTCATCAATTTTGTTTTTTAGCTCTTGAAAATCTAATGTAATAACTTGGTTAAATTCACGTCACATAATTGAGTGGTATTTATCTACTTCGTCACATATTTCGTTATTTGGAATTTCAAAATCTGCTCCGGTAAATAACGGGAATTTAGAAAGAACTTTCTCTAATTGAACATACGAATAAGCAGGAGCAAAAACTGGTGTATTTGTTTGAATATTTTTCAAACTTGAATAAAATTTCACATTATTATTGATCACAACCCAAACGTTTCGAGTTGTCTTAATACTTATATTCTTAAAACGAAAATGTTTTTGAATTTCCTTAATTGCTTTGTGTTCCTTTTTTAGGAATTTCAACCATTTACATTTACCTGTTATAGTCGCTTTAATTTCTTCTATTTGTTTGTTTAATCTTTTGACTTCTTTTTTTAAAAGCGGTTCAAATTCTAAATATAAATAATAATTTTGTGCTAATTCTTTTTCTGTCATGTTTATCCTTTTATAAATTCGCTCTTTTTTGCATATCACTTACAATGTCTAATATTGCTTTTTCAATTTCTGCTCGGTTTTGAGTTACATGATTCTTATATTTATCTCAAACATCAGATGCTGTTAGTTGAACGTATCTATTAACCGATAAGCTGGATTTGTGACCAGTTAATTTAGAAATTTCAAAAATTGAAAAACCATCACGCACCGCATTAGTAATAAATGTTGTTCTAAAACAGTGTAGGGTTTGATGTTCGAATTCAGGTTTATTAAGTTTTTTGCTTAATGTTCGCATTAAGGTTTTGAATCTTATTCCCAATGCATAATATGTAATTTTCTTATTAAAGAAATCTTGAAAATTATGGTTATATTGTTGTGGTATTTCAAAGACTCTTAAGTTACCACCTTTTAGGGCAGAAATGAACGCTTTATATGTTTGCGTTTCTTCATAATAATTAAAATCACTTGCGTTTAAATTAAGCATCTCACGAACACGACAACCATTATGAATTAAGAAATTAAATCAGAATGAATATTCATCTCTACGTCGATTAATGACGTTTTTAATCTCTTCAATTTCATAATCTGTAAAAGCTCTGCGTTTAGTCGGAACTTCTTTAATGTGTTTGAATTTTGATGTTTTAACATCTAAACCGTGTTTATCATGCAAATACACATAAAAACTCTTAAGAATTCTTGTGTATATTCCTTTTGTATTTTGTGCTAAATCTGAGTTTTTAATAGTTTCAATTTGTTCTAAATAGTCTAAATTATCGACATATTTATTTAATATAGTTTTAAAATTCTTTTTGGTAATTGGATTCTCTAATTGATTAATATATTCATTAATTAACTCTGTAATATTTTTTTTTAACATTGTCCACTTTCCCGCAGGGAAAATATTTAAAAAATTTATTTGCAGTTCATTAATTTACACTATAATAATAATGCTCATCTAATGAGCTACAACCCTGCGTCTCACTTAAGGGGTTGTATTTTTTTATACCTTTTTTTATTATGATGTAAGAAACAAAAAAGGAAACTCATAAACGAGTTTCCCAAATTAAGACAAACCATATAAAACCTAATATATAAAATTAGTTTTTTAGTTTGTAACAAAACGGTCTCACTCGTTCCTTACAAAAATATTCTAACACACTTTTTTTAAAACTCCAAAATATTTTTTTAAATTTATGTTTTTGTGCTTATTTTCTCATAGTTAAAATTCTTGATATTTTCAATTCACTAATATTTTAATTATGGTACAATTGATTACTATTATTAATATATATAAGTATTAATATATATTCTTATTATTAATATATTTAATATTAAAAAATAAAAATTTTTATTGGTAAAAAATTTTTATTTTTTTTAATAATTGATAATATATATAAATATTTAAATATTAATTAAATAATCGGAATATATTAATATATTTAATAATTATTATTTAATTTAATTAAAAAACGTAAAAACACCTTTATAGTGCTTTTTACGTTTTTTTTAAATATATTGAATTTTAAATAAAATGATTGTTATTTTATTATTGTAAAATATTAGTGTAAATGAATATTTATGCTTGAGATGTTTTGGAAAGTTATTTTCATAACTTTCCAAAAGGATAGCGGATATGCTCGATATCTCAATTTATTTCGCTTGCTGACGACAAAGCTCAATAAATTTCGATATCTCACAATCCGCACACTTATTCTCATGTTATGAAAATAAAATAAATTTTGGTTTAAATTTTGTCGGAATTGACCAAAACTTTAACACTCTATATATAGAGTGCTTGGACTTTTTCGTTGATTTTTCGATAAAAGAAACAGCATTAAAGTTTCAGAAATTTGGTTATTTTTTTGGTCGAAAAATATGAAAAAGATACATCGTAAAAAAGAATAATAATTTATTTTTTAATAAGGTTGTGCACAATAATAGTATTTTATTAATATGGAAAAATATATTTTACAAAAGAGAAGCAAACCGGAAAGAACCACTCTTTCAATAACATTATATAAAGAGCCTGGTAAAGGGTTAGGAAGCTGAGTTGATTTAAAAGAGATTGTGAAAACAAATACCTGTTGAAAAAACCGTTGTTAAAGTTATTTAGACAGCAGAGACTTGTGAATTTATGATTATTAAAAAACACTTTTAAAACACAAAAATACAATTTTCAAAAAAATAAAAGAATTATCAAAAACAGATAATCATTTAATTTACTTCGATAAAAGAGTTGTTGTTCTTAGTTATGTCGAAGATGATGATTTAGAATGAGATTATGAAGAAAAAATTCAAATAACTATGTCAGTTCATGGTAGCGGAATATCTATTCACTATAAAACACTCGAAGAAAAAATAGTTATACCAAAAAGTTTATAACAATGTCTTAACGAGATGAAAGAACTATATAAATCTAAAGATACCCCGAACATCGTTACTAAAAGAACTTTTAAAGAAATGAGATTAAATTCTCAAACACACCAAAAGGAATGAAAAGATAAAGATGCTTTTATACTTTTAAGAGATACTATTCAAGCTGCACCTGCCTTAACAAAACTCAATATATTGAAATGCATATATTATTGTGTTTCTTAGTTATCGTTGTATTAAAATATTCTTTTTATAAGTTAAATGAGTTTTACAAAAAAAGCAAAGAACAAAAGAGACCGACCAAAAAATTTATGGAAGCATTAAATATGGTAAAAGTTATTGAACAAGCTATTCATTATAAAATTGTAGAAAAATTTGATGTCACTAGAAGTTGCTTAGATCCTGAATTGATGGAAATGTATAATAATTTCAAACACATTGTTGAAAATATGTAACTATAAGCTTAGAATATTAATACTCGTATAAACTACAAAATTTTCTATACATTTTGTCTAAGTTTGACACTTTTAAAACTAAAAAATAGCGAATAACCCTACAAAACAGAGTCCTTCCTGTGTTTCCAAGTTAAAATAATAAAAAAAGCAAATATACCTATAAATAAGACGTATTTGCTTTTTTTATTATTTAAGTTACAATGATAGATTAATTAAATATCCAAAATCTTTGTGTATTTTGTTTAGTTCTTCATGTGATAGATCTGAGTTGTCTGTAATTGTGCTTACAAATTTATAATTAACTCATTTTCTGCTTATTGTTATAAGTCTTAATGCATCTAAAAACATATCCATTGTGAGTTTTTGAATTTCGCCATTATCTTTATAGAATTTTTTTAATTTATAAATTGAGTATTTTATAACAATAAGGGATAAGAAACATAAAAATACATGAGCTTGAATATGTTCATCTTTGTAAACATACATAGGTCTAATTTCAATTGATGATTTTAAAGTTCTAAAACCTCCTTCTACCTTTCATTGCTCTTTATATATTTTGCTCGCTTCTCCAGACCATAAGGAAAATATCAAAATTTATAAAGACTTTTTGGTATGCATGAACTAAATTTATGTATGTAATTTTAATACTAAAAAAATAAATATGCTTTTTTATAGGTATATTTATTTTTGTAACATTTGAAACTTGGAAACTCAAGGTACAAAAGTACAAAACTTAACAAAAAATAAAAAAAGACCCTCAGCGGGCCATGTTCTCTGAAAACTGAATAGTATAATCAAAATTTACTAAAATGAATTGACTTATTATCTCACTTTTAAACCTATCAATTTATTAGTAATGGTCAGCTGAATGTATTACTACACGTACACTTCCATCCTATCAACCTCGTAGTCTACAAGGAATTTCAAGGGAATACTTATCTCTGAGGAGGCTTCCCACTTAGATGCTTTCAGCGGTTATCCTTTCCACACTTAGCTACCCTGCTATGCTTCTGGCGAAACAACAGGAACACCAGCGGTGTGTCCACTCCGGTCCTCTCGTACTAAGAGCAGCTCTCATCAATATTCCAACGCCCACATCAGATAGGGACCGAACTGTCTCACGACGTTCTGAACCCAGCTCGCGTACCGCTTTAATTGGCGAACAGCCAAACCCTTGGAACCGACTCCAGCTCCAGGATGCGATGAGCCGACATCGAGGTGCCAAACCTTGCCGTCGATGTGATCTCTTGGGCAAGATAAGCCTGTTATCCCCAGGGTAACTTTTATCCGTTGAGCGACTGCCGTTCCATGACGTACAGCCGGATCACTAAGTCCTGCTTTCGCACCTGCTCGACTTGTAGGTCTCGCAGTCAAGCACACTTCTACCTTTGCGCTCTGCATACGGTTTCTGACCGTATTGAGTGTACCTTTGAACGCCTCCGTTACCTTTTAGGAGGCGACCGCCCCAGTCAAACTACCCACCACGCACTGTCCTCCCACCGGATAACGGCGGCAAGTTAGAAACTCAACATACCAAGGGTGGTATTTCAAGGTTGACTCCTTTATGACTAGCGTCATAATCTCATAGTCTCCCACCTATCCTACACATGTTAGGCCAAGTTCCAATACGAAGTTGTAGTAAAGCTCCATGGGGTCTTTTCGTCTTGATGCGGGTACCCAGCGTTTTCACTGGGACCATAATTTCACCGAGTCCAATGTTGAGACAGTTGAGAGATCATTGCGCCTTTCGTGCAGGTCAGTATTTAGCCGACAAGGAATTTCGCTACCTTAGGACCGTTATAGTTACGGCCGCCGTTCACCCGGGCTTCATTCCAACGCTTCGCATAAGCTAACGCATCCATTTAACCTTCGGGCACTGGGCAGGCTTCACCCCCTATACATCACCTTGCGGTTTAGCAGAGAGCTGTGTTTTTGATAAACAGTTGCCCCTCAAAATTTACTGTGGCCCATCAAAATGGGCGCCCCTTCTCGCGAACTTACGGGGTCAATTTGCAGAGTTCCTTAACATTGGTTTTCTCGCTCGCCTTAGAATACTCATCTTGGGAACGTGTGTCCGTTCTCGGTACAGGTACCTATAATTTTATAACGCTTAGAAACTTTTCTTGGAAGCATGGAATCACAAAATTCGTGAAATAAATCACTATGCATCACAAATCCCGGTTATACAATGCGCATTTAACTACATTGACCAGTCGTTGCTTACCCCCAAATCCAATAATGGGTATTGTTATCCTTCTCCGTCATTCCATCACTAATTATAGATAGTACAGGAATATTAACCTGTTATCCATCGGATACGCTTTTCAGCCTCTCCTTAGGTCCTGACTAACCCTGGGTGGACGAACCTTCCCCAGGAAACCTTTCCCAATAGGCGTCGTGGATTCTCACCACGAATCGTTACTCATACCGGCATTCTCACTTCCTAACGCTCCACTAATCCTCACGGTTTAGCTTCACCGCCCTAGGAACGCTCCTCTAACGTACAGATGTACCCGTAGCTTCGGTATCGTGTTTGACTCCCGTTACATTATTGGCGCAAGATCTCTTGACTAGTGAGCTATTACGCACTCTTTAAAGGATGGCTGCTTCTAAGCCAACCTCCTAGTTGTTTATGAAATCTCACAACCTTTCTGACTTAACACGATTTTGGGACCTTAGCTGACGATCTGGGTTGTTTCCCTCGCGAGCCGGGACGTTAGCACCCCGGTTCCGACTGCATGATAATACACAATGGTATTCGGAGTTTGATTATAGTCAGTACCGCTAGGCGCGGCCATTCCATATTCAGTGCTCTACCACCAAAGTTTAACATCACACGCTAGCCCTAAAGCTATTTCGAGGAGAACCAGCTATCTCCAAGTTCGATTGGAATTTCTCCACTATTCACAAGTCATCCGGGCACTTTTCAGCGTACTACGGTTCGACCCTCCACTTGGGGTTAGCCAAGCTTCAGTCTGCTCATGAATAGATCACATGGTTTCGGGTATATATCAACATACTAAACGCCCTATTAAGACTCGATTTCTCTGCGGCTCCGTTTTTTTTCCACTTAACCTCGCATGTTAACATAACTCGCCGGTCCATACTGCAAGATGTACGCCATCACCCATTAACGGGCTCTGACTAATTGTAAGTAAATGGTTTCAGAATCTATTTCACTCCCCTCCCGGGGTTCTTTTCACCTTTCCCTCACGGTACTAGTTCACTATCGGTGTCTGGTTAGTATTTAGCCTTACCGGATGGTCCCGGCAGATTCAGACAGGGTTTCACGTGCCCCGCCCTACTCAGGATACAATCAGAAGTCCATACCATTTCGCATACAAGGGTTTCACTTTCTATGCCAGAGTTTCCCAACTCTTTCTGCTATGATATAGATTTGTAACTTCATATAGATTGTCCTACAACCCCAACATTCGTTGGTTTGGGCTCTTCTACGTTCGCTCGCCGCTACTGATAGAATCATTATTTATTTTCTCTTCCTGTTGCTACTAAGATGTTTCAGTTCACAACGTGTCTCGCTCAAGTAACTATTTTATTCATTACAAGGCAACCGAACATTACTTCGGTTAGGTTTCCCCATTCGGAAATCCCCGTTTCGTAGCTCATATCCAGCTCCACGAGGCTTATCGCAGGTAATCACGTCCTTCATCGACTTCCAGACCCAAGGCATCCACCATAAACTCTTACTTATTTAAAAGTACAATATTTTCCTATTGTTGATGTTTATTCAAGACATTTTAATAAATTATTTATTAATTTTAATTAATAATTAACTCGGTATCAAAACAAATAGACATTTGTTTTAATTGATGTCGTTGTTATATTAATTTTATTTAATATACTATTCAGTTTTCAAAGAACATTTTGAGAGATTGTTCTCTCAAAACTAGATATACACTATTGGACTATTTAACAATAGCAACATAACACAAATTTAAAAATAATAGTCAGTAAAAGTCGTTGATAACACTTAAAAGTGTTTTTTTGTACTCCGTAGAAAGGAGGTAATCCATCCCCACGTTCTCGTAGGGATACCTTGTTACGACTTCACCCCAGTCACCAGTCCTGCCTTAGGCAGTTGTCTCCGTGGTTAACAAAACCGACTTCGGGCATTACCAGCTCCCATGGTGTGACGGGCGGTGTGTACAAGACCCGAGAACGTATTCACCGTAGCGTAGCTGATCTACGATTACTAGCGATTCCGACTTCATGTAGTCGAGTTGCAGACTACAATCCGAACTGAGAACGGTTTTTTGAGATTTGCTCCACATCGCTGTCTTGCTTCTCTTTGTACCGTCCATTGTAGCACGTGTGTTGCCCCGCTCGTAAGAGGCATGATGATTTGACGTCGTCCCCACCTTCCTCCCAATTACTCGGGCAGTCTCCTTAGATCATCTAACTAAGGACAAGGGTTGCGCTCGTTGCAGGACTTAACCGAACATCTCACGACACGAGCTGACGACAACCATGCACCATCTGTCATTCCGTTAGCCTCCACTATATCTCTATAGCTTTGCGGAAGATGTCAAGAGCGGGTAAGGTTCTACGCGTATCTTCAAATTAAACCACATGCTCCACCGCTTGTGCGGATCCCCGTCAATTCCTTTAAGTTTCACTCTTGCGAGCATACTACTCAGGCGGATGATTTAATGCGTTAGCTGCGCCGATGAGTTCCCCATCAGCTAATCATCATCGTTTACGGCGTGGACTACCAGGGTATCTAATCCTGTTTGCTCCCCACGCTTTCGTCTCTCAGTGTCAGTGTATGTCCAGTAAGCTGCCTTCGCCAAGTTGGTGTTCTTCCTTATATCTACGCATTTCACCGCTTCACAAGGAATTCCGCTTACCTCTACATAACTCTAGTTTGCCAGTATCCAATGCAATTTGGGGTTGAGCCCCAAGTTTTCACACCAGACTTAACAAACAACCTACAGACGCTTTACGCCCAATAATTCCGGATAACGCTTGCAACCTATGTATTACCGCGGCTGCTGGCACATAGTTAGCCGTTGCTTTCTGACAAGGTACCGTCAAGATCATAGCATTTCCTCTATGATTTTTTCTTCCCTTATAACAGCAGTTTACAACCCGAAGGCCGTCATCCTGCACGCTGTGTCGCTCCATCAGACTTTCGTCCATTGTGGAAAATTCCCTACTGCTGCCTCCCGTAGGAGTCTGGGCCGTATCTCAGTCCCAGTGTGGCGGATCAGTCTCTCAACCCCGCTAAACATCATCGCCTTGGTGAGCCTTTACCTCACCAACAAGCTAATGTTACGCACCCCGATCCTCTAGCGAGGCAAACGCTTCTTTTATATATTAATCATGCGATTAACATAAGTATCCGGTATTAGCGACCATTTCTAGTCGTTATCCCAAACTAAAGGGTACGTTAAGTACGTGTTACTCACCCATTCGCCGCTAAGTTCCGAAGAACTCCGCTCGACATGCATGTATTAGGCACACAGCCAGCGTTCATCCTGAGCCAGGATCAAACTCTCGAAAAAATTGACTGTCATGTTTTGTATATCTAGTTTTCAAAGAACAATTTTGCATCACCTAAAGCGGTTTGCTTAAATATGATAACACAAAGAGAAAAAACACAAAATATTTTTTCTAAAAAATAAAATAAAAATTGTTTTTTTAAACTTTTTATAAAAAAATTAAAATTATTTATATAAGGAGAGTTGAATATGAAATTAAAACCTATGAGCAACACGGCTAGTATTAATATAGTAGACAACAAAAATGTTAATAATTCATTAAATAGGAATCAATTTTTGGACAGAGATCCAAAAGGACAGTTACCTCCAAGCACATTTAGAATAATTAAAAAAGAAAAAAACATCAGAATTATTAGTATTATTTTTTGGTTAGTTGTTTTTTTATCATCTTTATTGGTTGTTTTATTAACTAAATTTATTCCAACTTTAAAACAATATAGCGCAGCTGGTATTTTTATTTTATTTGGTATTTTATTATTTATCAGTTTTATTTTATTAGTTAAAAATTCAATTGATTATACAAGTTGATCGAGAGTCGTGAAAAATTTACGAGAAAGTTTTTCAAGTGGTGACGCGAGTGCTAACGTTTTATTTCATAAAACATATCATAATTTAATAATTAAAAACGTTCGTTTAATGTGATTAGTAATTTTCTTTGAAACTTACTATGGTCTTTTTACTTTAATTACATTTTTACTATATCGTTATTTCATTGCTGATGAAGCAGGTAGTGGAAAAATTGTTGTTGGTTCACCAGAATCACAACTATATTTTACATTCGATGTAAGACAATTCTTAATGAGTTTCTATAATGGATCGCCATTTTTATTTTTAGTCTTTTCAATTATTGCTTTATTATCCGCTATTGGAATATATACATTTGTGTGAATGTATGATCGAAAAAGACAAAATGATTTAATCAACTATATTGGTGAATCTGCTCACGAAATATTTGAAAAAGTCAATCTTTCAAAAGAAAAAGAAAACAAAATGTGACTAAAAATCTATATTTTTACATTTTGTATTTTAGTAATATTGCCGCTATTTTTACTAATTTTATTCATTTGAAAAAATATTATCAGAAGGAAAAAATAATATGAACATTCTTGTCATACTACATAATAATTTTAATGAAACTGAATTAGTTTCGACCATTGCAGTTTTATCTAAAACCAACAAATGCTATTTTACTTATTACAATCCTGATTATAAAATGATTACCGGTTCAAATAATCTAGTAAAAATAGAAACTGTAAACGAAATATCAATAGATGATTATGACGCTGTTTTTATTCCAGGTGGTCCTGGAGCACAATTATTAAGACATGATTCAACTTCTTTATCTATAATTAAGAAATTTAAAAACAAAAAAATATGAGCTATTTGCGACGCTCCAAATGTTCTATATGAACATAAAATAATTTCTGATACTCAAAACTATAGTTCTTTCCCTTCAATTGGGGAAAATAAAAGTTTTGATTCTTGCGGAAAAAATCGTAATGATGATTATGTTTCATTTGACAACTCTATTTTTGAACTCATAACCGGGAAATGTGCTGGAGCTAGTGTTGATTTTAGTCTTAAAATTGTTGAAATTAATTTTGATAAAGAAACTTTTGAAAAAATCAGATACAACTTTTTAACCAAATAGTGAATTGGTGAACGATGTAAACTAATGACATAAAGCAAGTCAGTAACGACTTGCTTTTCATTTTACGAAAGGAGAGAATTATAAGCTCAATTCATCCTGAGCTTCCAACTTTGAAACTCAGGTTATTTAAATTTTATAAGCAATAATTTCCAGATTATTTTATTTCTTATTTTTTAAAAATTTTTCGTTCTTTGACTCGTTTATAGTCGAAATAAATAGAAAAAACTTTTGTTCAATTTTATATAGAATTTTTCATTTATTTAAATGTAAAAAAAGTTGATAAATGGTTTTTAGAAATCGCATCTTTCATCAAACATTTCATAAAATAAAAAAAGAAAGAGTCAAGCGACTCTTTCTTTAACTTTTGTTGTAATAAAAATTACAGCTAAACGAATTTTTAATAGCGTACTTCAAATAAAGGTTCATTTACTTCTACAGATTGCTCAGCATTTAATTCGGAAATAGGTGAAATGTTTAATTTTTCACTGTCTGGTAAAACTAATACCATAATGTCAGAAATTAAATTTTTCTCTTTTAAAACGTCTAAATTTATCTTGGCAATTAAATCTCCAGCATTAATTTTACTTTTTTCATTAACAAACACTTCAAAACCTTTACCATCTAAAGTAACAGTATCAATCCCCATGTGGATTAATATATTACTTTTTTTATCTGAAGAAATTATTCCAATAGCATGTTTTGTAGGAAAAATATTATCGATAGTTCCAGAAATAGGAGAAAAAACCGAAACTACTCCTGAATCTTCATTAAATCTAGTTGCAAAACCTTGTCCCATGCTTTTCGACGCGAAAACCGGATCACTTACATTTTCGAGCGGAACGTATTTTCCTTTAATTGGTGAAACTAGTAAAACTTGACTATTTTGCTGTTTTGATTTAAACAAATTTGAAAAAAATGACATATATGAATCTCCTTATTTACTTATTTTGAGTAAATTATATTATTTTTAAACATTAAATAAAATTAATTGATCAGTTTCATTAACTTGTTCAAAAACACCTAAGTCACGCAATGATTTCATTTGAGTATTATTAACCAATGTTCTTTTTTTGAAATCATTAACTGAAATAAATTCCCTCTCATTACGAGCATCAACTATAGACTTAGCAACACTAATTCCTAGACCATCAATTGTTGAAAATGGTGGAATTAATTTTTTAGCTTCACGATCTACCACTCATTGTGTATCTAATGAACGATGTAAATCAATATTAGAAATAGAAAAACCTCTTGCGTACAACTCTCGAGCAATTTCAAAACATGGAATTAATTTATTTTCCTTAGTTGTTCGATCTTTCATATCTTTATCTAATATTTCTTTAATTCTTTGTTGAATTTTAGTTGCTTTTTTATCATCATTAATCATAGTAGCTATTTCAAAGTTTTCGATTCGAGTTGTTAAATAGGTTGCATAATATTCTAAAGGATAATAAACTTTAAATCAAGCAATTCTTCAAGCCATTAAAACATAAGCTGTCGCGTGAGCTTTAGGGAACATGTATTTAATTTTTTTCATGCTGTCAATGTATCAATCAGGAACAGAATTTTTCACTAACTCTTCTTCTTGTTCAGCACTAATCCCCTTTCCTTTACGCACTTGCTCCATAATCTTAAATGAAAATAATGGATCAATCCCCTTATTAATTAAGTAGTCCATGATGTCATCCCTACAACAAATAACATCTTTTAAAGAGAAATTTTTTTCCTTAATTAATGACTGTGCATTGTTTAATCATACGTTTTCACCATGACTTAAACCTGATAATGATACTAAATCTGCAAAACTTTGAGCATTTGCTTCTTGTAACATCTTGCGAACAAACTGAGTTCCAAATTCGGGGATACCCAGTGCCCCAGTTTTGTCCCCTCCTATGTCCTCTGGTTTCACTCCTAATGCTTCTGTAGAAGTAAAAATAGACATGACTTTAGGATCTTTTTTCGGTATATCTTTTTTTACATTTATCCCTGTTAAGTTCTCTAGCATTCTAATCGCGGTTGGATCCACATGACCTAAAATATCTAGTTTTAAGACATTATCGTGAATTGCATGGAAATCAAAATGTGTGGTTTTTCAATCACTACTTGGTTCCTCTGCAGGGAAATTTACCGGAGTAAAATCCTCTACATCAAATTCCTTTGGAATAATAATTATCCCGCCGGGATGCTGTCCCGTGGTACGCTTTACACCTTCTATTTTTGATGCTAAATACTCCACAAAAGAATCTGAAATTTTTCACTTTTGTTCTTCAACCATTTCTTTAACAAAACGATATGCTGTTTTTGCTGCGACAGTCGAAATTGTCCCAGCTCTAAAGGTGTGTTTCTCCCCAAATAAACGACGCACTTCAGCATGAATAGTTGATTGATATTCCCCAGAAAAGTTTAAATCGATATCCGGTACTTTGTCAGCATTAAAACCTAAAAATGTTTCAAAAGGAATGGTTTGACCGTCTTTATCCATAATTACATCTACACAATTTGGACAATTCTTATCATCTAAATCGAATCCACTTTTAATACTTGGAATATTTGCTAATTCAAAATGTTTACATTTTGGACATATATAATGTGGTTCTAAAGGATTAACTTCTGTAATACCGCTTAGAGTCGCTACTAAAGAAGATCCTACCGATCCACGACTTCCAACTAAATAACCATTATCAACTGATTTTTTAACTAATTTGTGCGAAATTCAATATACAACATCAAAACCGTATTTTAAAATCGGAGTTAATTCTTTTTCAATTCTTTCTTTAACAATTGTCGGTAAATTTTCACCATATTTTTCGTGAGCTGTTTTATAAACCAAATCATGTAAATTTTGTTTTGAATTATCAAAAACCGGTGTATATAAGTCTTTTTTGATAACTTCAATTTCTTCTACCATATCTGCAATCTTATTCGTGTTATTTACAACAACATCCTCAATAATTTTTGAAGATGGTAAAAATGAAAATTGTTGTTTCATTTCCTCTGTTGTTAAATAATTTTGCATTGGAATGCGAATATTATTTTTTCGTTTACGCTCAAAAAGATAGTGTACCTCATTACCTATCCCTTTTGAATGAACTAAAATCTTATGCAAAATTTGATCTTTTTCATCAACATATCTAACATCACCGACAGCAACAGGAATTTTATTTCATTGAACTGCTTTTTTGTATAAATGTAATAATAAATTTTCTATTTCTACTTTAGTAAAATCACCATATTCAATTTTGTGATTGAAATCCTGAACTGGAGGTATTTCAATGTAGTCAAAAAACGGCATTAAACTATCAAGTTCCTGCTCGCTCGAATATAATAAAGCGTCAATTAAATGACCTTTAAGTGCACCAGATCCAATTAATAAATTTGGTGATTTCTTTAGATCACTAAAAAATAATTTCGGTGTATTGTAGTATCTAGTTGTTTGTGCTAAGGTAACCAAATCAAACAATTCTTTTAAACCTTTTTGATTTAAAGCGATAACTGTAACTTCTTTAAGTGATCATTTTGAATATGATTCTGGGGACTTATAATTATATAAGTCTTCAAAAGTATTAATATTAATATTGCTTAACTGTGAAAGTGAAGCTCTTCAAACTTTCCCCAAAACCTCCGCATCATAATCAGCTCTGTGAGCCTCATTTTCATTGTAATCAATTCCTAAATTCTGACAAAATGAACCTAATGAGTGACTTCTTTTATAAGGAAATAAGATTCTAGATACCATTAATGTATCTAAAAATGTAGTGTTTGGTAAAGGGATATTATTTTGATTAAATTTTTCAAAAATAAAGTTTTTATCGAATGAAACGTTGTGAGCAATCGCGACGTTATTATTCAAAATTTCATAAATCCGTTTAAGTCCCTTGTCTAAACTAATCCCCTCTTTTTCTAAAAGTTCGTCATTAATTTTGGTTAACTCATAAGTAAAGGCACTCAATGGTTTTTGAGCTTTAATAAAAAACTGCTCTTTATTAATAATTTCATTATCTTTAATAAAAACAGCCCCAAATTCAATAATCTCATGAACTTTTGGGGACAATCCTGTAGTTTCAATGTCGAAAGCAACATAATCATAGTCCCTTAAGGTTGAATTTGGAAAATTAGATGTAACTGTCCCCAAATTCTCGAAAGTTGTCTTAAAGGAAACACCATAAATTGGTTTGACACCGTGTTTTTTAGAACTACTATAAAATTCAGGAAATCCTTGAACACCGTCAGAATCCACTAATGCAACTCCCTTGTGTCCGAATTTTTTAGCTGCTAAAACAATTTCTTCAGGTTTTAGTAAACCGTCCATAGTATTCATTTTGCTTCTAACAGATAACTCAACTCTTTTCAAATTCGCATTATCTTCGCGAGTTTGCACATCACCATCCGTAATGACAATGGAATCAGCATAAATTTGTTTTGCATTATTATAATTTTTATTTACCGTACCAAAAACTTCAATGTATTTACCAACAGGAATTAAACCATCAGGATTTGGTTCTCTAAAAAAATGTTTAATTTCAATCGCATCAGTATGATCAGTTATACTGTATGTGTAAATATGGAAACCTTTTTGAGTTACAGTATAATCATTTTTAAAAATTAAACCTTTAGTATTAACGAAAAAGTTGTTAGGTATTTCTTCCTCTTCGTTGATTTTGCTAATTTCTAAATTAATATACTCTTTGCTTTTTCGACTTCTAAAATCTCATTTGTTTTGTGCAACTTTTTCTTTAAGTTCATTTTCATTTTTGCTTTGTTCCAAATGCTTCAAGAAATCTATATCTTTATTCATTTCGATTGAAGAAATTTCTTCAATAGTTTGGAGATTTTTTTGTTCAACGCTCATTGAAAAATCAACAAATCCGCTGTTTCGAAGCATCTTGCTAATTTTTGCAACGAATTTATCAATATCTTTGAAATTAGAAATATTAGTTACCAAAGTTCAACTTTGACTTTCATCACTATAAAACAGTTCTGATTCAACTAAAGCATCCTTAAAAATTTTTGAAAAATTGAATAAATAAATAATAAAATCCTTTGTGATTGGTAAACTAGACACACTTACATTTGAATCAGTTTTAAAGCTAATATGTGGTACAATTTGAGGATTTTTTGAACTAATAAAGTTTAAAAAAGCGAACAAATCAGACGGTGTTGGCATCCTTTTTTCGTCAAAAATATAGTCTACATGGTAGTAGTTTTGTCCATCTTTTTCTTCTATTTCCATCTCCTCTTTCATGATAATTGAGGTAAAAGATTCTAAAAATGGTAAGTCAATATTTTGTGCAAAATTGCTAAAGTTTTGATCATTATATGAATATTTTTTAGACGACATAAAATGATTATACACGTAAAAAAAATACTAAATTTGAATTTAAAAAAATTCCATAAAAAATATGGAATTTTTTTAAATTAATTAGTACGCTTTAGCAAATAAAACGTAACGATTTGTTTTTCTATAGCATTGAGGCATTATACATTTGACTGATTTTTTAGGTTTTTTAAGTTTTTTTGGAATACATCTTGCTGTCGCACCTGTTTCTGCTTTAATTTGCATTTCAGCCTCATCTAAACAGCAAAATGGAATAATCACAAATTTATTTTGACTTACAAGTTTTTTGAATTCATCGTAATCATAAGCTCAAACGGTATTTTGTTCCAATCTTGCAAGTGCTGAATCGTATAAATTATTGTGAATGTGCTCTAAAATATTTTTAATGTGGTTTTTAACTTCTTTATAGTTAACCGTAATTTTTTCTAAAGTGTCCCTACGTACGATTGTAACATTATCATTTTCTAAATCACGTGGTCCAATTTCAATTCTAAGTGGTACACCTTGAATTTCACTATTCGCAGCTTTGTACCCAGGCGCTTTGTCAGTTGCATCGATACGGACTCTTCATTTTCTTGATAGAACTGTATTTAAGAATTGTGATACTTTTTTAACTTTAGGATTTTTTTCGGCAAAAAGTTCAATTAAATCAATTTGATAAGGAGCTACACGTGGCGGGATAATTACTCCGCGATTGTCCCCGTGTGTCATGATTATTGCCCCTAATAATCTTGTTGAAACACCTCAAGAAGTTTGGTACACATAAACGTACTCATTATTTGGATCTTTAAATTCAATATCATAGGCCTTTGAAAAATTTTGCGCTAGATAGTGACTTGTCCCAGCTTGTAGAGCACGACCATCTTTCATCATGGCCTCAATTGTATAAGTAGAGCAAGCTCCAGCAAATTTTTCATAAGGAGTTTTTTTACCAACAACAACCGGGATAGCTAAATAGTTTTTGGCAAACTTAGCATAAAGACGAATCATATCCTTGGTTAACTTACGAGCTTCAAAAGGATCGGCGTGAGCGGTGTGTCCCTCTTGTCATAAAAATTCACGACTTCTTAAAAATGGATTTGTTGTTTTTTCTCAACGTACCACATTGGCTCATTGGTTATAAATAATTGGTAAATCTTTATATGATTCAATTTCTTTTTTGAATACGTCCGCAAATAAAACCTCTGATGTAGGTCTAATGAAATAACGTTCACTTAGTTTTTTGTCCCCGACATGAGTAACTGTAGCTAATTCAGGATTGAATCCCTCAACATGGTCACGTTCAATTTCAAATAATGATTCAGGGATTAATAAAGGTAAATAAACATTTTGAATACCTTTTGATCTGAAAATTTCATTCATGTTTTTTTGAATCATTTCTCAAATTCCGAATGAATTAGGTTTAAAAACTAATGTACCTTTTGTAGGTCCATATCCAACTAAATTACCTTGTTTAACAACATCTGTATATCACTTAGCAAAGTCTTCTTCTAATGGAGTTATTTTCTCTAAAGTTTTCATAATTGATATTATACATATAAATAAATAAAAAGTAATAATAATGACTCAAAAATATATTAAATATCTTATTTTTTTAATATTACATTTTAGTAATATTAATTTAATAAAGTGTTATAATTCAACTATGAAAAAATGAAAATTAATTAATTATATTGTTTTAGGTTCTGCTACTGCTTTACCAATAATGATTTCAGCAGCATGTGGACCAACCAAAAAAGAAGAAATAATTGATCCACAACTATTAGAAATTAAACAACTATTTGAAACAGCAGATCAAAATTTGAAAGAAATAATCAATGAATACTTAAATAAATCAAGTTATCTAAATCCAAAAAAACAAGCAAATAAATATAATAATTTTTTAGTTTTATTTTATGGAAAAGACATTGATGAAAATTTAGTTGAGTCACAAAATAACTTAATTTCTTTATATCAAAAGTTAATTCAATTAACAAATGAAATTGAATTTGCAGGAAAAAATGAACTAATTCAGAACTTTAACGAAAAACTAATCGAAGGTAACTATTTACATAATATTAATAGTTTAAATTCACTAATCAACAAATACAATGGTACATATCGCTCAAATTCATTTTTAAAAAATATTATTTCGGATGCATTAAATAATCAACCAGTTTTAGATCAAAAATGACAGGAAAATATTGAAAAATATAAAAACCAAATTGAAATAGATATTTTTCATGCAGAGGAGTTTGAGGACAATCACGAGCACCACGACGATGACGAACATGACCATGAACATGACGAAATAGAAGTGCATGAAGAAGATGATGAGCAACACGGTCATAGTCACGCACTGACAAATTTATTAAGTGAAATTCAAAAAAATAACGAATCACTTTTAAGAAAACAATTTAACAAATCACTTTGACTTGCAAATGTCGAAAACTTAGAAAATATTGATCTAAAAAATCAAATTATTCAAATAATAGAGCAAATTGACAATATTATCAATAATATTGTGGAAAATTCATTTGAAGAAATGATCGATACATTACACGAAAAATCTAAATTGATCGTTGCAAATATTGATAAAATTGCTGAGATTAAAAAAGTTGATTAAAAAATATGCGATGTTTAAACGCATATTTTTTAATTAACTTTCGCTAGAATTTGAGCTGTTGTTTGATTGAAATTCTTTAAATTCGCTAACTGGGACTTTGAACTTACCGTCGTAAACATAAAGAGCGGCCTCGTTTTTTGAAATTCTATAATTAAACTCTACGTTTTGTTCTTTATCATTAATATTAATTGTTTTAACTTCTAATCGATACCCGTCTTTTTCTAAAGAATTTCAGTTAGTGTCCACAGTGTTATATTCAATAAAATTTGATGTATTCACTTTTAATTTTCCATATTCAATGTCTGATCAAGTTTGATATTTATCTTTTGGTTTAAATTTAATCTGATCACTTAAACTGTAAATTTTTTTGACAATTTCATTGTCAACATCTAAAATCTTTTGCGATCCTAAATTCATTTGGACTTTAGCATTATTATTGTCCGTAGTAGCAGCATAAATGTTTGATAAAACATCATATTTCACTTTTAGCGAATTATTCGCATTATCTAATTGTAAGTCTTCATATTTAACTGGGACACTTACACCATCATTAGCTATCCCTTTAAAAGTGAAAATTTTCTTAAGAATTTGAACTTTCTCGTCGGTGCTTTTAAGTGAAAAACTATCTAAAAATTCACCAACATTTAATGTTTTACTTTCCCCAAAACCATTTAAGTTAATTACGATAGTTGGATTTTGTGCAATATAACTAGCAAAAGGTTGTTTTGACTCTAGTTTTTTAAATCCGTCAAGAACATAATATTGAACTTTTTGATCTTTTGAATCATTTTTATTAGTAACTGTCATTTTCAAAATCAATTCACCTTTAAGGTCGTTAGCATATGATATAAACGAAAAAGTATAATCTTGTTTTAAAACATTAATAGGTGTTAAGTTTGCGGTTCTAAGATTAAATAATTTCACACCTTCATTACCAATATCGCTAATAAACAGCATATTTCGTCAATAATTGAACATATCTTGAGCTGTAGCTTTATTTTTAAAAATTAAATCAGTATCAGTGACATAATTTCCTGCATAATCATTTTTTAATGACTCAACTTGTTTTGGATCAACAGAAAAAATAAATGAATCTAGTGAAATTCTAGTTTCAAAATTCATTATTGTTTTATGATCTGAACCATTCTCAATTAACAAATCTTTATTTGTTAAATTTTTTGATCCATATTTATGATATAAAACTGATGAAACAGCTAAAGAAGCAAGAGAAGTTGTTAGAACTCCACTTCATAAAATTAATCTATTTTTAAATTTCATCGAAACTCCTGTTTATTAATGATTTTCAAATATTGAGTCAATATGATTTTGCAAATTCTGTATATTTATATTTTTTTCTGAAGAAACCATGAAATAGCTAACATCACCTATTTTTTGACTTTCTTCTTTAAAAGTTCGCAATAATTTTGACTTCTCTTTTTGATTCAACTTATCAATTTTAGTATAAACTAAACTAAAAACTATATTATTTAATCTTAAATATTCAATTATTTCTCAATCATTTTTAGTTATATTTGTTCTACTATCAATTAATAAAAATAAACATCTTATTTTTGTCGAAAAACGAAGATATTCATCGATCATTAACAACATTTTTTCCTTTTGACCTTTTGAAAGCTTAGCATACCCATATCCAGGTAAGTCGACAAAAACATAACCTTTTTCATTCTCAAAATAATTCAATAATTGAGTACGTCCTGGAGTTTTAGAAACTCTTGCTAATTTACCATTTTGTGTCAAAGCGTTTATTAAACTACTTTTACCAACATTCGATCTGCCTCAAAAACAAACCTCATAACCATGATGATCATATCAATTTTCACGAGAAGAAGACGATTTAACAAATTTATACATTTTTAAGTTTCTCCTTATGTCTTTCTAATGTTGAAGAAAATTTAATATCATCATAATTCGGGATAATTAAAATAGTTTCTAAATCTGGATTTAAAATTTTGTTACCAGCAGCTAATTCCAACTCATATGTGAAATCTTGAATATCACGACCACTGCGAATTATAAAATTAGAGTTTAGCTTTTTTGCTATATTAGCAATAAAATCTTTTTCATTAATTAAAACCTTTACATTTTTGATATTTTGTGTCTGTTTGAACACATTTTGATATCTTTGTTGAATGTTTCCTTGATTGTTTTTGTCAGGATTAATTGAAACTATTACGTACACAAAATCAAAAAGTTTTAAAGCTTTTAATAAAATTTGTTCGTGTCCCTGATGTCACGGATCAAACGAACCGGGATAAATAGCTATTTTACTACTCATATAATTTTAATGCATCTTGTGCGATTAATAATTCTTCATTAGTTCTAATTACATAAACAGGAATTGAACTTTCAGGTGAAGAGATAAGTTTAAAATCATCAATTTTACTGAAATTTAATTCGTTGTCTAATTTAATATTTAAAATATTTAATCTGCTTAAAACATTTTGACGCACATAGGGACTATTTTCCCCAACACCTGCAGTAAAGACGATTGCGTCAATTTTAGGTCCTATTTTATTTAAATAAATAGCTGTGTAATCTGCGATTTTTTGAGAATATAAATCCAATGCAAATTGTGCTTGTTCGTTACCTGAACGAGCAGCCCCTACAATGTCCCTCATATCACTTGAAACACCGGAAACTCCTAAAAGTCCAGATTTTTTATTTAAAATATCGGTAAATTCATTAATGTCAATTCCAGTCGCATTTAAGACAAATTGGTGAATTGATGGATCAATGTCCCCAGATCTTGTCCCCATCATAATACCAGCTAAAGGAGTTAATCCCATTGACGTATCAAATGATAATGAATCTTTAACAGCACATAAACTAGCACCATTTCCGATGTGTAAGTTAACAAAATTGACTTTATCTTTATTTAAAATATTTGATAATTTTTGTGTAATAAAACGGTGTGAAATCCCATGAGCTCCATATTTTTTAATTCCGTATTTTTCACTCAGTTCTCTAGGAATAGGATAGGTTGAATTAACTTTATTAATTGTTGTATGAAAAGCGGTATCAAAATTAGCTGATAATTTAGCATGTGGCATAAATTTTCTGAAAGCATTAATTGCCTGAACTGCTCCAGGATTGTGAAGAGGGGCATACATTGAAACTTTTTCGATCAGTTCAATTTCACGCTCCGACAATTTTGAAGATCTATCAAAATATGGTCCACCTTGGACAATTCTAAAGCCAATATACTCGATTTCATTAACTTCATTAATTACTTGCATTGACATCATCATGTCAATAATCACTTGAACTGCAACTGAATGGTCAGGAAGTGCAACTTCACGCTCTTGTTTTGAACCATTAAATTTTAAAGTTACCATACCTATTGGTAAGGTAATTCTTTCAGCTAAACCAGATGCTAAAGGTTCTAGCGTATCCTTATCAAAAAGCGTTAACTTAATTGAGCTGCTTCCAGCGTTAATAACAAGAACTTTTTTCATTAATTTGTCCCTTCTGACTGTAATACAGTAATTAAAATAGTGTTGTAGACATCTTCTACACTTGATCCACGAGATAAATCATTAACAGGTTTGGCAGCACCAACTACTACAGGTCCGATTGCACCATAGTTAGCTAATCTTTGGACCAATTTATATCCAATATTACCTGCTCCTAAATCAGGAAAAATTAAAACATTACTTTTTTCTGAATAAGAATCACGTTTATATTTTGCAGCTCTTACCTTTAAATCAAGTGCAGCATCTAATTGAATTTCTCCTAAAGCTAATGTAGAAGGATGTTTTAGATTATAAAGATCAGTCGCTTCACGAACCATTAAAGTTTTATCTGTTTTTGCAGATCCGTCAGTTGAAAAACTCAAAAATGCAACTTTTGGATCGAAATTTAACTGTTTTGCAAATTCGGTTGCATTAGCAGCGATATCAGCTAGTTGTTCTGCATTTGGTTCTGGATTAACTGAAATATCACTAAAAATTAACGTTTCTTCATTTTCTTTATGCATAATCATTACTGAAGAAATTGTTTTAATTCCTTTTTTAGGTCCGATCGTTTTAAATGCAGCTCTTAAAATATCAGATGTTGGATAAGCTAAACCACCAACAACACCATCAACTTCACCTAATGCTAAAAGCAACATCGCATAAACTGGTCTTGTAGCTACTGCTTGACGTGCTTGTTCAAGTGTTTCTTTACCTTTTCTTAATTCAACGTATTTTTCAATCATTACGTTTATTTTTTCTGAATCTGTGAAAATATTAATAAAGTTTAAACCATCAACAGGTTGAATTTCTTTTTCGACTAACAATAAAGTTTGAATGTTAGTAGTTTCTTTAATTTTTTTAGCTGCCTCAATCATTCTTGGATCATCACCATCGATTAACACAATAGTTTTTGGTGAATTTATTTTGTTCACTTTTTCTAAAATTTGATTAACAAAGTTCATTTCTTAACTCCTTAAAATTTGATTAAATAATTTCTTTATTTAATGTTAATATTTAAATTTTACATTATTATTAATTCAAATTTATAAAGATGTAACAAGTGGAAAAAAATTGCAAAGAATAAAAAAAATCACCATAAAGGTGATATGGCTGCCCCAGTTAGATTCGAACTAACGCGTGTCGGAACCAAAACCCGATGCCTTACCGCTTGGCTATGGGGCAAAATGGTGGGGGGAGAGGGATTCGAACCCCCGAATCCGAAGAAAGTGGGTTACAGCCACCCGCATTTGGCCGCTTTGCTATCCCCCCAGATTGCTCTAATATTATACATGAAAAATTTTTTTCAAATAATTAATTTTTCTTTTTTTAGAGCAAATTAAATAACATAATCAAATTAAAACTAAATGAATTTTAAATTTGAATTTTTTCAAAAACTAGACCATTTTCTAAAAGATCGTTTTCTAAATCAGGAATTAAATTCAATTCTTTTTCTAAATTTTCAACAACATTAAGAGACGGTTTGGTTGTAGGATTTTTTGGAGCGAATAATTCGCAAGTCTCATTTGCTTTTTCAATTGAAATGTCATATGTACCTATTTTTTGAGCTACTTCAATGATTTCATTTTTGTCATATGTTAATAAAGGTCTAAAAATTTGCATTTTTGTAACGCTTCCAATAGTCACTAATGATTCGATTGTTTGAGATGCAACTTGACCTAAGTTGTCACCATTTGAAATCGCTAAAAATCCATTTTTAATCGCATATTCTTGTGCGATACGATAAAAACTTCTTCTCATTAAGGTTATTTTATATGATTGATTTGAAGTCATAGCAAGATAATTCATTAATTGTGAATAATCGGCAAAAATTAACGATGAATTACCTTGATACTTTGTTAATGTTTGAACAAGTCTGCGAATTTTAGATACAGTTTTTTCATCAGTTTGTGGTGGTGTAATAAAAGTTAAAAATTCAACTTTCAGCCCACGTTTCATGAGTTTAAAAGCACTAACTGGACTGTCAATTCCACCACTAATTAAATGTAAAATGCGTCCACTTGAACCAACCGGTAACCCACCAAGTCCTTCATAATATTTTGAAAAAATATAAGTATTTTCTTTACGCACTTCAATATAAATAATTTGATCCGGATCATGAACATCAACAGTTAAGTTAGTGTTTTTTAAAATTAATCCACCTAATTTACGGTTTAATTCATCACTAGTTAACTCGAACTTTTTATCATTACGACGAGCTGCAATCTTAAAAGTTTTAGAATCTTTTTCAAGAGAATTTAAAACCGCTTGCTCAATTTTTTCAATTTTAGAATCAACAACATAAACAGGAGAAAAAGAACTAATACCAAATATATAATTTAATTTTTCAAGATTTTGCTCTGAATAAGGTATATACATTCTATCAAAACCAGTTTCAGGTTGAACTTGAACTATTTTCTTAATGTTTCTTTCTAATTGATTAATAAAATTACTTCTATTTTTACCTTTTAAAACTAACTCTGCATATCTAATTAAAATTTTGTTATATTCCATTTTTCTCTCTTTTCTCTAAAAATTTAATCATTTTCTCAAAAGCTAAATCATATTTTTTATCTAAATAAATATTATGAATTTTTTCAAACGAATTAGAGTGTCGTGTTTCTTGATCAATATATAAATGAATTCTGTTTTTAAATAATTCGTCGTACATATTTTTATAAGTAGTTAACTCAACAAAACGGTTAATTAAAAAAGAAATTGTATTTATTCATTCATCTAAATCGTTAATGTTTGCTTTTTGAATATTAAATTTATTTTTAATTATATTTAATTTTTCAAAATGATCTCTTAAAGACTCATCCTGTCTCAAAATTGGTTGAATTGACAATTCATAATATAAATCTTGAGTTTGTAAAAAACTTTTTTTCAAAACTATTTCTTTTTGAACTTCCGGTTTTAATATTGAATTAACAATATTTTGAGTTTTTGTTAAATTTGCAATAAAATAAGTAACTGTATTCTCGAAATTACCTCTTGTTTTTTTATTTTCAAATTCAGTCAAAATTTTTCTTAATATTTCTACTGTATCTAAAAATTCTTTATCATTAATTTCTTCAAATTTAATAAATTCGTCATAGAAATGAATAATTAATTTAATTTTACTTAATTGCGATTCAATGAATTTCATGATTTTGCTATTAACAACTTTAGAATTAAAATAACTTAAAAGTAGTATATACAAGTCAATTATCTTAGTTTCTAAATTAAAATCAATCTCATTTGAGTATGAATGTTGAATATTCGCAATTGTTTTTTGAATATTCAACAAATACAAATTATGACTTTTGCTTTTTTTGCAAATTTCAGGTAAATTTTCAAATAACGATCATTCTAAATTTTTTGAACGTAAAGTTATTTTCAATAAATTAAAAACTTTTTGCTCTAAATTATGCAATTTTTGCTCAATATTATCAAAATTAGCCTTAATTTTTTCATTTTCAATTTCGGTTAATTCTGCACAAACTACATTAACATAGTCCATAATAGTTTTATAACTATTTTTTAAAAGTATCTTATTAGCATTTAAATAATCGCGACATGAGAATGCAATAGCTAATAATTTACTTCAAATTTCTTCAACAGTATTTCATTTGTTATTTAAATCGCTAGATAAATTATTAAATTTATCAAAATCTTGAACAAATGTTTTATATGTTTTTTGAATTTTTTTGTATGAATTAAAATAAAAAAAGAAATTTCAAAAATTTTTCTTTCTATTTTGCAAGGTTGAATTTATTTCTTCTAAAAAATCTTTTTTCTTAGATAATGAATGATTTAATTCATCTAATTCATTATAAATTGAAATAAACTCTTTATGATGGACTAAAGCTTTTTTGAAACGAAAAAGGATGCTATTTGTTTGTTGTCATTTTAGTGAAATATCAGAATTTATCTTTTTTACTTTATCATTAATAAAATTAAAATTTAACGAAAGTGCACTTAAAAACAATAATATTAGTAAAAGTAGTATTAAAAAGACTAGAAAAATTTTAACCATAATATATATTATAATTGATTAAAACCACATTCGTTGTACTGAATCGACTTATAAGCTCAATTCCAAAAATTCATTATTTTTCACTCAAAAAACGATTAACTTGATCAATAAAATCTTTTTTGTTTTCTTTTCATATTGAATGACCTGATTTTTTAATTACTACGATTTCAACGTCACTCTTACAACTTAAATAATAATTGTCAATATTTTGCAAATCAATAATACCGTCAGCTTCTCCATAAATAAGCAATAAAGGTTTATCAAAACTTTTTAAACCTGTTTCAATTGAATCCATGTTCTCTAAATTTGGTAAACTGTGACCTAATTTGTAAACTGCATCTAAAGATTTTGATGTTTTTAAGTAATTAGACACATTATTCATAATTTCGCTATTTAGCAAAATTATATTAGGATCATAATAACATAAATTGACTAATTTTTGGTAATCTTTAATATTTCTTGGAAAGAAACATTCTTCAAATTCTTGTACACGCGATAAACCCGATCTACTCATTGGACCAACTAAGATTATTTTATCGATTATCTTTTTCAATTGTGGTACGACCATCATAGCAATACCACCTCCCATCGAGTGGCCAATTAAAGTAATATTTTTAATATTTAAAGAATTTACAAAATTGATAAAAATATCTTTGAAATAAAGTAGATTCATTTTATCAAAATTAAATTCACTTTTACCGTGTCCCGGCATGTTTAAACCATAGATATTATAATCACTAAAATTATCAAATAAATCTGTAAAATAGTTAAATTCGGAAGAAAATCCGTGGACAAAAATTAAATTCTTCTCTTTGCTATTATCGATTTTTAAATATTCTAAATTAAGATTATCGTATTGAAAATTTTCTATTTTTTTAATCATTAAAACCTCTCTATAAAATTGTATTAAAAATATCGAACAACTTCGGTAAAATCATTAATTTATCACAATAAAATATTTAGTCTGCAATATTTTCTCTAAAAAGTCCCAATATCTCGCTTAACTGTCCCGACATCACGAATAAAAAACACAAAGAATAATCTTTGTGTTTTTAAAATTAATTTCAAAATTATTTAATAATTTTTGTAACTGATCCAGCACCAACTGTACGTCCACCTTCACGGATTGAGAATTTTGTTCCTTCTTCAACCGCGATAGGAGCGATTAATTTAACAGTTAAGTTAACGTTTTCACCTGGCATAACCATTTCACGTCCTGGTTCAAATTCAACTCCACCTGTTACGTCTGTTGTACGGAAGTAGAATTGAGGTTTATAGTTTTTGAAGAATGGTGTGTGACGTCCACCTTCTTCTTTTTTAAGTACATAAATAGCAGCTTCGAATTCTGTGTGAGGAACGATTGAACCTGGTTTAGCTAAAACTTGTCCACGTTCGATGTCTTCACGGTTAACTCCACGAAGTAATAATCCAGCGTTGTCCCCAGCCATAGCTTCTTTAAGGTTTTTACGGAACATTTCGATTCCTGTAACAACTGTTTTTTTAGTAGGATGTAATCCAACGATTTCAACTTCTTCGTTTAATTGTAATTTTCCACGTTCAACACGTCCTGTAGCAACAGTTCCACGTCCTGTAATTGTGAAAACGTCTTCAACAGCCATTAAGAATGGTTTGTCAAATTCTTTAACAGGTGTTTCGATGTATGAGTCAACAGCATCCATCAATTCCATGATTGCTTCTTCATATTTAGCATCACCTTCAAGAGCTTTAACAGCAGAACCACGAATAACTGGAGCGTTGTCTCCGTCAAATCCGTATTCTGAAAGAAGTGAACGAACTTCCATTTCAACAAGATCGATCATTTCTTCTTCACCTTCTAACATATCTACTTTGTTTAAGAAAACAACGATACGAGGAACACCAACTTGTTTAGATAAAAGAATGTGTTCACGTGTTTGAGGCATAGGTCCATCTGTTGCAGCAACAACTAAGATAGCACCATCCATTTGAGCAGCACCGGTAATCATGTTTTTAACGTAGTCAGCGTGACCAGGACAGTCAACGTGAGCATAGTGACGTTTTTCAGTTTGATATTCGATGTGTGATGTGTTAATTGTAATTCCACGTGCTTTTTCTTCAGGTGCGTTATCAATAGAAGCATAATCACGAGCTTCTGATAAACCTTTCTTTGAAAGAACAGTAGCAATAGCAGCTGTTAAAGTTGTTTTACCGTGGTCAACGTGTCCGATTGTACCAACGTTAACGTGTTCTTTACTACGGTCAAAATCTAATTTAGCCATAATTTAATTTCCTTTCATTTTTGATTATTAATTATTTTATGATTTTAGCGCTAAAACCAACCTAAGTCTAGCCTTTCAACTAGAACCCGTCCATTGTGTAAATTAGCATATATATTTTACCAAAAAGTCATAATTTCAAAAATCTAAAAAATTTTTAAAAATTTAATAATGAAGCACTAAAATCCTAGAAACAATATTTTTTAATAACATTAATTATTCCGCTATTTTTATTGTCAAATTCAGCTTTAATATCTGCAATTTCTAATAATTTAGGTGACGAATTCGCCATTGCAATTAACTTATTAACCTTATTTTTAGGACTAGCATCATTAAGCGAATCGCCAATATGATACGTGTTTTTTAAATCGACATTTAATAAATTTGCAAAAATAATTTCCGCAGCTCCTTTTGAAGTATCTAAATTTGTAATTTCAATAAAATCATCTTTGGAACCAGAACTATGTATATTTAAAACATCTGAGAAATCATTTTTTAATTTTTTCAGCAATTTATTAATAACTTGAATGTCTTTATTTCAGATTAAAACTTGATATACATTTTGTTTTTGAATCTCTTCTAAATTCATTCTGCTTGTATTTTCGAAAAACTTTAAATCTTGTGAAATTTCTTCGTTTTCAAAATATAAAACTTCATCATTATCGATTTTAAGTAATGATAAACAGTTACTATTTTTAACAATTTTTAAAAGTGAAATCAAAATTTCTTTGTTAATAACACTACTAAAAATTTGTTCATTGCCAATAAATATTTCCGCACCATTCGAGAGAATATAATTGTCCCTGTCTAACTCACTCATTATTTCACGAGTTATATGAGAGTCCCCTCTTCCTGTTGCTGGGACAATTAAAATATTTTTCTGCTCTAAATCATTAAAAAACAGTTTAATTTGTTCACTTGCTGCACTTCGGTATCCATTGTAGTAATCTAAGGTAGTACCATCTAAATCAACGAAAATAATTTTAGAGTAGTTTTTGTCCCTTAATTGATCCAATTTTAAAATAAACTGTGACCATAATTCAAGTTTCTTTGCAAAAAATTTATCATTAATTGGAATTTCCTTTTTCGCTAATGCTCAAGTTAATATGAAAAAATAAGCGACTAATTTTTGTTGATAATAGCTATAAAAATCTCTTACACCATATTCTGATAAAAAAGTTTTTTCAGAAAACTTATCTAGATCTGTTGCACACACAAAAAGAGCTAAATCATAAAATTTGTTTCCTAAAGATGCATATTCTCAATCGACAAATCACAATTTTTCACCTTCCATCAAAATATTTGAAAAATATAAATCATTGTGAATTGGTACCTGTTCATTATTATCTGTTTGAAATATTTTTTTAACTTGTCCCCAAGATTTTTCCAAAACATCTGTTCAACGATTCAATTTCTTAATTTCTTGCACAAAGAATTCTAATCGTTTCAACATAAAATTTTCTTGAAAAATTAAGTTCGATTGATGTAATTTTAGTAGGTTTTGTGCAATTTTAGACAAGCTTGCTTTTGTAATTTGAAATTTACTATGCTTAACATATTCTCAAACAACAAATTTATCATTATTTTCAATAAATTTTGGTACAAAATCTAATTCATTTAAAACTTGATAAGAAACATTATGATTAAATCCATTTAGAATTTTTTCTTGTTTAAATAAATTACCGTCCTTGTACGAAATATTTGTATATCCTTTTTTTATAACTTCCATTACACAACCTTTATCAGTTTAAATCGATATTATTTTCTAAAAATTCAGCTAATCCAAAATTGTCAAATTCATTTTTTGTCACTTGATCGGAAATTTCAATAAATTCCGGAACAGAACCTTTAAGTGCAATAACTGTCCCAACGTATCCCTTTACAAAAGAATCATTCATCGAATCTCCAATGTGCATTGATTTTGATAAATCAAGATTAAAAAATTCGCAGTATTTCGCTGCACCTGTCCCTTTATTTACGTTTTTGCCCGTAATTTCTAAAAACGTTCTTCGTACTCCAGTGTCAGTGATTGTTAATTCATCATTGAAAATTAATTTTCACTCTTTAATAAAATCTTGAATCGTTCTGTTCGTGTTCGAAGTTATTGCAACCTTATACACATCGAAATTCGGTTTAAAATCATCAGGTAGAATTTGCACTTTTCGTCTTTCTCATAGATCTTTTTGAGCTATTGCAGATGTAGTATATGTATATGAATTCATTAGTGAATTAAATACGATTGTTGCTTCTTCTTTTTTAGCTAGATCAAATAATTGTTCTACCACTTCCTTTTTGATGCTTTGTGAATAAATCTCTTTTTTGTTCGCGAAAATTTTTGCACCGTTTCACAAAATTGCATTTTTTATTTTCATTTGTTCTAGAATTTCAAATGTTTCTGCATTTTCGCCACGACCAGTCAAAACAACAACTGGGATTTTTTGATTAATTTTTTCAATAATATTAATTAATCTTTGACTAGCTCTTCAACGACCGTCATTAGTTTTATGATCCAAAGAAGTGCCGTCTAAATCAATAAAAATAACAGATGGTTTATACATTTTTCTCCTTTAATCTCAGATATGCGGTCTGAGCAATCATAGCCCCATTATCTGTCGCGTACTTCAAATCGGGGACAATTACATAATCATGTAACTCTTGAAACCTTTTTCTCAACTCTTTATTCGCACTAACACCACCACCTAAAATCAACGTTTTTACTTTGTATTTGGTGAGTGCTAGTTTTGTTTTGTTAATTAAATATGAAATTGCAGATTCTTGAAACGAACAGGCTAATTGAACTAAATCAATTTCATCACCTTTCATTTTGGCTTTGTTAATTTGATTTAAAACACTTGTTTTTAGTCCGCTAAATGAAAAATCCAACTCATTTTCAGTTACTGGATGTGGTAACGAAATGAAATCACCAGAATATGTTTGATAAGTTTTATCAATAATTGGCCCGCCGGGGAAACCTAAGTTAGTTTTAACTGCAACCTTATCGAAAGCTTCTCCAACAGCATCATCTAAAGTTTCTCCAATAATTTCAGTTTCAAAGATATTTTTAGCATAAATCAATTGTGTATGTCCACCTGAAACTAACAAACAAAGTGCGGGATACTTTATTTCATGGTCAATTGAAGCAGAGAAAAAGTGTCCGTCTAAGTGATTAATTGGGACTATTGGCTTTTTTAAAGCGATTGCTAAAGCACTTGCAAAAAGGTATCCCACTTGTAAGGTTCCGATTAGTCCTGGTTTTTCTGTGTAAGCAATATAATCGATTTTCGATAAATCGTATTTATTTTTGAAATATTCATGAATTAAAGCGATATTCTTAACGTGTTCTCGAGAAGAAATTTCTGGTATAGTACCACCAAACTCTTTGAATATATCAATTTGCGAAATGCTTAACATATCAATAACTTTACCATCTTCTAAAAGAGCTATAGATGTATCATCATGACTTGTTTCAATTCCTAAAATTAACATTTCTTAACTCCTATTTGTGGTTGTTTGACGTATAATGGTTTGATGTCCAAAACATCTGTGTTCTTGTCAAATTTTTCTAAATATTGGACCATATTTTGAATTAAATGATTAAAATCTATTTTGTCTATCTCCACTTCAATTGAATCAATTACATCAATTTTATTAACATCAACAACATCAAACATATTCTCATAATAAAAGAGTTTACTTCCTTGAGCATCTAAATAATATTGTTTTTGTAATGGTTTTTGTTGAACTAGAATTTCAAATGAGTTAATCGTGAAAATAGGGACATTTCAAGTCATTGCAAGTGTTCGAAAAAACACTAATGATGAACGTAAACCGGTAAAGTAACCAGGACCTAAATTTGTCATTAAACCTAAAATTTGGTCAAATGGTACTTGATTTTTATCAATCATTTTTTGAAATTCACTAACAATTAAATGAACCTTCTTTGGATACTCCTTTAAATAAACAGAGTCAATTAAGTTAAAATCTTTATCATATAAAGCTAAAACAAAATCTCTTGATGTTGTATCTAAATAAAAATACATTAATTAAACTCCTTTATTTCATAAATATGGTGGTTTTCGTTATTTACATAAATTTTAATTTGAACATATTTTTTGAATTTTTCTGATAAATTTTCGCTTCATTCAATGGCGACAATATTATCTTCAAAATAATCTTCAAACTCATCAAGTGTACCATATAAATTGTACGCATCTATGTGGACTAGTCCAGGATATACTTTCATATAATTGAATGTTGGGCTAGTGATTTTTTGTTTAATACCTAATTCTTTACCAACTTCTTGTATTAATGTAGTTTTGCCAGCACCTAATTCACCACTTAATAATAAAAATTGAATTTTATTTTTGTGCAAAATATCAATTATTGTCCTTGCAACTTGGTTTAAATCATCCTTATTTTTAGATATTAAATTCATTATTAACCTCTTTTAAAGTTCGTAAGAAAGTAATTAAAATGCTTATAGTGTAATTATATAATTACAAATAAAAATAAATCTAAATTTGTGTAAAATTTGAATATTATGTTTCGATTATTAAAATTAATGCCTAAAAAAATTAAAATTTTGGTGTTTTTGAGTGTTTTATTAAGTGTTTTTTTACCTTTTTTAACACTTTTAATTCCAGTTTTTGTCAAACAGTTTATTACTGTTAGCGCTGGTCAAACTCAAGAATATATCGAAATTTTAATGTGAAAAATCTCAGTTCCAAGTTCAAGTAATTTGATATTAATTTTAAGTTTGTGTATATTAATTAATGCAATACTAATTTTTATATTCCAATTTTCAAATTTAAGATTAATAAATTACACTACAACACTAGCTACAATCTTTTTAAGAAATAAATTATTTGAAAAAATATTACATTTAAATAAAGAAGATATTGATAAATTGTCTTACGCAACAATAATTACTCGTTTTAGTTATGATATTCGTAAAATCATGCAAAACGGTTTTTGAACAATTTGTCGTGGACTAATTAATAGTATGTTTTCAATCATATGAGGATTAGTTTTTGCTTTAATAATTGGACCAATTTATGCAATTTCCATTGTTGTTGTAATCCCTTTATTAATTACTGGTTCAATTTTTGCAATCAAAAAATTATTCCCTCTTTATAAACAAGAAAGTATTAATTTAGACTATTTAAACGATGCTGCAAAACAGGATATTAATGGTATTAAATTAATTAAATCATTCAATTTAGAAAATATCCAGTCACAAAAATATGAATCTAAAAATAGTAATTTTAGAAATAACTCGCTTAAAACTTGAAATATTGCAGCTATTTCTTGAAATATTATTAAATACTTAGACAAAATTGGAATTATTGTTGTATTCATAATTGCCGGATTCATTGCAAAAGCATTCACTAGCGAAAATATCAAAGAAGAAGTTGGGATTATTTATCAATTTATTTCTTTTTTAGGAATCATTTCGTCCGGTGTGTTCTCGCTATGTTTTCAAGTTAACAACATTTTTAGAGCTACAGTTAGTTCAAAACGTTTAATTGATATTTTTGAAATTGTCCCTAAAATCCAAATTAGAAATACCAACATTGTCCCTCGAAATTGAAATATCAAATTTGAAAATGTGTCATTTTACTATGAAAATCAAAAACACATTCACGCAATCAAAAACTTATCATTCGAAATAAAAGAAAACGAATTTACAGCAATAATTGGTGAAACCGGTTCGGGAAAAAGTACAATAATTTCTCTAATTTTAAAAGAAATTGAACCTAGATCAGGTCGAATCACAATTGGCGGTATAGACATTAAAGAGATTGATACTAAAGCTTATTACGAAAAAATTTCAGCAGTTTTTCAAAAATCAATGATTTTAAGTGGTTCAATTAAATATAACATGATCCTTTCCAAACCACATGCTAATGTACATGAAATTGAAAATGCGACAAAAATCTCTGCAGCAGAATTTATCAACGAATACCAAGATCGTCATGAACAAATTATTGGACAACGTGGTGTTAACTTAAGTGGTGGACAACGTCAAAGACTGGCTATTGCACAGGCAATTATTAAAAATCCAAAAATATTAATCCTCGATGATGCAACATCAGCATTAGATAATAAAACCGATTTAATGATTAGAAAAAACATAGTTGAAAATCAAAAAGATATAACCTTAATCATGATTGCACAGCGTATTTCAACAGTCAAATTTGCTAATAATATTATTGTTTTAGATGAAGGACAAATGGTTGGACAAGGGAATCATGATTATTTAATGCAGAATAATGAATACTATAAAGAAATTTACAATTCACAATTGGAGAAATAATGCGAGAAAACAAATATATAAAAAAAGATAAAAAACTAAAAACTCTTAAAAAAATATATAGTTTTATTCCTTTTAGTAAAGGAACGTGATTTTGAGTTGTAACATTATTAATTTCTTTATCATTATTCGAAAGTTTTACAGGTTGATTAATTGGATATATTTTTGACAAATTTTTTAATCAGAATACTATCGGCGAGAATTTTGAAACAATTAAATACTTCATTTTTATCGGTTTTTTAATTCTTGCATACGTTTTACTTTCATTTTTTGAATGAATTCACGAAAAAATTATTGGTCCGCGTTTAACTAAATTTCCTTATCAACTTAGACAAGAGCTTTACAAAAAAATCCAAGCAATGCCGATTAGTTTTTTTGAAAACGAAAAAACTGGTGATTTAATGTCGTCAATTACCGAAGATACGGACAACTTATCTGAAGCAATCAACTCAATTATTTTGGATTATATAAATGTTATTTTTACATTTTCAATTACATTAACTTTAATGTTCTTATATGCTCCTATTTTAGCTGCTTTAACTTTAGTAATCTTGCCAATTACATCATTATTTTTCTTTAAAATCATTCTAAAAGGTCGTAAGTTTTTTAGAAAAAATAGAATGTTAATCGGTGAGTTAAATGGTTATGTTGAAGAAATCGTTGATGCTTTACCGCTAATTCGTATTCATCAACAACAAGAAAAAATACTCGAAGATTTTAAGCGACTAAATGAAAAACAAGCACTAAATCAATTTAGAGGTTCAATTTATTGATCGCTTTCAGGTTCTGCTTACTCAATAATGAAAGTACTAAACCAGCTAGTGGTAATTAGTATTGGAGCATTTTTCTTAATTAATAATTATCCATCATACGGAATAACTGGTCAGATAAGTTTGGGACTACTAACTTCGTTCTCAATTTATGTCAGCACAATGACTGATCAATTTTCAAAAATCTTAGACTTTTCGAACCAAATTCAAAATGCAATTTCATCATGAGAAAGAATTGAAAGAATTTTAGATTTAAAACCAGATCAAGATCAAAGCCAATTGGGGACACTTAACTTTAAGAGAGGGGACATTCGATTCAATGATGTGTTTTTTGCATATCCTAAAAATCCCGAAACTAAAGTTCTAAAAAATATTAATTTTTCAATTCCAAGCGGAAAATCTTTAGCTTTAGTTGGACACACTGGATGTGGTAAAACTACAGTTTCAAAACTACTTTCAAAATTTTATATCCCCACAGAGGGGACAATCACAATTGATGATCAAGAAATAAGAGAAATTAATGAATCAAGTTGACGTGAAAATATCGCCATTATTAATCAAGAGATTTTTCTTTTTGAAGACACAATTATGAATAATTTAAAAATCGTCAACAATCAAATCACAGATGAAGAAATCATTAAAATCTGCCAATTAACAAAAGCTGATAAATTTATTCAAAAACTTGAAAAGGGATATCAAACCGTTATTACTCATAATGGTGAAAATCTTTCTCAAGGACAACGCCAATTATTATCTATTACTCGAGCAATAATTTCAAAAAAATCGATAATTATTATGGATGAAGCAACATCAAATATAGATACTATCACCGAAAAATACATCCAAGAAGCTTTAAATTATTTAATGGATAATAAAACAATGTTGATTATCGCACACAGACTTAGCACAATCAAAAACTGCGACAATATCTTGGTTTTATCAAAAGGTGAAATTATCGAAAGCGGTACACATCAAGAATTGATGTCAAATTCTGAAAGTTATTACGCTCAACTTTACAAAATCGGATTTGAAAATTTATAGTTTAGTTAATTTAATAATATAATTTATGTACTTTAACAAAATAATAAAAAGGATACAAAAATGAAAAAAGTAGTATTAATCGTTATAGATGGATTAGGTTTAAGAGAAGAAACACAAGGTAATGGTTTTAAATTAGCAAATACACCAACCTTTGACAAGCTTTTTAAGGAATATCCAAATAGTATAATTCAAGCTTCTGGTGAATTTGTCGGATTACCTGCCGGACAAATGGGAAACTCAGAAGTGGGACACCTAAATATCGGAGCCGGGACAGTCGTTTATACAGGTTTATCTTTAATTGCTAAAGCACTTAAAGATGGATCTTATGCAAAAAACTACGCTTTTTTAGAAGCTTTTGATTCAGTAAAAGAAAATAATTCAACACTTCACTTGATGGGGTTACTTAGCCCAGGTGGGGTACACTCACTTGAAGATCACTTATTCGAATTAATTGAAGCAGCACATGCTAACGGTGTAAAAAATGTATCTGTCCACGTATTTGGTGATGGTCGTGACGTTGCACCACAATCAATTAAACCTTCACTTGAAAAATTGCAAAAATTAACAGACAAATACGGTTATAAAATCGCTTCAATCGCCGGAAGATTCTACGCAATGGACCGTGATAAAATGTTCGATCGTGTTGAAAAATCATATGAAGCTTTATTAGGGAACTCTACAAGCACATTTACAAATGTTTTAGATTTTGTCGATCAATCATATGCTCAAAACATCACAGATGAATTCTTTGTTCCATCAATTAATTCAACTTTAGATAAGAGTGCATTTGTTAAAGATAATGACTCAATTATTTTCTTTAACTTCCGTCCAGACCGTGCTCGTCAATTAACACATTGCTTTATTAACTCATCACTTTATGACTTTAAACCACAACATCCAGTAAAAATCAATAAATTCGTATCAATGATGAAATACGAAGGTCTTGATACAATAATTGCATTTGATGAAATGGTAATTTCTAATCCAATTGGTCGTGTTCTTGAAACTGCAGGAAAAACACAATTAAGAATTGCAGAAACTCAAAAATACGCACACGTAACATTCTTTATGGATGGTGGTAACGATATTGAATTTAAAAATTCAAAAAGAATTTTAGTCGATTCATTAAAAGTTGAATCGTACGCTGATGCTCCACATATGTCAGCTGAAGGTATTACTGATGCGCTTCTAGCAAACGCATTAAATTATGATGTAACAATTATGAACTTCGCTAACCCTGATATGGTTGGTCACACAGGTAACTTAAAATCTACAATTGAAGCAGTTTCTTTCTTAGATACTCAAATTAAAAGAATTGTGGATTGAGCTGAACAAAATGACGTAACTGTCTTTATTACAGCTGATCACGGTAATGCTGAAATTACTGAAGATGCTAATGGAAAACCAGCGACAAAACATACAAGTAGTCCAGTTATGTTAATTACAACCGATAAAAATCTTAAACTTAAAGATGGTAAATTAGCTAACGTAGCTCCTACTGTTTTAGACTACATCAGTGTAGCTCAACCTAAAGAAATGGATGAAGAATCTCTTTTAGTAAAATAACATTAATAGGAGTTTGTATATTCAAATTCCTATTTTTTATTTTTAAACTAGAATTCACTATAATTATTTAAAAAGGAGAATAAATGAACAAAGAATTAATTAAAAACGACTTTTACGATTATGTAACAGGTAAGTGACAAAAAGAAACTAAAATTCCTAGCGATTGAAGTTCAATTAGTTCATATTCTGAATTACATTTACAAATCGAAAAAGAACTAATAAAAATGGTTCAAGAATGATCAACCAACAAAAGAGAATTACCAAATAATAATCAAATACATGAAATGGTTAAATTCTACAAAATGGCCAAGAATACAAAAATGCAAACCAAATTGGGATGATCACCTGTTCAAAACGAATTAGAAATTATCGAAAATTTAAAAGATTGAAACGACTTTGAAAAGAATTTTAAATTACTAAGAAAAATTTCAAGTTGAATGCCTTATGTTTTTTCTGTTGGAGAAGATTTTATTGACAATAAAATTTACACTTTTTGAATTACAAAACCATCCCTAATTTTGCCATCTAGAGAATATTACAGTCTTAAAAAAGCAAAAGATTTAATTAAAACTATTAAAGAAGCTGCAACTAAATTGATGAAATCTTTAGGTAAAAAAGATTCAGAAATTAAAAGAATTCTTAAAAACGCTTTTGAAGCTGATCGCCAATTAGTTGAATATTCATTAACTAGTGAAGAAAAAAATAAAGTTGAATTACTTTATAACCCTTATACAGCAACCGAGCTGGAAAAAGTTTCGACTAAATTTCCACTTTTAAAGCAAGCTCAAGAGTTAGTTAAAACTGAAATTGATCAAATTGTTTCTTCAGATAAAAAATATCTTGACAACCTAGATAAAATTTACAACGAATTAATTTCATTTGAACAAGTAAAAGATTTAATGTATCTTAAAACAATTTTAAGCATTGGATCATATTTAACACCTGAAACTAGAGATATAACTTTTGAAATCAAAAAAGCAATTACCGGTGCAAAAGAATTGCCTAAACCAATGAAATGAGCTTATTTACAGGCTAATTCGTGATTTAGCGAACCACTAAGCTTATATTATGGAAAAAGTAATTTTAGTGAAAATGAACGTAAAGATGTTTTAAAAATGATTGATAAAATAATTAAAGTCTACCAAAACCGTCTTTCAAAAAATACTTGATTATCACCTCAAACTATCGAAAAAGCAATCAGTAAATTAAATAAAATTAAACCAATGGTAGGATATCCTGAATATATTTATTCATACTATGATAATTTTACTGTCACAGATTATAAAGATGGTGGTTCTTTAACATCAAATATCAATAAATTTAGTGAAATCATTGATCAATATTTGTTAACTCAATATAAAAAAGAAGTAGATCAAAACATTTGAGGAATGGCTTCTTATGAAGTAAATGCATACTTTAATCCTCTATCAAATAGAATTGTTTTTCCAGCCGGATACTTAAAAGCACCTTTTTATGACTATAATCAAAATTCAAGTGCAAACTATGGTGGATTAGGAATGACAATTGGACACGAAATTTCACATGCATTTGATAATAATGGTGCACAGTTTGACGAAAATGGTAGTTTCGAAAATTGATGAACACCAGAAGATTATGAAGCATTCCGTGAAAAAACACAAGCTATGATTAAAGCTTTTAACGGATACGAAACAAAATACGGAAAGATTAATGGTTCATTAACTGTTTCTGAAAATATTGCTGATCAAGGTGGTTTAATTTCAGCACTTGAAGCTGCTAAAACTGAAAAAGACTTTGATATTGAAAAATTCTTCGAAGGTTACGCATGATGTGAAAGAGCAAAAACTCGTCCTGAAGCTGCAATTCAAAGATTATTGACCGATCCACACTCACCTTCAAAAGAAAGAGTAAACATTCAAATGAAAATTTTTGCTCCTTTCCAAAAACACTATGAATTAGAACCGGGTGACGCACTATACACAGATCCAAAAGATATTTTTGAAATTTGATAAATAAAAAGCAAGTTAAATACTTGCTTTTAATTTATCTTTAACAAAGTCGCTTAATCATGTAGGTTTGGAATTATCGACTGAATCATTCGCATTTTCTAAAGCTTTTAATGATCCATTTTGCATCGCTACTGCATATCCAGTGATTAAAAAATTTGATACATCATTATCAGCGTCACCAAAAGATATAACACGATTTGGATCGATATTTCACTTATCTAATAATTTTTTCAACGAACGTCCTTTTGAAGCGGTTTTAGACATCACGTCAAAAAATTTAGGATGAGATTGTAAGAAATAAGAATCTTTTTTATCTTTAAAAAATTCATTTAATTCTAATCTAAGATTTTCTGTATTGGTTTCTATATCATCCAAAATAATTAAAAATTTAGTTACTGTATGATTTTCTAAATCCCGAAATGACTCTCCTACTCAATAATTATTCGGTAAGATTTGAGAATAATTTCTTTGATGAATGAAATTTGTTCGCTTAGCATCAAAAGAAGTAATTCCCTTTTCTGAATAAATCAAAAAATCGTATTTTTTAGCAGTTAAGAAATCATAAATTTCTTGAGCTTCCCCCATCGGGGATACCGACTAAATCTGTAATTGAGTCTGAAATTAAATCGTAAGTCATACCACCGTTTGAAAAAACACATTCTGTTTTTAATCCAGTTTCTTCAGCATATTTTTTTCCAGTATAGATTGGTCTACCAGTAGCCAGAATGATTTTTTTGCCAATTTGACTTAATTTCTTAATTGTGTTTATTGAACTTTCAAAAATTTCAGATTCATGATTTAAAAGTGTCCCATCTAGGTCAAAAACAAATAAATCAAAGTCATCAATTTTAGGATCATACAATTTAAAAACAGCACTTTGTTTATTAATTTCAGTAACTTGAGCATTAACAGATTTATTTGGACCAATGACTTTGAAAATTTGATTCACTTGGACATTTTGGGTGCAATCATCAAGTTTAAACTTGTTATTTTTTATTTCAATTTTATTGGATGTTTTTAATACCATAACAATATCCTTTTATATTAGTTTTTTTTAAAATATTTTATATATATTATAATTTTAAAAGAAACGGAGAAACAAGATGAAAAAAACTGTAATTATTGGTAATTGAAAAATGAATAAAACTTATTCTGAAACATTAAAATTCATTTCAGAATTCGCTTCACTTTATAATCAAAACAAAGATAAAGTATACTCAAACCTAGATTTCGCTGTTGCTTTACCTTTTACAAATTTATCTGCTGCACAAAGTAACACAGTTGCTGAATTGCAATTTAGTGCTCAAGACATGTCACAACACCAAAAAGGTGCATATACTGGAGAAATCAGTGCTGATATGTTATTAGACTTAAATGTTAAATACGTTATTTTAGGTCACTCAGAACGTCGTACATATCACCACGAAACTGATGAATTAGTAAATAATAAAGCTAAATTAGCAATTGAAAAAGGATTAGTACCTGTAATTTGTGTTGGTGAAACATTAGAAGAATATCAAGCAGGGAAAACTCAAGAAGTTGTCAGAACACAAATTGAAAACTCATTAAAAGACTTAGATTTAAGCAAAATTATCGTTGCTTATGAACCTGTTTGAGCAATCGGGACAGGCAAAGTTGCAACACCTGAAATTGCTGAAAACGTTTGTGAATTTATTAAATCAATTACATCACAAGACTTAGTATTACAATATGGTGGCAGCGTTAATCCAAAAAACATTGAAGATTTACACTCACAACCACACATTGACGGATTCCTTGTAGGTGGTGCTTCACTAGAAGCAGAAAGCTTTTTAAGCTTATTAACTTTAGGAAAATAGAAAAAAGTAGCTGTAAAAAGCTACTTTTTTACTTTAATCACGGCATAAAAACAATAATTGAACTCACGACTCCGATTAATATTATTCAAAATAACGATATTTTTTTATTATACAAATACATTCCTAATAAAAACATAATTGGAACATAAGCAAAAATAACATATAATCTTCAACCGCTGAAAAACGAACTTTTGGTTGAATTATGATTAATGACTAAATAACCTTTAGAACCGTTAAAGTTAATAAAAGGTAATAAACAATTAATAAATAATTGAATTGAAATAGAAATGATGATGCCTGCTACGATGGGTTTCATTAACAATAATAGAGATTTAATATATTTTTTATCTTCAAATTTTTTTAAATATTTTGCGGAGAAATACATAATAAAGATAGCTGGTAAACAAAACACACTATAAGTTAAAAACATAAGTAGGAATCCCCACCATTGTGCTTGTCCATCTAAATTATTCGAAAACAAAATCCCACTAAAAAGAGAAAACTTTGTTGAGAGTACCCCAGGGGTTACATTCGAAATTGTAAAGATCGAATCGATTTGTGCTTCCGTGATTCTAATCCCGAAACTATCATTCAGAATTTCTCAAAATCACTTAAATATAGGCATAAAAACTTGTCCACCACCAAAAACGGTAAGACTAATTATAATAAGACCTAAAAGCAAAAAAGAAATAGCTAATATCATTTTATTTGTCCCCTTTTTGGATTTTTTTGCTTTTTTTGAATAAACAAAATTCAACTACACCTAAAATGAGAAAGAAAAGTATCATAACAAAAATTGGTAAGTTAAATGGAGAGGGGACAAATACACAAAAGACAAGTGTCACCAAAAAAGTTAATAGTCATAAAGGTGTGTTCATCATATTTTTTGATTTAGTCATATAGCTTCATCCGAAACTTAAAAGTACTCCAGCAATAACTGAAAGAGCCCCAATGCTGATAGCATATAAATAGTTGATTGGCAAATAGCTAGCAAGCAAATATAAAACTAAAGCGATTAAAATGTGCGGAAAGATCGCAAAAAGAGTTAAAATGATTCCTTTAAAAATTCCTAAATTTTTAATCGCTAAAAAACTGATCGCTTGAATCACAGACGGTCCCGGTAACATATTGGTGACAATAACCATGCGGTCGAATTCTTCGATTGTTAATCATTTTTTCTTTTCAACTGCTTCGCTTTTTATCACAGGCATTATTGCGTTTCCGCCACCAAAACCGATAATCATGACTTTTAGAACGAAAATAAAAAGAGGTCAGAATTTATTTTTCATGTGTATATTTTACAAAATAAAACGTGGTATTAAACCACGAGTTATTATTTTTGCTCATTTAAATAATTTTGAACTTCTAACGCACAATCATCAATAACTTGTTCTACTAAATCTAATGAATTAATCATGGCTCCACTTGCTCTTTCGTGTCCACCACCACCTCATTTGAGTGCAACATTGCGAACGATTGGACCATTTGATCTAAATTCAACACGGACTCTTTTGTCTTCTTCTTCAGTAAATTGAACTCAAATTGGATAACCAATAATATTTGCGATTGAATTTACTCTAATAGATGATTGAGGTGTTTTATTAAATCTGTAAGTGTTCTCTAAATCGTTTTGAATATAAGCAACCCCGTCGCGAGTTTTGAGTGTACTCATTAATCAAGCATTATATTTTAAATCTTCTAAAGTGACAGCTGCTAAATTTCGATGAATGAAATCAGCATTTAAACCATTGTCGTATAAAAATGCAACTAATCTAAATGTTCGAGCACTTGTTTTATCAAATAAAAATCTACCTGAGTCAGTGTTGATTCCTAAATATAAATATGAAGCTGCTTTTGGTGTTACTTTTCAATTGTTTTCAAAAGCAAGTTCAGTCACCATTTCATCAGCAGCGATATAACTTGAATCTACTCAACGAGTACAATTATATAAGTCATCATCATTAGGATGGTGGTCAATTCTCAATGTTTCAGGAAAAATTTCTGAGTCTAATAATTCACGACATTCAATTCGATCTTTAAAATTAGCATCGACAATAATCGCTAATGATTTACTTAAAATTTCTGGACTTGGGATAGCGTCGTGTTCTAGATTAAGAAACTTAAACGATCCCTTAGTGTCCCCAATTGCATAAACTTTTTTATCAGGAAAATTAATATTTAAAAGTTCTTTCAGTCCAAACTGCGAACCTAAACAGTCCCCGTCTGGTCTGATGTGGTGAAAAATAACAATTGAATCGTACTTTTCAATTAAGCGACTAGCTTCCTTTAATGAACCTATTTGCATCAACATTCTCCTTTAACAAATTCTAATAAAGTCCCAATTAATGCACCTTGAGGTTCCCCAGCTATATCTGCAGTAAAGGCGACATCACAATGAATATAAGGTACGTTGTTAGTAAACTCTTTTAAAAACATTGCGGCACTGTTTGAATCTGATTTGCTTGCACTTGAGTAATTTGCCAAATCAGCAACTTTTGATGATAAGTTTGTTCTGTGGTAATCTGCATGCATTGGCATTCTTCATACTTTTTCTTGTGCACGTTTTGCAGCTAAATTAAATTTATCTCAATTTTCATCACTAGTTGATCATACCCCTGTGTACTCTGAACCTAATGCGTATCTTAATGAACCAGTTAGTGTAGCTACATCTACTAATGTAGTTGCTCCAAGTTCAGTCGCACCATAATACAATCCATCTGCTAGTACTAATCTTCCCTCCGCATCGGTGTCGGTAACTTCTACTCATTTACCTGACATTGATTGGTAAATATTTTCTGGTAAAGAAGCATCTCCATCTAATCTATTGTCAGTAATCATCATTACGGCTGAAACATTAGTTTTAGCTTCTAATTGAGCTACAGCTTTCACTGCGTAGGCTACAATAACACTACCAGACATGTCAAATTTCATACCATTCATGTAGTATCCTTTTGTGTTTACTCCACCAGTATCGAAAGTAATCCCTTTACCAACTAATACAGTTTTATCACTTGTAGAATTGTCCCCGTTGTACTCAATTACAACAACTCTAGGCTCATGTGTACTACCTTTATTAACTGATAAAATTAGTCCCATCTTGTGAGCTTCAATATCTTTTTTGTCTAAAACCTTAACTTTTAGATTTTTAATACCTTGAAAATCATCAACAATTTTTTGTGCCAATACTTCAGAATTCAAGAAGTTTTCAGGCATTATTTGTAAATTACGACAATCATTAATAGCTTGCGAAATTACTAAAAACTTGTTAAACAATTTTTGTAAATCATCTGCTTGTGAGGCATAAAGTTCTATCTTATTGTGTCCCACTTTAACAGGGTTAATTGATTTTTTGAATAATGTTGCTAATGAAAAATTAATTTTTAGAACTGCTATTTGTAAAATTTGTTCTAAAGTGACGTTTTCACGCACAAAAGAATCTAAATCAATTTGTGTGTCCCTTTTGACTTTTGATGATAGTCCCAAAAAAAGTTTTTGAAGTTCTTCAATACTTGTGTTTTCTTTATCAATGTAAATGTAAAGTTCTTTTTTTTCTACATCTTCAGTAACATGTCCGTTTTTCTTTACAATTCATGAATTTGCTAAATCAACATCATGATACTGAGCTTTTAAAGTAAATAATTCTTCATTTAGTTTATTATTTAATTTTCTAATCATAAGTCTCCTTTTAATTATTCAAATATTTTGTTATTGCTGCGGAGGCACTTTGTCTATATGCACGAACGAGTCCACCAGCCCCTAATTGAATCCCACCATAATATCGAATAACGATTATTACAACATTAAAAACTTTTTTAAGTTTCAAAAGTTCATAAATTGGTCTTCCTGCAGTATTTTTAGGTTCACCATCGTCATCAAAACCTGCCATTTCAACACCATTTTCTAAAATATAATAAGCCGAGCACACATGTGTGGCTTTTTTATAATTTTGTTTGTATTTAGTGATGATTTTTTTAGCTTCCTCTTTTGAGTTTACATTAATGGCAATTGATAAAAATGACGATTTTTTAATAACAATTTCTTCCATTAAGATAATTATAAATACTTTTTGAAATAAATTAAAAATAATACAATTGACTTTACTAATACCTTTTTGCTATAATTAGAATAATTAAAAAATCAATAAATTTAAAGGAATAGTAATATGAAAATTGGAAATTCACAAGTTGCAATTAATGCTATTAAAAAATATGACTCAATTGTTATTTTTCACCACATCAGACCAGACGGGGACTGTTTAGGTTCACAAGCTGGTTTGGCTGAATTAATTAAAACTAATTTTCCTGAAAAGAAAGTGTATACAGTAGGAAATAATCAACACACATTCGATTTTATGGAATATCACTTTGACAAAATTGAAGATATTGATTTTAACAACTCATTAGCAGTTGTGGTTGATGCTTCTTCTGGGGACAGAATCGAATGTGCTGAATTACTTTATGAAAATAAAACAACAGCAAAATTAAGAATTGACCATCATCCAAATGAATCAGACATTCAATATGATTATTTATGAGTTGACGAACATTATGTTGCCGCTGCTGAAATGATCGCACAAATTGCTAAAGACGGTAATTTTAAAGTTACACAAAAAGCATCTGCACACATCTATTTAGGAATTAACACCGACTCAGGTAGATTCTTATATCCTGATACTTCGGCTCGTACACACGAATTAGTTGCGTTTTTAATGAGCAACGGTTTCCATCCAGATTACATACTTAAAGAATTAAACAAAAGAAGTATGAAAGATCTTAAATTCGTTGGTGAAATATTGTCAAATTTTAAAAAAAGTGTAAGAGTTCTATATTTTGAAGTAACCAATGAAATTATGGAAAAATTTGGTTTCAATTCTCTTGAAGCAGCTATATTCGTTAATGAATTGGCAAATATTGAAGATTATCGCTGTTGAGCATTTTTCATTCAATTAGAAGATGGAAAAATCCGGGGACGTTTAAGATCAAATGGACCTTTAGTGAATGTAGTTGCACGTGATTTTAATGGTGGTGGACACGATAATGCTGCTGGAATTACGTTGAATTCATGATCAGAAGTTCCGTTAGTTTTAGAAAAATTAAATCAAGCAATTATTAACTGAGAAAAAGACCACAAATAAAAAATAAGCTTTTGTTTGTACATGTAAGTACTTCAAAAGCTTATTTTTTATTTATTTAAAAATTCTTGAATTTCATTAACTCTGTTTAATTCTTCTCATGGTAAAGATAAATTGTCACGACCAAAGTGTCCAAAATATGCTGTTTTTGCATAAATTGGTTTTCTTAAGTTTAAACTTTGAATAATTCCTTTTGGTGTTAAATCAAAAAGTTTATCCACTGCTTCATAAATTTTTTCAATTGGATATTTTTGAGTACCAAAAGTATCAATATGAATTGAAACAGGTTTTGCACGACCAATAGCATATGCAATTTGAATTTCGACTTTGTCACAAGCTCCTGCCGCAACTAAGTTTTTAGCAATTCAACGTAAAGCGTAAGCGGCTGAACGGTCCACTTTGGTAGCATCTTTACCAGAAAACGCACCACCACCATGGTGAGCGTATCCGCCATAAGTGTCCACAATAATTTTTCTACCTGTTAAACCAGTGTCCCCTCATGGACCACCGATGACGAATTTACCTGTAGGATTGATATATATGTTATTGACACTATCGAAACCATATTCTTTTAAAACTGGATAAATCACAAGATTTTTTAATGACTCGTGAAAATCGTGTTCATTGTAATTTTCATCGTGTTGTATTGATAATAACACGGTTTCAATTTTAGGATTCTTTTCATCTGTATAGTCCACAGTGACTTGCGACTTCATGTCTGGGTATGCTCATTTTAAGTTTCTTGAGTTTCTTAATTCTTCAGCTTTTTCTACTATTTTATGAGCTAAAGTAATTGCTAAAGGCATGTAATTTTTAGTTTCATTAGTTGCAAAACCGAACATGATTCCTTGATCACCAGCTCCAATTTCGTCTCCTAATTCCACACCTTGTGCAATATCTGGACTTTGCTTTTTAATGTCAGTAAAAAAATTGGTGTCGTAATTGAAATAACCTAAAGATTTTAAAATGTTTTTAGCTATTTCTTTAACGTCCACCTTAACTTTCGAAGCGACTTCACCAGCAATAACAACATTATTACCACTAGCCATTGTTTCGATCGCAACTTTTGAGTGAGGATCTAATTTTAAATATTCATCTAAAATAGCGTCAGAAATTTGGTCACATAATTTATCTGGATGACCTCTTCCAACTGATTCACTTGTAAATAATTTTTTCATAAAAACTCCCTACTGATTAGCGAGAGTCCATTAAGTGTGCATGTTGGTTTACACCCTAACTATCCACCTTGCTTATTGCAGGTTGGCAATGGTCAAAGCTGTCAAGCTACCATACTCTTTATGCTAATCTTACAAGATTATAGCAAACAAAATTTAATAACCAAATTTTTTAATTTGTTCTTCGTCATCAACTCATTTTTTTGCTACTTTTACATTTAAGTTTAAATGGACTCGAATACCGAATTGATTTTGCATTTTTAATCTAGCTATTTGTCCGATTTTTTTAATCATTTGTGCATTTTTGCCTATCACCATACCTTTTTGGGAATCACGTTTAACATATATGATTCCAGAAATCTCTATTTCGTTATCGTTTTCGATAAATTCTGTAATTTCTACAGCAATTGAGTGTGGTAACTCTTGATATAGTAAGTTAATTGCACTTTCACGTACGATTTCTTTAGCTAAAAAACGCATACTTACGTCTGTAACATAATCAGGATCATAATAAAGAACATCTTCGTAAGTAAATTGTTTTAACAAGTTAATTAGTGATCCAAGAGATTTATCATTATTAATTGATGTTGAAACTATTTTAGCAAAGTTAAATTGATCTAAATCATTAATTTTTTTAGTTAGTTTTTCAGGTTCTTTAGCAATTTTGTCAATTTTTGAAATAACTGCTATTTTATTTTTGACATCTTTTAAATAATCCAAAATAAATAAATCACCTTTACCTAATTCTTCGTCTGCAGGTGTTAAAAATAAAACAACATCAACTTCTTTAATTGTTTCAAGTGCATTTTTATTCAAATGAGAACCTAATTTATTTAATGGTTTATGAATACCAGGTGTGTCTAAAAAGATGATTTGAGAATCATCATCAGTATAAATTCCAGTAATTTTGTCCCGGGTAGTTTGTGGTGTGTCAGTCACAATTGATACGTTATATGACAAAATAGCGTTCATCAATGAACTTTTTCCAGCGTTTGGTCTTCCCAAGATTGTCGCAAAACATACTTTCATTATTTAAAAATGTCCCCAGTTCTTAAAGGATGTGGTACTAATTCGAGAACTGTTTCAATACGCACTTGACTTCCATCATGTGAATATTGATAAATTTTTGCATCATTAGGCATAAATTCAGTAATAACTTGTCTACATCCAGCACAAGGAGTAATAGGTTCGTTTAAATTTGAAATAATGTGTATTTCTTTAAAGTTTCCGATTTTTCCACCGTATGCTACTGAGCCAAAAAGTGCACTTCTTTCAGCACATAAACTTGATGGATAAGCTGTATTTTCGACGTTAACACCATAATATTCTTTACCTTCGTTATCGATAGCGATTGCAGCAACAGGAAAATTTGAGTATGGTGAATAAGATTTTTTTAATAATTCTTGTAATTTTTCGATCATTTTTAGTCCTCTCTTGTGATATTTAACGGATTGAAAATATCATCAACAATTTGATTCATTTGAATTCTTTCATCTTCTACTTCATGATCGTATCCCATTAAATGCACTAAACCATGAGTAAATAAGTAACAAATTTCTCTTTTGACACTGTGATTAAACTCTTGAGCTTGAGAAAGAACTTTTTCATAGCTAATGACTAATTCACCTAAGTGCCTTAGCGGCATAGATTGATAAAGTTCTTCATCAGCGAAATCAAACGACAAAATATCTGTAGCATAGTCTTTTCCGCGATAATTTTTATTTAATTCACGTATGGTTTCATTATCGGTAATTGTTACATCCACTTCAACAGTTTTGTCGATTTTAAAATATTCAATCAAATTATTCAAAATTTGCTTAAATTCCACTTCGTATAAGAATTCAAATTCTGTCTCATTATCTATAATCAAAATAGATTTTTCAGTTTTATTCATATTAATTAAATTATACTTTGAAATACACCAAAAATTACTATTTACTAGTTAAAAAATAAGAATTCTTTTATTCAATTAAACAGTTTTACCTTTTCCAAGTGAACTCCAATTACAAAATTATCACTACTTAAATTTAAACTTTCGAGAAAAACAATTTTATACAAATTTTTATCGTGTTTAATAAAATACATTTCGATTTCCTTAATTTCTTGATTTGACTTGTAAATACCTCTATATTTAATCCCCTCACTAATCTCGCTACTAGATACAAAAAAACCTAATTCATTTTTTTGGACATTTATATTTATGTATTTTCGAGTTTTAAAGTCGAATAAAAATCAAAAACTAACTATAACTAAGATAATTGATAATAATAAAATAATAAACAAAATTCTATTGTGAATTAATTTTTTCAAAATTGATTATTCTACTTTCTTTATTAACGTAAAAACCTGAATGACTAATTTCAATAAATTTAGCTTTCTTTTGAAAATCTTTGATGCATAAAATCATAAAATCTCTGACTCTAGAATCTAATCCCTCGAATGCTTCATCTAAAATTATTCAGTCATATTGTTTTAACATAATTCGCATTAAATTCAAAAATTTCAATTGTCCGGTTGAAAAATTTCCTAACTCTGAGTCAATAGTTTTATTAATATCAATTCCTAAAAATACTAAAATATGATGCAAATCGTACTTGCGGACAATTTCAACTCATTGACTGTCCCCGGAAATAGCTAAAAAGTCCCTAACTTTCATTAACGGTAAAAATTCATTAGTATTAATTAAACAAATTGAATTCGAAATGTCATATTTATTTAATTCGTATTCTCCATTTAATAAAATTGTCCCGTGTTTGTAGTTAATTGTCCCAGCAATTAAGCGACAAAAAGTACTTTTACCTACTCCGTTATTTCCTTTAATAATAAGACTAGAGTTAATTTTCAAAAAATCAATATCTAATATTTTCTTACCATCAATATAAACATCTGCATTTTGAATAAGAATTGAATTAACACTTTTATCAAAATTCTCTTTTTTATTTAAAGATCACTTTTGCAAAATCTTTTCTCACAACAAAAAATGTTCCAAAGATTTTTTATAAATTCTAAATTGCGAAAGAAAATACGGAATTTTGCTAATAGGCGATTGGAAAAAGTGAATTAAAGTTAGAAATAAGATGATTTGAGTTAATGAAAAATTATTAGTCCACAATAAAAATATACTAAACACTAACACTAAAAATGGAGCAAGTTTTTCTGTAAATTCTGACCAAATATCAATGAAAATAGTTTTAAAACTATAAAAATGAGTTTTGGATTGGATATTTTGATTTAGATCATCAAATTCATTAATAATATATTTGTGAAATGGTTTGATTAAAGTTGTGTTTTTAAGTTTTCAAAAATTATTTGTAATCAACATTTCTTTGACCATATCTTTTTCTAAATTATTTTGTGTTTTTTCTAAAACCCCATATTTATAAATATTTAGGATTAAAAATAAAAATGTAATAACCATAATGCAACATGTTAAAAACAGGTTAATTTTATACATCAAAAAGAAACTAAAAAGAAATAAAATTAAATTTATCACTATTTCAGAAAAAATTTTATATTCAAAAACTAGTTTTTGTTTGATTTTGCTTAAATTAATCGTCTCTTCAATTTCATTTTTAATTGAATAACTATCTTTATTGAGTAAAAATTCAGATAATAATTTACGCTTATAAATATAAAATTTGTGTTCAATTTTATTATCAATATGAAGCGTTCCAATTTTTTCAATAACTATTTTAAAGAAGTAAATCGAAACTTGAATGATGAATAAAATGATGAGATCATTTATTGCGAAATTAACTATAAAATAGTCTAAAATGAATTTTGTAATAAAAGGATTCAATAAACTCAAAAGCATAGAAATTAGCATAATAAATGTAAAGGAAACGCTAATTTGAAAACTATTTTTAAGTAAAATTCTTTGTTTTTAACTTCTGTCTTAAAACGAAAAATAAATATATAATTCAAAAACACACTCTTAAATTTTTCTGTAGTTAATTTAACATTTCCTTGTGCAGGATCTCAAATTTCAACTTTTTGTGGTGTATATTTTTTCAAAACTACCATGTGCTGTAAATTATCATTTTCGATTAAACAAGCAAACGGAAATTCATTTTTATCTATATTTTCCATTTGATTAATATCACATTTGTAAGTTTCAATTTCAACTCCTTCTTTTTCACGAGCATATTTTGCTAAAGAATTAATTGGTATTCCGTTTTTTGAGTATTCAATTTCGCTTTTATAACTTAAAAAATCAATTTCATATTTTTTGATTTTTTTACAGAATCAATTTAACACAAATAACGTGCAATCTCTTTTATCATTTTGTTTCATCATAATATATTTGCTATAATTTTTAAAAATTCAAAAAAATTTTTGAAAAAAGGATGAAAATGAATAAAAAAGTTGCATTTGCAAGCGATCACGCAGGTTTCAAATTGAAACAAGAGCTTGAAAATTATTTAAAAAATTTAGGATATGAAATTGTGGATTTAGGTCCAAATACAGATTCAAATTCAGTTTCATACGCACTGCAAGGAAACAAATTAGCAGATTACATTAATCAAAACAACCCTGAATTCGGAATTGGTATTTGTGGAACGGGATTAGGAATTTCTTATGCCCTAAATCGTCACAAACACATTCGTGCAGCCAGAATTACATCTGTTGAAGACGCACATTTAGCAAAACAACACAACAACGCTAATGTTTTGGTTTTTGGTGGACGTCAAGTGACTTTTGAACAAGCAAAAGATATGGTTGATGAATATTTAAGATCTCAATTCGAGGGTGGAAGACATATCGCAAGAATTGAGGAATTAGACCAATAATTTAATTAGAGTGCGGAATGAATTTTCCGCTTTTTAATTGCTTCAATTTAACAACAAAGAAAAGAATGTTTTTGTACTTGGAAAAAATGACTTTTTTAGTACAATTAATTAGCATAAATACAGCTATAAATCATGAATAATAATGAGTTTTTCGATTTGCTTAGTAAAGTAGGCTTGCTGAATGCCAAAATCTTTGAGAAAAAATCACTTATTTAGAGATTTATTTCCTTTTATGCAGAAGGAGAAAACATGTCAAGATACACAGGACCTGTGTTTAAAAAATCACGTCGTCTAGGTTACTCTATCTTAGAAACTGGTAAAGAGTTTTCAAAAGGTAGAAAAAGAACTTATGCTCCTGGACAACACGGAAACAAAAGAGTTAAACTATCAGATTATGGTTTACACTTATACGAAAAACAAAAAATCAAACACGTATTTGGAATTAATGAAAAACAATTACGTAAAATTTATGTAAAAGCTACTAAACTTAAAGGTATTACAGGTACAAACCTTTTACAACTTTTAGAATCACGTTTAGATAACTTAGTTTACAGAGCTGGTTTTGCAACAACAAGAAGACAAGCTCGTCAATTAGTAAACCACGGACACTTTACAGTGGATGGTAAAAAAGCTGATATTCCTTCAATGTCAATTAAATTAGGATCAGTTATTGAATTAAAAGAAAAATCACAAAAGAACGTACAAATTACTGAAGCTTTAGAATCTAAAGCAGCTGCAGCTTGATTAACAAGAAAAGACTTTACTGTAAAATACGACCGTTTACCAGAACGTAACGAAGTGCATACTGAAATTAAAGACGCTCTTATCGTTGAGTTCTACGCTAAATAATAAAGTAGGTAAATATGAAAAAAGATATTCATCCAGCATACCACAAAGTTGAAGTTACATGTTCAACATGTCAAAAATCATTCACTTTTGGTTCAACTAAAAAACAATTTTCAGTAGACGTTTGTTCAGGTTGTCACCCTGTTTACACAGGAAACAGAGCTCAAGCTAAAGCAACAGGTAGAATCGACAGATTCAACAGAAGATTACAAAAAAAAGCTAACTAATAATTTTGTGATTTACCTAGGATTAAGTCCTAGGTTTTTATTATTTTATTGATTGAAAAAAGGGATAAAATGAACGAAATTAAAAACACAATTAAGAAAATTAGTAAAAGCGTGACATTAATGGAGTTGTTTTATGATTCGGTCTTCGTTTTTGGTATTTAGCAATTCAAAAATATTTTGAACATCATGATCATTCTCCGGTTACCTATGTAGATTTTTTAAAATTATCATTAGTACTTATCATTTGGATTAAAATATGAATTACCAAAACTATCGCAATTAATAAATATGGACAAAACAAAATTTTTGAAAAGCTCTTTATTCTATTTGATATTGGTCTAATCATGTATATGAGCAACTCAATCAATGCTGAATGAGAAATTACATTTAAGTCCTTTAATATAGCTTTATCAGTAATTTATTTTAGTTTTTCATTTCAAAATATTTATTATTGAACTCGGAACAAAAACTTAAATCAACATAAATTAACTTTTGTAATAAATTCTTTTTATTTCTTAAATATAGGTATATTGGTTATGATATTTGCATTTTTACCACATCACATCGGAATTTATTTAATCATTATTACAATTGGTTTAAGTTGAATTCTTCCTTTATTTTGACGACCATGAGTGAAAAATAATAATCAAGGAATTAATTTACCACATTTAATTGAAAGACTAAATTTAATAACCATCATCTTTTTTGGCGAAATGTTAATTGTACTTTCTTACTATTTTAAAGATTTAGATTGAAAAGGTGTTCTAGGAATGTTTTTTGTTGGTTCTTTACTCATCTATTACATTCACTATTTTGAAAAATTAATTGACCAGCATTCAAACGTTAAACGATGATATATTATGGTTTTAGTGCATGTTATAATTTATTTATCATTAACCTTAGATTATGAGTTTAACCTACATCATACAATCAGCAATTGACCAATATGAATAATTTGTTTTGCAGTATTATTCATATATGTAGTTATGATGAATATATTAATAATTACATTTCCTAAACAAAGTGCACAAAAACGTAAAATTTCTATTGGAGTGGTACCAATTATCATTTTTATTCTTGTATGTACATTGGGGACAATTTACGATAAACATTTAAACGAACAAACACGTTTTATCATTGTTATGTTGTCGTTTGTATTAGTCCACATCGACTTGAATGTCTACACTTTTGTTACAAAAATACGTAAAAAAGCTAATCCATTCGGATTAGCTTTTTTTCATTTTTCCCTGTGATATAGCTTTTTTTAATTCAAAATCAGTTCTATATAAAAAGTCATCAATCGCTTCGGCCAAACCGTCTTGTCTTACGTCACTAGTGTAAAATTTAGCTGCTTTTTTAGTTTCAGTCCCCGCGTTGTCCATAGCATAAGAATAACCAACATATTCTAACATTGGAATGTCATTTTGACTGTCCCCAATCGCCATAACATCTTGTTCTGAAACATTAAAGACATTTTCGCACAATCATTTAATTCCGCTCGCTTTAGAAACCCCTGTTTTAGTTATTTCTAAATGCGTTTTTAAATTAATAATATTCAAGTCTAAATTAGCTTCGACGAATTCTTCATAAGCTAATCGAACTTCTTCCGGAGTGCCATAAACTTCAATTTTGTTAATATCTTTGTTAATTCTACCATCTAAAATTCAATCATAATACTCACAAAATTCACTTAAAAAAGTATGCATTTCCTCATTGTGATTTTTTAAATAATATTGGTCTAAACCAAAGTAGTAAAGACGAGCATTTATACGGTCTGCTATTTCAAAAAGTTTACGAGCTTCATCTAAAGGAATGTATTCAACATGAATGTATTCCTTTTTAAAATTATCATAAACAGAAGCTCCACCGCTAGTAATGATATAACGTGATTTTGCAATGTCTGCTAAACGTTGAATTTTTTCATAAGGTGGATTACCGGTTGCAATTACAAAATTAACACCTTTTTCGTAAATTTCTTGAAGTTTGTCCTTATTTACATTTGACAATTTTTTGTCTGGAAATCCATAAATGGTTCCATCTACATCACTGAATATAACTCATTTATTCATAATATATAATTATACTATTTAACTGTGGTATATTGAACTGGCAAAAAAAAAAAAAAAAGAACCCTCTTGAGTTCTTGCTATCATTTGGTGCGCGGGAAGGGACTTGAACCCTTACGCCGTAAAGCACTAGAGCCTAAATCTAGCGTGTCTGCCAATTTCACCACTCGCGCACTTGTTTTTTTAAAAATTAATGAAGAAATTTTAATATAAGAAATATAAGTTATATATGATATAAAAAAAATAAGCCAAGCTTATATCTTTCTCTGGTGCCGTCTATAGGACTCGAACCTACGACCTACTGATTACAAGTCAGTTGCTCTACCAACTGAGCTAAGACGGCGTGGTGGAAGATAAGGGACTCGAACCCATGACATTCGCCTTGTAAGGGCGACGCTCTCCCAGCTGAGCTAATCTTCCATAATGGCAGTCTGTACGGGGATCGAACCCGTGTATGCATGGATGAAAACCATGTGTGTTAACCGCTTCACCAACAGACCAAAATAAATGGCGCCGATTATTGGGATTGAACCAACGACCAACTGGTTAACAGCCAGCTGCTCTACCGCTGAGCTAAATCGGCATTTCTTGCGTTTGTGCTTTAATATTATAAGGATAAAAATTTTTTTTCAAAGAAAATTTTTACTTTTTTTATTTAAAGTTACGCAAGGCAAGAAGTATCGATAGCATTCAATATTTATTGCTTACTTATTATATTGAAAAACTAAAAAAAACAAAATTTTTTTATTTATTTTTTGTGATTTTTAATTAATAAAAAATACAGATGCAATAAAAAGCGATCTGTATTGTTGTATTAGCAAATTATTTTTTAAGAATAAAATTATTAAACACTTTAATAACTTCGTTCATCATATTTAAACCTAAACCTAAAAGAATAGGAATATACACATAAATAGCAATGTATTCCCCAGTGAACATTTTAAACACTGAATTTAGTCCCGGAATATATGCGGCTGCTAGAACACAGAATAATGAAAATACGCTTGCTAAATAAACTAAATAGAATTGCTTAAATGAACATAAAATTAAGTTCTTTTTACTCATTAAGTTTAATGAACTTAAAGAAGCTCCAATCCCCATGGTCACAAAGCAAGCTGTAGAAGTTAATTTAATAAATTCGACACCTTGAATGTTATTTTGTTGTGCTATCATACCGACAATTCCGTATGAAACTAAAGATAAAATAGAAAGTGTGACTGATTGAATAATTAAATTTGTCCCCATTCCGCGTGAAAAAATAGTTTCGTTTTTGCTATAAGGGGCACGGTTCATTACATTGTCCCCAGAGTGGACCATCCCTAATGCTATAGCTGGTAATCCGTGTGTTAATAAATTAATTCATAACAATTGAGATGCTGATAAAATTCAGAATTCAGCTTGTCCAATTGAATCTTTAAAAATAAATCTAAAAGCAAATAATCCTACTAACATTACAATTATTTCAGTAATTGATGAAATTAATAGATTTAAAACAACAGTCTTGATTTTGTCATATATTTCACGACCACTCTTAACTGCTTTAGTTATAGTACTGAAATTATCATCAGTTAGAATTACATTTGCCGCTTGTTTTGAAACATCAGTACCAGTAATCCCCATCGCACAACCAATATCACTTGCTTTTAGAGCAGGAGCGTCGTTTACACCGTCCCCAGTCATAGCAACAACTTTATCATGATGTTGTCATGCTTTCACAATTCTTAATTTATCTTCTGGATTAACACGTGCATAAATTGAAATTGATTGTACCTGATTAATTAACTCTTCTTGCGACATTTGTGCAAGTTGAGCACCAGTAATTACCAAGTCAGAATCATTGTAAATTCCTAATTGTTTTCCAATGGCCACAGCAGTAGTTAAATGGTCCCCAGTAATCATAACAGTTTTAATTCCTGCATTTTTTGCTTCTAAAATTGAAGCTTTAACCTCTTCCCTTGGTGGATCAATTAAAGCCACAAGCCCCTCAAAATCAAAGTTATTTTCATCGTCTAAAGAAATTGAGTTTTGTGATTTAGGAAGTTTTTTAGTTGCTACTGCTAAAACACGATAAGCTTGATTTGATCATTCTTCATTAACATGTACTGCTTGATCGTTTGAATTTGTTAAGCGTGAAAAAATGACATCAGGAGCACCTTTAGTAATTAATAAATTATGTGTATCCATTTCAATTAAAACAGACATCATTTTTCTGTCACTATCAAAAGGCAAAGCACCTATTTTCTTATAGGTTTGGAATAAGTCAGATTTGATAATCCCTTTTTCATAACCATAAATTAATACACCTGTTTCAGTAGGATCACCTACTTCTTCAAATTTGTTGTTTTGTCAATGCACTTCAGCATCAGAACATAAAATAAATTTTTTAACCAATTCGTTGAAATCTGTTTTTGAATTATCGTCTTTTAAAAGGTGATTTTTATAAAAAAGATTTTGAACCACCATTTTATTTTGTGTAAGCGTCCCAGTTTTATCTGAACAAATCACATTAGTTGACCCGAGGGCCTCAATTGCTGGTAAATTTTTTACAATAGCGTTATTTTTTGCCATTCATGACACACCAATTGCTAAAATAACTGTTGTAAAAGGAATTAAACCTTCTGGTATAGCAGCAACTGCTAATGAAATACTTGTAATTAAAGAATTAGTATATACATCCGCCTTTGCTCAATCCCCTGTTAAGGAATTGCTTAATAAAATTTGAATAATTAAACTTAAAAATAAAAGTGCGATACCACTATAACCAAAGATTTTACTTAATTTATTAAGTTTAATTTGTAAAGGAGTGATTTGTTGTTCTTCCTCTTGAATCATTTTATTAATTTGTCCGATAACTGTCCCTTTACCAGTTGCATATACAATTGCAACTCCCCGACCATTAGTTACATAAGTACCTGAAAAAATTTTGTTTTTCTGTTCAGCAATGATCTTTTCGTCTTGTGGTACAAATTTAAAGTCTTTACTTACAGGTACAGATTCCCCGGTCAGTGATGATTCGACAGTCATTAAGTTAAAACTTTGAATTAATTTTGCATCAGCAGAGATAGTGTCACCAGCTTCTACAATTAAAATGTCCCCAGGGACAATGTCCACTGCAGGAATATTTTGTACACGACCATCTCTTAATACTTTTGCATTTTGTTCATTAATTTTTTCCAAAGCACGTACTGCTTGGTCACTTTTGACTTCTTGATATGCGCCTAGCATACTGTTTAAAACAACCACTAATAAAATAATAGCAGGTTCAGTGTAGGCAATTATTTTATCAGTTTTGTCCACTAAGTGTCCACTCACATGTTCTCAGATAGTCACTGAGATACTTGCACACGCTGCAATTAATAATAAAATAATCATAAAATCTTTAAATTGGTTTAAAAAAGCAATAAAAGGATTAATTTTTTTATGTGTTTTTAAAATATTTTCACCAAAAAGTTCACGATTTTTTAAAACTTCTTGGCTTGTTAATCCTGTTTCGGGATTAGTGTTTAATTCACTAATATTAGTATCTAATTTGTTTTCGTTTTTTATATTTTGTTTCATAAAGTTCCTTATTCTCAAAAATCTAAAATTCTAGTTTTCAGGATTCTGAGCATTTTTATCTTTTTTAGTTTTAATAATATTATTCATTTCACTCAACATTGCCCCTGCAATAACCCCGGATGGTATTGCAAAGATGGCGATACCAACTAGCGAAATTAAAATAACAATAAATTTTGATGCATCCGCATGCGGGAAGAAATCGCCATATCCAATTGTAGTTAAGGTAATAGTTGAAAAATAAAGTGAGTCAAAAAAGCTAGTTACTACGTTTGAATAAGCTCCAGAATTAAGAATTTTTTCGTATTCATTTTTTCACTGTTCTGAGTTATGATCATTAATTCAAACAGGTATTTCTTGATTCGGATTATTTGTTTTAAAATCACTCAAAATTTGTTTTGAAATAGTATTTTCTAATCAAACTGTTTCATTATTTCAAATAATCAAAGCGAAAACAATAATTAAAATAACAATGAAAACGAAAATATAGGTCAAAATAACTTTTTGTGATTGGAATACATTAATTAAAATTTTAAATGGTGGATAGATTTTTAAAATCAAAACCAGACGAATAATTCGTACAAATGATAAAACTTTAAAGAAATCCACTCAGGCGTTTTTTTCTAAACCTCAATATTCAAAAACTTTTAAAGATGGTAACATACATAAAATTAAAATGATACCTGTAAAAGTAAATGGATAAGATAAAAAGCTCTTTCAAATAGGTCTTTCTGGTTTATTTACTCAGCAAGTAATTCAGTGTAATGAAAAATCAATTGCAAAAACAAAAAATGTCGCAATACTAATAAAAATTAGTAAATTTGAAATATCAGAATTTGTTTTTGGTACAGCAAAACTCACAAAAGAGAATGTAACTGTAAAGAGTAAAATTGCGATGTAAATATATTTTAAAATGTTTAAATATTTATTATGTTTATTTAAAGATTTAGGTAATTCATTATCAGAAGTAACGATTATATTAATAGCTTTACATATATTTAAAATTGACATTTTTAATACCTCTTAATTAACTGCGTTATTATATCATATATGATATAAACATCGATTTTGTATTTTCAAAACTTACTAAAAATAAAAATATAATATTATAAAATTTAATTATTAATATAAATTAGGAGAAATATGCAAACAGCAATATTATTTGTGATCATTTTTATTTCTTTAGTAATAATCATAATTTCGTTCCTAATGTCTCCGGACTCAAACGCTTTTTCTGGTGCTTTGGTCGGATCAGGGGACTTGGAACTTTTTAAAACATCAAAAGAAAGGGGCAGCAAAAAATTTCTAAAATACGCGATGTTTAGTGTCGGAATTGTACTCTTATCTATTGCTCTAATTTTTAGAATTTTTATTGGATAATGATAAATAAAGCAAATATATTAGAATTTATAAAAAACAAAAAGAATGTACCTTTTTTAGAAATAGTTAAACATTTTAAGATTAATCCTAAACAAAATAAAGAAGTTACTAAATTATTGTTTGAATTACAAAATGAATACTTAATTTTTAAAAATAGAGACGATTCTTATTATGCACCTATTTTCGTTCAAGAAAAAGATGGTATCTTAAAAGTTAACTCATCAGGTAAATTTGGTTTTTTAGATGAAATTACGGACGATGTGGAAATTTTAGAAAAGGATAAAAAATCAATCTACATTGCAAAAAATAACTTTAACAATGCAATGGATGGTGATCAAGTTCAAGCAAAAATTTTTAAAGAAATTAAATCTGATCAGGAAGAAATATTTTACGGTGTCGTAACTCAAATTCAAAAACGAAACAATAGTGAATTAATCGGATTCTTGAAAAAAAATAATAATTTCGTTGACTTTGAACCAATCGATAAAAAGTTCAAAATACACAAATTCAGAATTGTCAATATGTCTGTAGAAGCTAAAATTAACGATTTAGTTGTGGCAAAAATTGTGAGTTTCGAAAAATCTTACATTTTAGTTTCAATTCAATCTGTAATTACAAATGAAACAGATCCAAAAGTATTTTTAAAAGCATTTATCGAAAATACAAAATTACCAAAAAGTTTCCCAGATTCCTTGACTGGGGAACTTCAAAAAGTACCACAAAAAATCGACCAAGAAGATTGAACTGGACGTGTTGACTTAAGAAATGAACTTATTGTCACTATTGACGGAGACTCAACAAAAGATTTTGATGATGCAATAATTGTTAAAAAATTACCAAATGGTAATTTCGAGTTAGGTGTCCACATTGCGGACGTTTCACACTACGTCAGAGAGAATACTGAAATTGATAAAGAGGCTTTACAAAGAGGGACAAGTATCTATTTAGTAGATCGTGTTATCCCTATGCTTCCTGAAGAATTGTCAAATGGTATTTGTTCGCTTAATCCAAATGAAGATCGTTTTGTAATGAGTTGTGTAATGGAAATTGATCCGAAAGGTAACACTGTTAAAACAAATATTTTTCCTGGGATTATTAATAGTAAATATCGTTTAACTTACAAACAAGTCAATAACTTTTTAGAACATAATGATGATTCAGTAATTAAAGATTCGCAATTGCAAAAAATGTTGCTAGACTCATATGAGTTGTCAAAAATCTTGCATAATTTTAAAATTAATCAGGGATACATTGATTTTGAAATTTCTGAACCAAAAATAATTTTAAATGAAGACGGTAGCGTCAAAGATATCAAAATTGAAGAGCGTGGTGTTTCCGAAGTTCTAATCGAAGATTTCATGGTTCGAGCAAATGAAGAAGTTGCTATTTTCTTATCAAAATTAAAATTACCTGTGATGTACAGAGTCCACGATGTCCCAGATGTGGAAAAAATCAATTCGCTCAAAACTGTTTTAAATGCTTTAAAAATCAACGATATTTATATTAATGAAGTTGATTTAACACCTAAAAAATTCGCCGAATGTACTGAAATTATTAAATCAAAACGTGACGACGAATTCATCAAATTGATGTTTTTAAGAACTATGCAAAAAGCAAAATATTCTGGGGGCAATATCGGTCATTTTGGGCTAGCGAGCGACTGCTATTGTCACTTCACCAGTCCAATTCGTCGTTATCCCGATTTAGTGGTCCACAGAATTATTCGCGATTTTGTTTTTAATAAAGAAAATCATAAATTGAATGAAATCAAAGAAAAATTAGAATCTATCGCGATTCAATGTTCATCAAGTGAACAATCATCAGTTGAAGCGGAACGTAACTCAAACGATTTAATGTATGCAGAATTCTTCAAAAATAAAATTGGAGAAAGATTTAGTGCACAAATTATTAGCATAGTCAAATTCGGTTTTTTTGTCGAATTCGCCAATAAACAGATGCATTAGTGCATCGCACATCATTGCTGGATGGTGAATATGAAAACGACGAAACATTAACAAAATTAGTTAATAAAAATACCAAAAGAACATTTACCATAGGTGATACCGTTAATGTTGTAATAGCTGGAGTCGATCTTGTTGAAGGTAAAATTGATGCGGTTTTAGAAGAATTTTATGACGATTATATTAAACAAAATAATAGTTACAAAAATGTAAAAAAACAAGATTTAAGAAAGAAATAAAATGGATAAATTAATTAAAAATTCATTAGGTTTCGATTCTGATTTATACATATACCAAGACAAATCGATGTTTAATTATTCAGTGGACACTATTTTATTAGGTAATTTTGTAAAATTATCAAATAAAATCACTCGAATTTTAGAAATAGGAACTAATAACGGAGCTTTATCAGTCTTTTTAGCTGCAAGAAATAAAAATAATAGAATTGTGGCTGTGGAAATTCAAGAGCGTGCAGTTCAAATCGCGCAAAAAAACGTGGAATTAAACAAAATGACTGATCAAATTCAATTGATCAATCAAGATTTCAACATTTTTTATAAAGAATGAAATAAAAATAATAATCCTAAATTCCAAAGTATTGTTTGCAACCCTCCTTTTTATCCATACGATAAAACTAAATCCAAAACTAAATCTTCGATGGAAAAATTAATCGCAACGCACGAAATCCACTTAAATCTAGATCAATTAATTTGTGGTTCTTCCAAATTACTTGAACAAAAAGGATATTTATCTTTAGTATTACCAGTAGAAAGATTGGTGGATTGCTTTGAATCAATGCGAAAATATAAGATTGAGCCTAAAAGAGTTCAATTTATTCTCCCGAGAGTAGATGATAAACCGAAATTCGCATTAATTGAGGGAAGATTAGGAGCTGGTTGAGGAGTACACTTTCAACCTAATCTATATTTGCATGATCCAAATGACAAATTAAATCATGATTATTTAGATTCAATAAAAGCATTATATAAACCAATAATAGTAGGAGAAAAAGCTGATGAATAAAAAAACATTTTATATTACCACGCCAATTTATTATGCGTCTGGAAATTTACACATCGGTCACCTTTACACAACAACACTTGCCTGAGTTTTAGGTAATTACAAAAAATTACAAGGATATGATGTTAAAGTTTTAACAGGTAGCGATGAGCACGGTCAAAAGATTTACGAAAAAGCACTAGAACAAAATAAAACACCTAAAGAATTCGTTGATGAAACATCACAAAAGTTTGTTCAAATGTGAGAAGATTTTAAAATTGATGTGGATTATTTTAGTCGTACAACTGACGAAAAACACTGTGAGACAGTACAAAAAATATTTAATCACTTTGTTGAAAAAGGTTACATTTACAAAGGAAAATACGAAGGTTGATATTCAGTTAGCGATGAAGAATTCTTAACCCAGTCTCAAGCAATTAAAAAAGACGGTAAAATGTACCATCCTACTAGTGGTCACGAATTAAAATTCATTTCAGAAGAAAGTTACTTTTTCAAATTAGATCTTTTTCAAGATTGGTTAAGTAATTACATCGAAGCAAATTCATCATTTTTAGCACCACAAAAAACAGTAAATGAGATTAAAAACAACTTTTTATCCAATTTAAGTGATTTAAGTGTTACTCGTACCAATGTTAAATGAGGTATCCCGGTCACAATTGATAACAAACACACTATTTATGTTTGATTGGATGCTTTATTTAATTATGTAACTAAATTAGGTTATGGTTTTGATACCAAATCTGCTGAATTTGAAAAATTTTGAGAAAATGGTGACGAAATTGTACATATTTTAGGTAAGGAAATTGCTCGTTTCCACTTTATTTATTGACCAATTTTCTTAAAGGCATTAAACTTAAAGCAACCAAACAAAATTCAAAGTCATGGTTGAATTATTACTCCTACAGGCAAAATGTCAAAATCTAAAAATAATGTGGTTGATCCTTATGATTTATTGCAAAGATATCATCCGGAAATGATCAAATACTTTTTAGCAAGTCAATTACCATTTGGTGAAGATGGCATTTTTGATGAAGAAAGATTTAAAAATATTATTAATGCTGAATTAATTAATAATTTTGGTAATTTAGTTTCTCGAACACTCAAAATGAAGTCCAATTCATTTGATGGTCCAATTAAATATCAAAAATCAGAGCATGTTGAAGATTTAGAAATTGAAAAGGCAATAACTGAATCAATTAGTCAATTTGCAAGTTACATGGATGAATTTAAAATCGACAAAGGTATTCAAATCGCAGTAGAATTAGGAAATCATTTAAACAAATATATCGATTTAACTCAACCTTGAACTTTAAAAGATGACTTAGAACGTTTAGAACAAATTTTAGTTCGTTTGCTCAACGGAATTTACGCTTGTGCAACATATTTTAGTATTGTTTTACCAGAAAAAATTTCAGAAGTTGCAGAATCACTTGGTTTAGATGATTTTTCAATAAAAAATATTGAAAAATTCGATAAATTTGATAATATTGATACGGCGGAAAAATTCATGTTTTTCGAGAGACTAAAATAGGAGTCCATTTATGATTTATGTAAGAGCTACTTTATATACAATAAATCCTGAAAAAATCAAAGGTTTTATTGATTATTTACACATTTTTGTTAAAAAAGCAAGAATGGAAACTCAAAATCTTTCTTTCGAATATGGACTAAATAGTGACAGCGAAATAGTACTTTTAGAAAGATGAAGTACTAAAGATGATTATTTAGAATTTGAAAAAAAAGAAGAAATGAATCGTGAACTAAAAACACTTGCAAAAATGGCATTGAAAGTTGATGTTCTATATTCATTCAATACAATAAAATAAAACGGTAAAAAGTCCGTTTTATTTTATTATTTGTGAGTTATAAAGTATAATTTTAAAATATGCAAAAGAAAAAAATAGCCTTGGCGTGTGAAGTTTGTCGCAGAAAAAATTACTATACAAATAAAAGTTTTGGTAATCAAAGTCGAATAATAATTAAAAAACATTGCACAAATTGCAATAACCATACGATTCATAAGGAAGAAAAATAATGACTTTAAAGAAACAAGAAAATCAAAAACCGAAAGTAAAAAAATATTATTTTAGAAAATTTATTAAAGAAATTAAACGTGTTAGATGACCTGATTCGAAAAAAAATATTAGTTCAATGACTCAAATTATTGTTTTTACACTAATCTTTGTGTTGTTTGTTTTTGTCGTTTCTACAATATTTACATTACTTTGAAATAATATTCAAGTTGGTGCTGGTAATTAAAAGGAGAAAAAATGAAGAAATTTAATTGATATATGGTTTCTACTATTTCAGGAAAAGAATCATTCGTAGTTGAATCTTTAAAAAACAGAATTTTTGCCGAAAAAGTCGAGGAAGATTTTGATTTAAACGGTACAGAAGAGGGACCTTTCAAAATTTTTCAAAAACCAATCTTAACAGCTAAAGAGGCTGAAAAACGTAAGCTTGGGGACTCTTACAAAATTAAATGAGTTAATATGTATCCTGGTTACATCTTTATTAAAATGCATATGAGTGACCAAGCTTGATTTGTTGTCCGTAACACTCAATATGTGACTGGTTTAGTTGGTAGTTCTGGAAAAGGTGCAAAACCAACTCCTGTTACAGAACGTGAAATCAAAAAATCATGAAAAAAAGAAGAAGAAGCATTACAAGATTTCAGAAGTGGAAAATCACTTAATCCATTTAAAGTCGGTGATGTAGTAGAAGTGGTCGAAGGTTCTTCATTCGTAGGTGAACGTGGAATTTTAATTAGCATTGACGAAAAAGAAAACACCGGGACAATTGAAATTGAAAGTTTTGGTAAAAAAGTCCCAGTAACCATCAAAATGTCATACTTAACATTATTAAAATAAAATCCTATGTGAGCATTAGCCTCACATAGGATTTTTTGTTTGCAAAAAAACCAGAGCCTTTTTAGCTCTGGTTTTAACTTTTATTATTTTACGATGTGTTCAGTAATTGAAGTATTTTCAACAACTAAGTATTTGTCCCCTGGTTGAGCACCGTAAGGAGCTAAAGCTTCTAAAGCTTTATTGTGGTCCTTTTTAATTTCGCTAAATAATCTTTTTGAATCTAAAGATGTGAATACGCTTGAAGTAATTCCGAATCCACCAATTAAATCAGCATTATCTAAAATACCAATAATAGCTGTATTTGGACGGAATTTAGCAACTTCTTTTAATAATTGTCCTGTTCTTGAAAGAACAACAGCAAATTTGTAGTCTCCACGACGTACTTTGTTAGCAACGTCATAAGCGATGATTGAACGTTTATCAAAATAATCTGAGTTTTTTCTAACTTGTTCTAATTGAACATCGTAGTATGTTTTTTCATAGAATTCTTTTTCAGCACGTTTGTTGATGTTTGACATAACTTTAACTGCTTCAACTGGAAAATCTCCATTTGCTGATTCTCCTGATAACATTGTTGAGTCAGCTCCTAATTCAGTAGCAAAATAAACGTCAGTTACTTCAGCACGTGTAGGGTGTGGATTGTTTTCCATTGAGTCAAGCATTTGTGTCGCAACAACAACTGGTTTACCTAATTCTCTACATTTTCTGATCATTATTTTTTGGTAGTAAGGAACGTCATAGTAAGGAATTTCTAAACCTAAATCACCACGAGCAACCATGATAGCGTCACTTTCATTGATGATTTCTTCAATATTCATAACACCTAAGTGTGATTCAATTTTTGAAATAATTTGAACGTGTTGTCCACCGTTTTCATCTAATAATTTACGTAACTCACGAACGTTTTTTGCAGAGTTAACAAACGAAGCAGCAATATAATCAACACCGTTTTTAATTCCGAATTTAACGTCGTTAATATCTTTTTCAGCTAAGAATGGTAATGAGAAATCAACACCTGGTAAATTAATACGTTTGTTTGTTTTTAGTTTGTGTGTGTTTTCAGCTATAGCTTTAACATAACCATCACCAACTTCAGTTACGATTGTTGATAATTTTCCATCATCTAAAAGAACTTGATTTCCAACAATTAAGTCTTTTGACATGTCATAAGCAACAGTAATTTCTGTTTCTGTTCCCTCAAAGTTTTCGTACTTTTCTTTTGTTGATCAAATTGTTAATTCAGTACTAGCTTTAATAACTTGAGCACCATCTTTCATTTTTCCAACACGAATTTCTGGACCTTTAGTATCTAAAATTAATGAAACCGGAATGTTTAAGTCGCTTGAAATTTTCTTCGCAAGAACAAACTTGTTTAATTGTTCATCATAAGAACCATGTGAAAAGTTTGCTCTAATAGCAGTTGCACCATTTTCAATTAATGCACGCATTGTATCGTAGTTGTCACTAGATGGACCAATTGTTGTGATTAATTTACTTCTTTTTTCTGTTAAATTCATAAAGTAAAATGTATCTCCTAATTAAGTATAAATTTATATAAATAATTTTAACACATGTAAAAAATTGGTATTAAATTTTGTATATTAATTTACCCCTTTTATTGGGAAAAATTTACATAATTGATTTTTACAAGATGAATCATTTTTGATTTTTTTCTTTTAAGGTGAATTTTTATACTAAACCTGAAAGTGATTTTGACCAAAAAGTTTAAAATCTGATTCAAAAAACGCCATAAAATCACATTTTTTTCTTATTTTTCGTGATTTTTGGATTAGTGTAAATTGAAATGAAAAATAGGGTTTGAAACATTATTTAATTATTTATGAGGGGAGGTCTCATGAAAAAGAAATTACAAAATAATAATTATATAGAAAGGATAATTCAATGAAAAATTATCACATTTCAAAACAACAAAACCACGAATTGATGAAAGTCCGTTTAACTCAAACCTTATTTAATCTATTTAAATACGATATGGTTGTTGAACGAAGTTATATTTTTCCTGATTTGGATGAGGATATTAATAATATCGAAAGAAAAATTCAGCATGAAATAAATATTATTTATAGAAAAATATACAATATCAATCATTTGCTATTCTATATTTTAAGAAAAATGAAACCTTTCAACGCTTGAATCTTACTAAAAAGCTTTATTTATGAAGAAAATTCTGAATGATATATAGATTATTTTATAAGTAAATATAGCTTTTACCGTAAAAGAAGAGAAGCTATAAACGAATTTATTGGTTACTACATTGGTTGTAATCAGTAATATCTACAATTTAAATCAAATGGAAAAAATTCATAATAAAGATGATACGTTCTTTTTTACAGAATTTGATAAGGATAAAAATTGAGACGACAAAAAGTGGTCGGTCAGTTTGATTTTTAGACGAAATTTTGTGACAAAGAGATTCGAATTATTAATTCGTCTAAATGATATTAATAGTTGAAGTCATTTTAATTACATTTTAAAAATTAATGATAAATTAACAATTAATTTTAATAACTTAAACCTAGACAATAAAATATATCATGTTCCTGAATCAGAAATAGATTTAATTTGATCAAAATTGCACAAAATTGATTTTGTTACGAAATTTGTGCACGGTAATTCAATTTTTACCGAAACAAATATTTCGTTTAACCATGTTAGCAAAACGGAAAATATCGAAATTAATCCCAATCTTGGTATTGCAAAACTCGCTATTCCTTACGAATATGTTTTTAATATTACGCAAAAAGGAATCAAACGAGAAAAAAATAGTGTAGTATTTAATTTTCAAGTAGATCGTTCATTCAAGCAAATGAATAATTGAGGTGTGATTAGTGCAGATTTAGAAATCTTTCCAACTAATCAAAAATACTACGACAAAAAAATATTTTATACATTTCCTGCAATCGAAAATGCAAAGCTGATTTTTATTGATACCAAATCAACTAAGAAAGATGAAATTCCAATAAAATTTCAAAACATATATCCTACTGAAGAGTTATACTTCACTCCTGGTAAATATTTATTAAATAAAATGTTGAAAACTACTCCAGAGACAGATTTCTTTAAAGGTAATTTCTTCAACGTCTCTGCTCAAAGTTTAGAACGCATTTCTAACGAACCTCTCCACATAATTTGTGAGTTTTCAGTTTTAGATACGATTTATCGTATTAAATTTTTATCAAACAAACTAGAGCCGATTGATCATATAAAACATCAATTAAGAGTGCAAGAACTCGACGGTTTAAATTGAAATCCAGAAGAATTGCATATGATTCAAAACATGACTTGATTAGAATTAATCAATACTAAGTTTAGAAATATTGATGATTTTATAAATTTTGTCATGAGTAAAAAGGATGATGAAGATGAAGATCTAAATGATTTAAAAGAAGATGAGTAGATATATAAAATACATAATAAGTGTTGGTGCAGTCGCAATGCTCGGAATTGGTATTGTGTTTGTACCAAAAATTATTAAATCTTTCAAAAAGGAAGAAGTCCCGGAGAATGGTCCTCGAGATCTTATTCCGTACCAAAAATTCACTTGACCAGAAATTGAAGAATCGCAGTTACAAAAATTTGTTAAATACAACGAAAATGGCGAAATTGTAATTGATCCTTTGGCCATTTCAGACATTATTAAAAGCATTCTTAATAGAACTACAATCTGTAATAAGGGAACGCTTAGCTTTGGTTATGAAATTAAAAGCAATGAAGAAATTTGGTTAAAACTTATTTATAATCAAAAATATGACGTAACTAGTAAATTATTTAGAATTTACTTAAAAAGAATATAATTATTAATTATGAATATAAAAAATGAAGTTTTAACAAAATTACAAAAAATATCTAAAAAAACAGTTCATGAAAATGATCAATTAAAAGAGCTGAATTTAGATAGTTTAGATATTGCTGAATTAATCGTCGATATTGAACAAAAATACAATGTCAGAGTTTCAGATGACGAATTAAATCAATTAAAATTAGTTTCTGACGTAGTGGATTTATTTGAAAAATTGGTATCGAAAAAATAAAAATAATGTATAATTTATTAAGAAAATGTTAGGAGTATAGTTCAACGGTAGAACAACGGGCTTCAACCCCGTGTGTTGTGGGTTCGAATCCTGCTACTCCTGCCATTTTTTTATTTTCTTTGTAGGGATGATGTATGAAAAATAAAATTAAAAAAATAACATTTATTGGTACCGGCGCTTGAGCTAGTGCTCTTGCTACCGTTGTTTTGCGTAATAATTATCAAGTTTCAATGTATGGGATCAATGAAAAAGAAATAGAAGATATTAATCAAGGTTATAACCGTAAATATTTTGGTAATAAAATGTTTAATAACCGTCAAAATTTAACAGCTACTAATTCACTTGAGGAAGCACTCAAGGATACTGATTTAATCGTACTAGCAGTTCCATCAGAATTTATTAAGGATACATTAAAAGCTATTTCACAGGTTCTAAAATACAAAAAAGTTAATTTAGTTAATGTAGCAAAAGGAATTGAAAATAACTCAAAGAAATTTTTTAGTGAATTCATTGAATGAAAATTCGGTAAGAATTTAAAAAATTTAGCTACTTTAATTGGTCCTAGCTTTGCTCAAGAAGTTTTTGAGGAAAACTTAACAATGATTAATGTGGTTGGTAAAAATGAAGAGTATTTACAATTGCTTTTGCATGTTTTTAACAATCCTTATTTTAGATTGGTCATCAATAAAAACGAAAAAGGTTCTGAATTATTCGCTGCACTCAAAAATGTTTTAGCAATTGGAATCGGAATTATGACTTATAAACATCCAGAAAAAAATCCCCAATCAGCGCTTTTATCAGTCGGAGTAAAAGAAATATATCAAATTTACAAATTTCTCAATCCAGATTCAAAAGATGATATAGGGTTTGAATTAGCAGGAATTGGCGATATCTTCCTAACCTGTAGTTCAACCAAAAGTCGTAATTTTTCGTTTGGTTTACACATTGCAGAATTAGGTTTAAAACCTGCTTTGGAACAAGAAAATAAAACTATAGAGGGATATAATACCGCAAAAATTTTAGATAAAATCATTAAAGAAAACGACTTAAACGTTCCTTTTTTAAAAAGCATCATTGACGTCTTATTTTACAACAAGTCACCATTAATGCTTTTAGATTTTGTCAATGAATATAACTAAAAACCACAAGATGCAAATCTTGTGGTTTTTAAATTAATTTGAGTCAATTTCGACAATATTATCTTTTTTACGTGTTTGAATTAGTTCCATGATAAATTCAAAAATGAAATAAGATGCAAATAACAGTGCCCCAATAACTACAAAGGCATCTGCTAAGTTAAATGTCCCTTTATCCAAAAAGGGGAAATATAACATATCTTTTACGTAACCCTTGAAAATAAAACGGTCTAACATATTCCCCATGTCCCCAGCCGCAATTGACGATAGCAAAACTAATAATATGATTTTATTTGTAAATAATGGAGCACATAAGACACATAAGAAAATAATCATGCTAAGAATTTGTATTAGAATAATCGAAACACCTTTAGGTAAAAAAGTAACTCCTTTATGTCAAACGTAACGAATCCCAATAATCCCATGAAAGTTGATTCATTGCGACTGTCTTGGGACAATAGATTCAGGATCAATTCAATTTCCATTATACTCAACAAGTAATTTACCGTCAATTTCTTTACCATCGTGGACATTTGAGTGTCCCCAGACAAAAGTTTTAACCATTTGATCACATAAAAGCAAAATGGTAAAAATACCTAAAAAAATCGCGTAATTAATTAAGATCTTTTTATAGTTTTGTTTTATGTGAAAACAAAATGAATTTCAAGCTCCTGTAAGATAATCCGCAAATTTATTCAAGTTCATTATTTTCCCTCATATATTCAACGATTTCAGAACAATTTGGACACAATTCACCAATCATGACATCTTTAGCGAAGTGGTTTCAACATCTTTGGCATTTTTCACTATCAAAAACTTCAGCACTTAATTTGTCACCGTATTCAATTTCACCAACCATTAATAATAATTTCAAGTCTAATTCTGATAAGAATTCACTGTGGCTGTCAATAAATAAGTGCACTTCGTTTGAACGTTTGATTTTACCTTCTTTTATTAGTTGCTCAATTAAAACGTTAACTTTTGAACGTAATTCAAAAAATTCGTCGAATTTATTTATTAAATCAAGGTCAATTTCTTCAGCAAAAGGGAACTTATCTAACATTACTGATTCTTTTTTGTTTTCTTTATTAAAGTGTTCGTAAGCTTCTTCACAAGTGGTTGGTAAAACAGGAGCAAGAGCAATAATTAAGAAATCTAGGATTTCATAAAAATTAGTCAAGACTTGTTTTCTACGTTCAGAATCGAAATGATCAATATATAAAATATCTTTTGTAACTGAAAGATAAAAACTAGATAAATCGACAATATAATTGTTAATTTCTTTAATAACATTAACAAATTCGTAATTATCATAGAAATTGATAATATTTTTCTTAAGTAATTCAAGTTTTTGTTTAATAAATAAATGAATACCTTGTCTTTTTAGATTTGGATCATATTTAAAGTTGTTTAAGTTACCTAATAAAAATCTAATCGTGTTTCTAACCTTACGGTAAAGCTCAGAATTTTGATCTAAGATCTCTTCTGAAAGTGTTACGTCATTAGAATATTCACTATTTGCGACTCAAAGTCTTAAGATTTCAGCACCTCTTTTTTTCACAACATCAACTGGAGAAATGGCATTTCCGAGTGATTTGGACATTTTAGTTCCTTTAGAATCTAAAGTAAATCCGTGACTGATTAAATTTTTATAAGGAGCAAAACCGTAATAAGCCACTGAGTTAATAATTGAAGAGTTGAATCATCCACGATATTGATCAACCCCCTCAAGATAAACGTCATAAGGAGGTTTGCAATTTGGAATTTCAACTGCTACACTTGTAGAACCTGAGTCGAATCACACGTCCATAATGTCCATTTCACGTGTAAATCCTTTATTACGGAATTCTTCTGGTAAAAGTTCGTCAGTTTCCTTTTCTCATCAAATATCGCAACCGTGTTGTTCAACTAAATTAATAACATAATCAAAGACTTGTTCATTAATCACTGGATTTTTTTCTTGATCGTAAAAAATGATAATCGGAACACCTCATGAACGTTGTCTTGAAATAGTTCAATCTCAACGATTTTCGATCATTTGGTAAAGACGTTTTTTAGCTCATTCAGGATAAGCGTTAATTTTTTCAATTTCTAATAAAATAAGGCTACGAATGTTATCTATTGAAACAAATCATTGTGGTGTACCACGGTATAAAATCGGTTTGTGTGTTCTTCAATCGTGTGGATACGAGTGTTTAATTTTATCATTTTTAATTAATACTTTTTCAGAAGTTAATTGATTAATGATTAATTGATTAGCATCTTCATAAAATACACCATTATATTCACAATCATAATCAATGTGACCTGTATCTGAAATATGCATAATCATTTCTAATTTATTCTTTTTACCAATTAAAAAGTCATCTTCCCCAAATAAAGGAGCAATATGAACTAAACCTGTCCCAGCATCTAAACTAACGTGGTGACCTAATACGACTTTAGCTTCCTGTTTTAAAATTGGTGTTAAATAAACTGAATTAATTAAATCTTCAGCTTCAATTTTGTCTAAAACTTTATATTTTTCTCAACCGAATTGTTCTGCACATTTTTCGACTAATTCAGTCGCTAAAATATAAACTTGGTGCTCATGCTCGACTCTAGAATAAGAAAATTCCCCTACAGCGACACCAGCATTAGCGATAAGTGTCCATGGTGTTGTGGTTCAAATAACCAAATTGTCACCAACTTGAACTTTTGGATTTGTGGTTTGAATTATTGGAAAAGCAACAAAAATAGATGGTGAAACAACATCTGCATATTCTACTTCAGCTTCAGCTAATGCGGATTGACTTGATGGTGATCAATAAACTGGTTTAAGACCTTTGTATACCAATCCATCTAAAACCATCTTTTTGAATAATTTTAGTTGTTTTGCTTCAAACTGTTTATCCATAGTGATGTAAATATCCTTTAAATCACTAAAAATTTGAAGATACTCAAGTTGTTTTTTTTGATTTTCTACTTGTTTTAGAGCATATTTCGCTGCTTTTTTTCTTAAAATTAAAGGTGTAAGCTCTTCTTTATTTAATTTAGATTCATTAAGCATTTTGTGTTCAATTGGTAGTCCGTGTGTATCTCAACCAGCTACAAACGGAGAATAAAAACCTTGTAAAGTTTTATATCTCACAATTATATCTTTTAGAATCTTATTAAGAGCATGACCGACATGTAAATCACCATTAGCATATGGTGGACCGTCATGTAAAACAAAACTTGGATTTTTTTCGTTTTGCTTTAATGCTTTATTATAAATTTCGTTTTTTAATCATTTTTCACGATAAGCAACTTCTTTTTGAATCAAATTAGCTCTCATTTCAAAATTTGTATGAGGCATGTTTAAAGTTTTTTTATAATCCATATATTTTCCTTTACACTAATAACGATTTACAAAAATCGCACGTTTGTCTCTGATTTTTATCGTAACCATAATGTTTATGGTTTTTTTCGATTTCTTTATAAATAGGTAAAATAAAAATTATTGTTTTTACTTTGCTAGGATCACTCTTTAAAGACATATTAATATTAAATTGACCATTTGAACTCATTTGGTTGTCCCGATCAGAACCGACGTATTCCAAAGATAAATTAAAAGCGTAACCCTCAAATTCCATCTCTTTTTTTAATACATACACATCGTTATTTATCGAGTGGAAACAAGCTAATTGCTCCGAAGTATAGTTGGAAATTTCTTTCGATAACCCTGTATCTTCTTCAGCAGGTAAATTAATAGTTAAAAATGTATTAATAAACGCAAAGTCAGAATATTTATTTTTTCCTTCTGAAATATTAGAATTAATTTCGGATTTAATTTTATTTTCAAAGTTATTCATTACCTTTAAAAAAGTAGGTTTTTCACAACTTGTTGAAAGTAAAACGGACGGAACAATAGACATTGTTGTTAATGTAAAAAACAAGATTTTTTTTCTTATATATCTCATGTAAATACCTATTAAAAATATCAAATAAATAATATCATATAAATAATATTAAATGTAAAAATAAAACTCTTTCCTTTATATACTTCTATGTAGACAAAGGAAAGAGTTTTATTTGGATATGGTGGCCCCGGCAGGAATCGAACCAGCGACACACAGAGCTTCAATCTGTTGCTCTACCAACTGAGCTACAGGGCCATGGCGGTCCAGACGGGAATTGAACCCGCGATCTCCTCCGTGACAGGGAGGCGTATTAAACCACTTTACCACTGGACCATGGTTGCGGAGACAGGACTTGAACCTGTGACCTTCGGGTTATGAGCCCGACGAGCTGCCAACTGCTCCACCCCGCTATATAAAAATTTTTGGTGCTTAAAAAGCAAATGGCGGGTGATGAGGGATTTGAACCCCCGCGGGACTTGCATCCCCTGCTAGTTTTCAAGACTAGTCCCTTCAGCCAGACTTGGGTAATCACCCATGGTGGACCTAACTGGACTCGAACCAGTAACCGACCGGTTATGAGCCGGTTGCTCTAACCATTGAGCTATAGGTCCTATTTAATCACAGTTTCTAAATCCGTATGGTAGCACCGATGAGATTCGAACTCATGACCTTCCGGGTATGAACCGGATGCTCTAACCAACTGAGCTACAGTGCCATAAAAATGGTGGAGAGAATGGGATTCGAACCCACCGCCTCCTGCGTGCAAGGCAGGCGCTCTAGCCAAATGAGCTATCCCCCCAAAATGGTGAAGAAGACAGGATTTGAACCTGCGACCACTACGTCCCAAACGTAGCGCTCTGCCAAGCTGAGCTACTTCTCCATACTTTGTTTAAAAGCAAAGTAATTATACGCTTTTTTCTGAAAAAACAAAGTTTTTTTATTTTTTTTAAATACTTGGCTATGTAATTATAACATAAAATAAAAATTAGTTATAAGTACTTTTTCAGAGATTTTTATTTTTCTTAAAAAAAGACCCTCCGCGGGCCATGTTCTCTGAAAACTGAATAGTATAATCAAAATTTACTAAAATGAATTGACTTATCATCTTACTTTTAAACCTATCAATTTATTAGTAATGGTCAGCTGAATGTATTACTACACGTACACTTCCATCCTATCAACCTCGTAGTCTACAAGGAATTTCAAGGGAATACTTATCTCTGAGGAGGCTTCCCACTTAGATGCTTTCAGCGGTTATCCTTTCCACACTTAGCTACCCTGCTATGCTTCTGGCGAAACAACAGGAACACCAGCGGTGTGTCCACTCCGGTCCTCTCGTACTAAGAGCAGCTCTCATCAATATTCCAACGCCCACAGTCAGATAGGGATCAGATAGGGACCGAACTGTCTCACGACGTTCTGAACCCAGCTCGCGTACCGCTTTAATTGGCGAACAGCCAAACCCTTGGAACCGACTCCAGCTCCAGGATGCGATGAGCCGACATCGAGGTGCCAAACCTTGCCGTCGATGTGATCTCTTGGGCAAGATAAGCCTGTTATCCCCAGGGTAACTTTTATCCGTTGAGCGACTGCCGTTCCATGACGTACAGCCGGATCACTAAGTCCTGCTTTCGCACCTGCTCGACTTGTAGGTCTCGCAGTCAAGCACACTTCTACCTTTGCGCTCTGCATACGGTTTCTGACCGTATTGAGTGTACCTTTGAACGCCTCCGTTACCTTTTAGGAGGCGACCGCCCCAGTCAAACTACCCACCACGCACTGTCCTCCCACCGGATAACGGCGGCAAGTTAGAAACTCAACATACCAAGGGTGGTATTTCAAGGTTGACTCCTTTATGACTAGCGTCATAATCTCATAGTCTCCCACCTATCCTACACATGTTAGGCCAAGTTCCAATACGAAGTTGTAGTAAAGCTCCATGGGGTCTTTTCGTCTTGATGCGGGTACCCAGCGTTTTCACTGGGACCATAATTTCACCGAGTCCAATGTTGAGACAGTTGAGAGATCATTGCGCCTTTCGTGCAGGTCAGTATTTAGCCGACAAGGAATTTCGCTACCTTAGGACCGTTATAGTTACGGCCGCCGTTCACCCGGGCTTCATTTCAACGCTTCGCATAAGCTAACGCATCCATTTAACCTTCGGGCACTGGGCAGGCTTCACCCCCTATACATCACCTTGCGGTTTAGCAGAGAGCTGTGTTTTTGATAAACAGTTGCCCCTCAAAATTTACTGTGGCCCATCAAAATGGGCGCCCCTTCTCGCGAACTTACGGGGTCAATTTGCAGAGTTCCTTAACATTGGTTTTCTCGCTCGCCTTAGAATACTCATCTTGGGAACGTGTGTCCGTTCTCGGTACAGGTACCTATAATTTTATAACGCTTAGAAACTTTTCTTGGAAGCATGGAATCACAAAATTCGTGAAATAAATCACTATGCATCACAAATCCCGGTTATACAATGCGCATTTAACTACATTGACCAGTCGTTGCTTACCCCCAAATCCAATAATGGGTATTGTTATCCTTCTCCGTCATTCCATCACTAATTATAGATAGTACAGGAATATTAACCTGTTATCCATCGGATACGCTTTTCAGCCTCTCCTTAGGTCCTGACTAACCCTGGGTGGACGAACCTTCCCCAGGAAACCTTTCCCAATAGGCGTCGTGGATTCTCACCACGAATCGTTACTCATACCGGCATTCTCACTTCCTAACGCTCCACTAATCCTCACGGTTTAGCTTCACCGCCCTAGGAACGCTCCTCTAACGTACAGACTGTACCCGTAGCTTCGGTATCGTGTTTGACCTCCCGTTACATTATTGGCGCAAGATCTCTTGACTAGTGAGCTATTACGCACTCTTTAAAGGATGGCTGCTTCTAAGCCAACCTCCTAGTTGTTTATGAAATCTCACAACCTTTCTGACTTAACACGATTTTGGGACCTTAGCTGACGATCTGGGTTGTTTCCCTCGCGAGCCGGGACGTTAGCACCCCGGTTCCGACTGCATGATAATACACAATGGTATTCGGAGTTTGATTATAGTCAGTACCGCTAGGCGCGGCCATTCCATATTCAGTGCTCTACCACCAAAGTTTAACATCACACGCTAGCCCTAAAGCTATTTCGAGGAGAACCAGCTATCTCCAAGTTCGATTGGAATTTCTCCACTATTCACAAGTCATCCGGGCACTTTTCAGCGTACTACGGTTCGACCCTCCACTTGGGGTTAGCCAAGCTTCAGTCTGCTCATGAATAGATCACATGGTTTCGGGTATATATCAACATACTAAACGCCCTATTAAGACTCGATTTCTCTGCGGCTCCGTTTTTTTCCACTTAACCTCGCATGTTAACATAACTCGCCGGTCCATACTGCAAGATGTACGCCATCACCCATTAACGGGCTCTGACTAATTGTAAGTAAATGGTTTCAGAATCTATTTCACTCCCCTCCCGGGGTTCTTTTCACCTTTCCCTCACGGTACTAGTTCACTATCGGTGTCTGGTTAGTATTTAGCCTTACCGGATGGTCCCGGCAGATTCAGACAGGGTTTCACGTGCCCCGCCCTACTCAGGATACAATCAGAAGTCCATACCATTTCGCATACAAGGGTTTCACTTTCTATGCCAGAGTTTCCCAACTCTTTCTGCTATGATATAGATTTGTAACTTCATGTAGATTGTCCTACAACCCCAACATTCGTTGGTTTGGGCTCTTCTACGTTCGCTCGCCGCTACTGATAGAATCATTATTTATTTTCTCTTCCTGTTGCTACTAAGATGTTTCAGTTCACAACGTGTCTCGCTCAAGTAACTATTTTATTCATTACAAGGCAACCGAACATTACTTCGGTTAGGTTTCCCCATTCGGAAATCCCCGTTTCGTAGCTCATATCCAGCTCCACGAGGCTTATCGCAGGTAATCACGTCCTTCATCGACTTCCAGACCCAAGGCATCCACCATAAACTCTTACTTATTTAAAAGTACAATATTTTCCTATTGTTGATGTTTATTCAAGACATTTTAATAAATTATTTATTAATTTTAATTAATAATTAACTCGGTATCAAAACAAATAGACATTTGTTTTAATTGATGTCGTTGTTATATTAATTTTATTTAATATACTATTCAGTTTTCAAAGAACATTTTGAGAGATTGTTCTCTCAAAACTAGATATACACTATTGGACTATTTAACAATAGCAACATAACACAGATTTAAAAATAATAGTCAGTAAAAGTCGTTAATAACACTTAAAAGTGTTTTTTTGTACTCCGTAGAAAGGAGGTAATCCATCCCCACGTTCTCGTAGGGATACCTTGTTACGACTTCACCCCAGTCACCAGTCCTGCCTTAGGCAGTTGTCTCCGTGGTTAACAAAACCGACTTCGGGCATTACCAGCTCCCATGGTGTGACGGGCGGTGTGTACAAGACCCGAGAACGTATTCACCGTAGCGTAGCTGATCTACGATTACTAGCGATTCCGACTTCATGTAGTCGAGTTGCAGACTACAATCCGAACTGAGAACGGTTTTTTGAGATTTGCTCCACATCGCTGTCTTGCTTCTCTTTGTACCGTCCATTGTAGCACGTGTGTTGCCCCGCTCGTAAGAGGCATGATGATTTGACGTCGTCCCCACCTTCCTCCCAATTACTCGGGCAGTCTCCTTAGATCATCTAACTAAGGACAAGGGTTGCGCTCGTTGCAGGACTTAACCGAACATCTCACGACACGAGCTGACGACAACCATGCACCATCTGTCATTCCGTTAGCCTCCACTATATCTCTATAGCTTTGCGGAAGATGTCAAGAGCGGGTAAGGTTCTACGCGTATCTTCAAATTAAACCACATGCTCCACCGCTTGTGCGGATCCCCGTCAATTCCTTTAAGTTTCACTCTTGCGAGCATACTACTCAGGCGGATGATTTAATGCGTTAGCTGCGCCGATGAGTTCCCCATCAGCTAATCATCATCGTTTACGGCGTGGACTACCAGGGTATCTAATCCTGTTTGCTCCCCACGCTTTCGTCTCTCAGTGTCAGTGTATGTCCAGTAAGCTGCCTTCGCCAAGTTGGTGTTCTTCCTTATATCTACGCATTTCACCGCTTCACAAGGAATTCCGCTTACCTCTACATAACTCTAGTTTGCCAGTATCCAATGCAATTTGGGGTTGAGCCCCAAGTTTTCACACCAGACTTAACAAACAACCTACAGACGCTTTACGCCCAATAATTCCGGATAACGCTTGCAACCTATGTATTACCGCGGCTGCTGGCACATAGTTAGCCGTTGCTTTCTGACAAGGTACCGTCAAGATCATAGCATTTCCTCTATGATTTTTTCTTCCCTTATAACAGCAGTTTACAACCCGAAGGCCGTCATCCTGCACGCTGTGTCGCTCCATCAGACTTTCGTCCATTGTGGAAAATTCCCTACTGCTGCCTCCCGTAGGAGTCTGGGCCGTATCTCAGTCCCAGTGTGGCGGATCAGTCTCTCAACCCCGCTAAACATCATCGCCTTGGTGAGCCTTTACCTCACCAACAAGCTAATGTTACGCACCCCGATCCTCTAGCGAAGCAAACGCTTCTTTTATATATTAATCATGCGATTAACATAAGTATCCGGTATTAGCGACCATTTCTAGTCGTTATCCCAAACTAAAGGGTACGTTAAGTACGTGTTACTCACCCATTCGCCGCTAAGTTCCGAAGAACTCCGCTCGACATGCATGTATTAGGCACACAGCCAGCGTTCATCCTGAGCCAGGATCAAACTCTCGAAAAAATTGACTGTCATGTTTTGTATATCTAGTTTTCAAAGAACAATTTTGCATCACCTAAAGCGGTTTGCTTAAATATGATAACACAAAGAAAAAAAACACAAAATATTTTTTTGAAAAAAAAAAAAAAAAAAATAATTAATTAATTTTCGTTTGTGTCTAGAAAATTAATTAATTTAATTTTTCTTTCTTTTTTGTTTTTTGATAACTCTAAAATTACACCATTAAATTGACATAAATTAGGACTTACTGTAAATTTAGATTTGCCATCAAAACGCATTTTCTCGTAAACTTCTTGAAAATTTGCTCCGATTGCTGAATTTGTTGGTCCTGTCATTCCTGCATCAGTTACATATAAAGTACCATTTGGTAAAATTCTTGCATCATTAGTTTGTACATGAGTATGTGTACCGCATATTGCATCAACTTTTCCATCTGCATAAAGTGAGAACACTGATTTCTCACTTGTTGTTTCTCCATGAAAATCAATAAAATGGTAATCAGTTTTTATAGATTCACTAATTAAATTATCAAAACAATCAAAAAAGTTATTTGCATAATCTTCATTTCATGGTTCGTTTAATCTGTTAAAAGCAATTCCCATTAAAGAAGTGACTCTTAATTTGATGCCTTTTACATCAAAAACGTAAGTACCGTGCCCAGCATAAGAGTTAGAAATATTCAAAGGTCTAATAATATTATTGTTGTTAATAATATTTAAAATTTCTTTTTGTGCTCAAACATGATTACCTAAAGTAAAAGCATCAACTCCTGCTGACATTAAGATTTCATAATCTTTAGGAACAAAACCCTTTCTACCCGAAACGTTTTCTGCTTGAGCGATTACAAAATCAATTTTATTGTTCTCTTTAATTTTAGGTAAATACTTTTGGACAATTTTTATCCCAGGATCACCAAATACATCTCCTATAAATAAAATTGTTAAATTCTCAGTTTTTATTGTTGACATATAAAACCTCGATTCTACTAATTTTCAACAATATTATTATAAGATTATAAAGTATTAAGTTAAATTTTAAAATGAAGTTAAAAATTCTTTTTCTATTTCTTTAAATATTTCTTGGTTTTCATTTAAATAATCTTTTAGTGATTTTCGTCCTTGTGCTAATTTTTGATCTTTATATGAATATCAACTTCCTCTTTTTTCGATAATATTCAAATCCACACATAAATCGATTAATTCACCTAATGAATCAATTCCTTTTGAATAAATAATTTCAGATTCTGCTATTTGATAAGGTGCACTTAATTTATTTTTTACTACTTTAAATTTAATTTCATTACCAATTAAATCTTTTCCTTCTGAAATATTTGTTCCTTTACGAACTTCTAACCTAATTGATGAATAAAATTTAAGTGCTCTACCACCACTAGTAGTTTCAGGGTTTCCAAAAACCACACCGACTTTTTCACGAATTTGATTAATAAAAATAACTGTTGTTTTGTTTTTGTTTAAACTAGCTGTGATTTTTCTAAGTGCTTTGGACATAAGTCTTGCTTGAGTACCAATTTGTTGGTCTCGCATGTCACCGTTTAATTCTGACTCAGGGACTAAAGCAGCTACAGAGTCAACTACAATTAAATCAATATTTCCATTTTTGGCTAAAATGTCAACAATCTCTAAAGCTTGTTCTCCAGAATCTGGTTGACTGATAATTAAATCATTAACATTTACACCTATATTTGAAGCATATGTTCGATCAATCGAGTGCTCAGCGTCGATAAAAGCGGCTATCCCACCTTGTTTTTGTATTTCGGCAATAGCATGTAAAGAAATAGTAGTTTTTCCAGAACTTTCAGGACCGTAAATTTCAATAATACGCCCTTTTGGAAATCCGTTAATACCTAAAATTTTATTAAGTTTGTAACTACCAGACGAAAATGTTTCAACTACTGTGTCATCATTTTCACCTAAAAGCATTACGGATTCTCTTCCGAACTTTTTCTCTATTTCTTTTAAAGCTTCGCTTATTAATTGTTTTTTTTCATTCGTTGTTATATTTTCCATAATTTTTCTCCTCATTATTAATAAGCGAAAAAAATCAAAAAATAAAAAAATAAGCTCAAAAAGCTTATTTACGAAGATTTAATTCTGATAAACATTTGTTGTATTCTTCAATACTTGAATTTTTTAAGTGTTGTAAAAGAACACGACGTTTAGCGATTTTAGCCATGAAACCACGACGTGAGTGGTTATCTTTTGGATTTGCTAAAAAGTGAGGTTTTAAGTTTTCAATATCTTCTGTTAAAATAGCGATTTGAACAAAAGTACTTCCTGTATCTTTAGCATTTTTTCCATATTTTTTAACTAATTCTGCTTTTTTGTTTTTTGAAACCATAATTCTCCTTTACGTGAATATGTTTTACCCAAGTTTATAAAAACAATATAAACCTAGAATAAAATTAATTGCAGTTTGCTAGCAAATTATACACTATTAGTCAGAAATTTTAAACAGATCTAAAAAATATTCTTTAATAGTTTTTAGATCATTATCTTTGATATTATATTGTCCATTATGTAACAAATTAAATCTTCCCCGAACTTGAATTATTACTTCTTTTATACTTTCATCTAATTTAAAATCAAGCAATTGAATTTTTTGACATTCATTATTAATTAAAATAACACCATAGTACAAAAAATCTTCAACTAGAATCTCGATTGGATAAATTCCATTTGGTAATTTCACTAAATTATCGATATAAGACCATTCATTATTTTCTAATAACTTAACTGTAAAACTATAATCGCGGTAAAGTAAAGAGTTTAAAAAAACAACATCTCCTTGTTCAACTAATTCTTTTAATTTACTCGTACTTATTTTGACGTTTTTATATTTAAAAAAAGGTACAACTTCACAAAAAGCATTAGGTAAGTATTCATTAATTTGACTTAGTGATTTTTGAGCATTTTTTCCAAATTTAAAATCTGGTCCACTCACAAAAATAAAATTACTAAATGTCCCAGTAAGTTTGGTAATAAAATCTTGTGGACTTAAATTCTTAACTTCTTCAAAAACTAATTTAATTCCATTATCAATTGGAAGTGTACTTAGAATTCGTTCTTTATTTTTTTCGTCAGTAAAAATTTTTTCACTTTTAAATTTACTACTGTTATCAAAAAAAACTAATACCAACTCAAATTCCGGCTTTTCTTTTTTTAGTTCTAGACCTTTTTTGATTAGTTGATAATGACCTAAATGAAATGATTCAAAAGCACCTAAAATAAAAATTTTTTTATCTTTAGGAACTCAACTATCCAAATCATAGATAAGAAATGGTTTTGTCATTAAATTAATTTTAATTCCTTAAGTTTTAAATATGCACCTGCATATTCACAATCAATCGCAATATCCTTGGACACACTTTTGATTCTTGGATTTGCTCTTTGCATTGCTATTCCAAAAAATGAATCTCTTAACATTTCATAATCATTTGAAGAATCACCAAAAGAGATTAAATTATTAAAAGTCAGATTTTGTGTTTTTAATAAATATTCTAATGCCGAACTTTTGTTAACATTCTTAGGGCTTAAAAATAAACCATGACTTCAGCTAGAATTTATTTCAAAATTTCAATTATTTTCTTTAATTTTTTGATTTATTATTTCTGAAACTTCATGTGGTTTATTTGTACTTATTGTCACTAATATAATTTCATCATTTGGAACTATATTAAAATCTAGCGGTTGATAATTTTGAATATTAGGTCTAATAAATCAAGTGTCTAAATTAGCATCTTGACTATAGTAACATTTATCTGCTGCAGTAATTAAAAAAGCATCATATAAATGTTTAGTTTCTTCATAAAGTGCAATCAATTCTGTTTTACTGATTACTTTTTTATTAACATATTTTTGATTATCAACATCAAAAATAAACGCTCCATTTGCCCCAATGAAAAAATCTGGTTTTAATTGTGTAAGGAAAGTGTTAATTGTTGAAAATTCACGAGCTGTTGCCAAAACAGTTAAAATCTCTTGTTCTCTTAATTCATCAAACATTTGAACTACACGATGGTCAAACACAGTTTTACCATTAGGTAAGATTGTCCCATCAATATCAAAAGCGATCATTTTAATTTGTTTTTTTAAATTATTCATAAACACTTAACCTCTTTAAAAACATTTTTTTTACTTTACCGACGTAATTATTCACCTCTAAAATTCCTGCTACTTCATTTTTAGAATTTATTAGTAAATATATCCCATCTGGTTCATTAATTATAATATTTCTACCATCTTTTAAAAATAAATAATCTTTTTTTGAAAATGAGTAAGTTGGCAGTTTAAAGAGTTGACTGTACTCTATTTTTTTATAATCGTCCCCACCTAAAAGATTCGAACTTAACTCTCCTATTTCACATCTGTCTAGCTCTAACATTGTCCCTAAGGAATTGCACATTAGTCCCAAATCATGAACTAAAGTTCGAATATAAGTGCCCTCACTAACTTGAAAATAAATTTTAAATTTTTGTGTCTCTTGGTTAAAATGCAAAAGCTGATAGTCAAAAACTTTAATTTTTTGTTTTTTCATTTCGACATGAATATTCTGTCTTGCTAAATCATAAGCTTTTTTTCCGTTGATTTTTTTAGCAGAAAAAACCGGAGGATATTGAAAATCAATTCGACTTAATTTTAATAATTGTTGATTTAATGTTTCTAAATCTACTACAGAATCCACTTGATTTGTAACGTTACCAGTGCTATCGTATGAATCAGTTGAATACCCAAATTGTCCCTCAACAATGTATCCTTTAATTTTATTATCAATATATTGAATTAATTTTGTATCTTCATCACTAGCTACCAACAACAAACCTGTTGCTAAAGGATCAAGTGTTCCAGTGTGTCCAATTTTCTTAATTCCGTGTTCTTTAGCAAACTGCCTAATAGCACTAAAAGATGAAATATCTTTATTTTTTTTGATTAAATAAAACATTCTGTCTCTTTTCAAAGGTTAGAAAAAAACCACATCTAAAATGTGGTTTTTACATTATTAATTATTATAAGCTCACAAATATCGATTAAACTAACTCAATAATTGCCATTGTTGTGTTATCACCTTGACGTGAAGGTAATTTAATAATTCTTGTGTATCCACCATTTCTGTTTGCGTATTTAGGTGCGATTTCATTAAATAAGTGTGTTAAAACATCAACGTTTTTTTCTGTTTTGATTGGACGTAAATATGCAGCAACAAGACGACGGTTTGCTAAAGTAGGATTTTTAGCTTTTTGAATCATTCTTTCTGCATGTCTACGCATTTCTTTTGCTCTGGTTAAAGTTGTTGTAATTCTTCCATTAACGTATAATTCGCTCACTAATGAACGCATTACTCCGTTTCTTCATTTTGTATCACGTGAATAGATTTGTTTTGGATTTGCCATATATTATTCGTCTCCTTTTTTAAGTGAATAACCATAATCAGATATTTTTTTAACGATTTCTTCTAAAGATTTTTTACCAAGGTTTTTTGTTTGTTCTAATTGATCATAAGTCATATTAGCAATTTCAGAAACCTTGACTTTTCCGATTCTTCTTAAAGCATTTAATGAACGAACAGAAAGGTTTAATTGAGTAATATCCATATCTTGTTCTACTGGTTCATCTTGCACTTCTTCTTCAGCGAAAACATCTAATTTCATTTCATCGACATTTCCAATAAATTTAAAGTGTGCTACTAAAATTTCACATGCTTGTGATAAAGCTTTTTCAGGTTTTACTGTACCGTCTGTTAAAATGTTGAAAGTTAATCTTTCTTCAACTTTTAAACTCGAAGAGTTTAATTCATCAATTTTATAAGATACTCTTTCAATTGGTGAAAAATTCGAATCAACAGCAATGAATTTACCTTTTTTGATTTTCGTTTGTAATTCGCTTTCGTATTTATTTACTAATGCTTTATTTTCTTCACTTGACATGAATCCACGTCCTGGACGTAAATACATTTCAAATTTTAATGAATTAGCATGAGTTACATCAGCAATATGAATATTATGGTCAATAATTTCGATATTTGGATTGTCAACAACTTGTAAATATCTTGATGTAATTTGACCAACTTCGTCTGCTTTTAATTCTACTTTGATAATTTCATCATCTTCAATAACTTCAGGATCGTAACTAAAACGAACATTTCTTAAATTCATAATTAAGGTTGGAACGTCTTCGACAACCCCTGGAATTCCTTGGAATTCATGATTTACACCTTCAATTCTAATACAGAAAGGTGCTAAAGATGTAATACTTGAAATTAATACTCTTCTTAAGGCGACAGCTAATGTGTTACCAAATCCTCTTTCAAGAGGTTCTAAAGTGAAATTTGTTTCAAAATCGTTTACTTTATTGAATGTAGGAATTTTTATATAATCCAGTTTTTTCATTTTTTCCATAAATGCCTACTTTCTCTGATTATTTATTTTTTTCACGTTTTAAAATACGTTTTGGTGGTCTTGTACCGTTGTGAGGAACTGGTGTAACATCCTTAATTTCTGTTACTGTGATACCTGAAACTTCGATTTGTTTTCTTGCAGCATCTTTACCTGCTCCAAGACCTTTTAATTCAACTTTAACTGTTTTAATACCGTGTTCTTTAGCAGCTTCAGCAGCTGCAGCTGCAGCTAAACCAGCAGCATATGGAGTTTTTTTCTTTGTCCCTTTGTAACCAATTGCACCAGCTGATGATCAAGCAATAACATTACCATTTTCATCTGCGAAGGTAACAATTGTATTTTGGTTAGTAGAGTGGATGTGTGCTACACCACTTGTAATATTTTTTTTCTTACTTTTACGAGCCATTATTATTTACCTTTCTTTCCAGCAACTGTTTTTCTAGGACCTTTACGTGTACGAGCATTCTTTTGAGTTGATTGTCCACGTACAGGTAATCCTTTACGGTGTCTAATTCCACGGTAACATTTAATTTCCATTAAACGTTTGATGTTTAAGTTAACTTCTCTACGTAAGTCACCTTCTGTTGTATAAATTTTTGCAGCTTCACGAATTCTTGATAATTCTTCTTCGCTTAAAGTTTTAACACGAGCATCTTCACTAATTTTAGCGTCAGCACAAATTTTCTTTGCTAAAGTAGGTCCGATACCGTAAATGTATGTTAATGACACAACAACACGTTTGTCATTAGGAATTTCAACGTTTAAAATTCTAGCCATTCTCTTCTCCTATCCTTGTCTTTGTTTGTGTTTAGGTAATAAACAAATTACACGAATAACACCTTTACGTTTGATAATTTTACAGTCTTTACACATCTTTTTAACACTAGCTCTAACTTTCATCTTTTCTCCTTAACCAATATTACTTATGTCTATAGGTAATTCTTCCTTGAGATAAATCGTATGGACTAATCTCAACTTCAACAGAATCACCAGGTAAAATACGTATATGATTTACACGCATTTTTCCAGAAATGTGAGCTCTAATAAGCATACCGTTTTCCAATTCCACTTCATATAAGTCAGCAGAATGAGCAACTTTTACAACGGCAGTCATTTTAATTGCATCTTTTGCCAAATTTAGATTCCTTTCGTTAATACAACACCTTTTCCGTTTTTAATTAATACGGTGTGTTCGTAGTGCGAAGTACGTGAACCGTCTTTTGAAATGACTGTTCAGCCGTCTTTTAAAATTTTAATTTTTGGTACTTGAGTTATCATTGGTTCAATGCAAATTACCATACCATCTCTTAAAAGTGGTCCTGTCCCTTTTCGACCTGAATTAGGTATATTAGGATCTTCATGTAATTCTAAACCGATTCCGTGTCCACAAAATTCACTAGGTGTATATAAATTTTGACTTTTGATATATGTCCCAATTGCATAGGAAATGTCCCCAACACGAGCACCCGGTTTAATCGCTCTTAAACCAACATTAAATGCTTCAATAGCAACATCGATCAATCTTTGATCTTCTTTACTAATCTTACCAACACCTTTGGTAAAAGCACTATCACTTTTGTAACCTTTGTAGTCACACCCCAAATCAACGCTGACAATGTCACCTTCTTTTAAGACGTAATTACTAGGAATACCATGGATCAATTCTTCATTTACAGATATACATGCTGTAGCCGGAAAGTCATATAACCCTAAAAAAGCAGGTTTTGCTCCCCGTGCAATTATTTCTTTAAAAGCTAATTGATCAATATCTTTTAAAGAAACACCTGGTCTTACAAAGTCATAAATTATTTGCTTAACTTCTGCCAAGATTTGACAACTTTTTGTAATTTTTTCAATTGCATCTTTGCTTTTAATTCTTATCATAATAACCCTTATTAATAGAAAAAAATACATTTACAATGCAAATGTATTTTAATTTTATATTATTTTATTAAAAATAAAATTTTTTCTGCAATTTTTTCTGGTGTTTCAGTAGCATCGACTTGAATTAAACGTTGAGACTCTTTATAGTAGTTTAAAAGTGGTTCAGTTTGTGTTTTATATACTTCAAATCTCTTGATTATCGCTTCTGGTTGATCGTCTTTTCTTTGGATTAATTCACCGTCACAATTGTCACATTTGTTCTCAACTGAACTAGGTTTAAATTTGATGTGGAATCCAGTACCACAAATAGAACAAGTTCTACGTCCACTTAATCTTTCTAAAATAACTTCTTGCGGTGCAAATAATTCAACAACAACAAATTTATCATCTTGTGAAATTGAATCTAAGAATTCAGCTTGTTTGATTGTTCTTGGATATCCATCAAGAATCATTTTTTTGTTTTGTTCTCTTAAATCATTAATTTTATTTTTTACAATTTGATTTGTAATTTCATCTGGTACGTAATTTCCACCTTGGACTAATTCTTTAACTTTTTGTCCTAATTCAGAATTTTTGTTAATTTCTTCACGGAAAATACTTCCGGTAGAAACGTGAACCATTTGAGTTTTTTCTGAAACTATAGCTGCAGCTGTCCCTTTACCAACACCAGGAGGTCCCATAAAAATAATGTTGTTTTTTACTATCATAATAATCCATTCTTTCTGTTATTTTTATTTTTAACAAAATTTGCTCTTGTTATTCGTTTTGCTTTAGCTAATTTTGTGGTCTTATTTCTTGCCTTTAATTGTCCCCAAGTTTCTAATGAAACACTAACTAAAATCATTAATCCTGTCCCACCAAAAGCAGTCTGAGGGGTTAAAATATTGAAAATAATTTGTAACGGTTGCATAATAACCAATAACACTAAGTAGAATGCACTAAAAATACTTAATCTAAATACTATTCCGATTAAATAATCTTGTGTTTCTTCCCCAGGTCTGACACCAGGAATAAAGGTTGAACTCTTAGCAAAATCTTCTGCTATTTTATCAACACGAGATTGTTGAATCCCCATCAATAATGAAAATACAAAAGTTATTGTAACTAACAAGATCAGTCCCAGCGGGCTTGTGAATTGTAAGTTTTCTCTAATTCATTGTCTTGAGAAGTTATCTGCTGGTAAAATATTCGCTATCATAGTCGGAAATGATAAAACCATCATCGCAAAAATAATAGGCATAATACCACCAGGATTTAATTTAATTGGTAGCTTTCCCATCTCTTTGATATTACGAGAACGTCCTGAACCAACTTGTTGAATTGGTATATGTCTTTCAGCGTTGTAAACAATAGAAATTATTAAGACAACAAATAAAAATACTAAAACATAGAATGCAAAGTTAATTGTCCCAATTGCGGTACTTTGCGAATCTGAATTACCTGCTAATTCGATATACGCACCTCTAAATTGTGCAGGTAATCTCATTGCAATACCGACAAAAATAATTAAACTTGTCCCATTACCAATCCCTTTATTTGTAATTTGCTCTGAAAGAAATAAAGCAAATAATGAGGCTGCGGTCAGAATAATCGGAATGTAAAAATAGGTAATTTGACCTATTGAAATTAAATCAGTACCTGTTATAGTAATGAAACTATTTTGTAATGATTTAGTTAAGAAAATTGCTTGCGGATAGGCAATTACAACAGTAATAATTCTTGTAATAATATTAATCTTACGTCTGCCCTGTGGACCGCTTTGACTTAATTTATAAACAGGTGGAAACAATCTAGATTGCAACACCATCATAATTAAAGAGGAGTTAATAAATGGACTGATACCTAAAGCAAAAATTGAAAACTGTGAAAGTCCTCCACCTCCAACTAAGTTTAAAGTATCAAAAAAAGCATTGTTACTTAGAGAACTTCCGGTATTTAACTTAATAAATGGACTAGTAATAGTGGTACCAATCACATAAATAGTTAATAAGACAATTGTATAAAGAAATTTTTTGGTAATGTCTTTATTTGTCCAAAAATCCGAAAATTTATTTTTTAGATTGAGAAATATTCAGCTCAACCTTGTTATTAAATTATTCAATATTTTCATTACTCTCCTATTTAGCAATGTTAATTATATAAAAATTTTGAATAAAAAAGAATAAAAGCTACCAATACAGTAGCTAATAGAGTATCATTCAATGGTCTTGTTTGAATTTATTTAGTTCTTTATATCAGTTAAATCCTTTTTCGTGTGATTTATTTGTTAAAAATGTACGTGGATTAAAGTAAAAATTGCACGGTCTATGTTCAAATGCTTTTTTGTGTTTTCTATAGCTTAAATGAACATTTTCACAAAAACATTTTGGACATGATGATATAAAGGAACTAGCATATTTGTATAAATCTATTTCTAAATCATTGATGAATTTTTCTCTAACGCAAAATGGTTGGTTATAAAATAAGTTTTCTGCGTTGTTTAATTTGTATTCAATTTGTTCTTCAATTATTTTTGTCATATTTTCTCCTCATATATATAATGTTGAAAAACTGCAAAAATAAAAAAAATAATAGGTTTTTTACCTATTATTTGGATATTATAATTCGTTTACTGAACCACCAGCTTGTTCAACAGCATTTTTTGCTGATTCACTAGCTTTGTGTACAACTACTGTTAATTTTTTAGTTAGAGTTCCATTACCTAATAATTTAATAGGTAAAGTTCTTTTAATTAATCCTTTTTCAAATAATGATTCAATGTTTACTTCATCACCATTGTTGTATTTTGCTTCTAAGTCCTTTAAGTTAATAACTTGAAATTCAACGTGGTTAACATTTTTGAATCCACGTTTTCCGATTCTACGGAATCAAGGAGTTTGACCCCCTTCGAATCCTAATCTGTGTCCTTTACGTTTGTTTTGTCCAGATTGTCCCTTACCAGCTTGTTTCCCTTTTCCGGCTGCGTGTCCACGTCCTTTACGGTGTTTTTCTGGTCTTGAACCTTCAGTGTATTTTAATTCATGTAATTTCATACTAAATTAAATCCTTTACATCTTTATCTCTAATTTGAGCAATTTGTTCTGGTGTACGTAAAACTTTTAATGCTTCCACAGTAGCTTTAACGATATTAACTTTTGAACGTGATCCGTAAGTTTTAGTTACGATATCTGTATACCCTGCTAATTCAACAACAGCACGAACTGTTCCTGAAGCGATAAGCCCTTTACCTTTAGGAGCAGGTTTTAACATAACTTTAGAAGCTAAGAATTTAGCGTTTGTTTCATGTGGTACTGTTCCATTGTAAAGAGGTACGTTTACTAAGTTGTTTTGTGCGTCTTTAACAGCTTTTTTAATTGCATCTGGAACTTCATTCGCTTTTCCGTGTCCGTATCCAACCAATCCTTTTCCATTTCCGACAACAACAAAGGCTGAGAAACTAAATCTTCTTCCACCTTTAACAACTTTAGTAACACGAGCAATATCAACTACTTTTTCGTTGAATTCGCTACGAACTTCTTCTCTTTTTGGACGACGAGATTCTTTTCTAACTGGACGTTTTGCACCTTCTGTACGTGATTTTTTATCTGATTTTTCAGAAGGTTTACGAGTAACTACTTTTGTAGAATTTTCTTTGTTTTCTACATTAACATTTTTTTGGTTTTCCATTAGAATTTAACTCCCTTTTCTCTTACAGCTTCCGCAAAAGCTTTAACACGTCCATGGTAAATGTACCCTCCACGATCAAATACAACTTCTTTGATACCTAATGCGTTAATTTTATCTCCCATTAGTGCACCTAATTTTGAAGCTGCAGCCACATTTCCACCGTATTCAGCATCTTTTAATGTTGAAACGCTAGCTAATGTAACTCCTTTTGAATCATCGATTAATTGAGCATATAAATTTTGGTGTGATTTAAAAACGTTTAAACGAGGTTTAACAGCTGTCCCTGAAATGTGTTGACGTAGACGAACATGCTTAATTTTTCTTGCTTGATTTCTAGATAATTTAGCCATATTTTATTCTCCTTCAAACAACTATTTAGAAGCTGTTTTCCCTTCTTTACGTCTAATGTATTCACCTTTATATGCAATTCCTTTTCCAGAATATGGATTAGGTTTTCTAATAGCTCTAACTTGTGATGCAAATTGACCAACACTTTGTTTGTCAATTCCACTAACTGAAACTTCAGTAGGTTTAGATACAACAACTTGTACATCAGAAGGAATGTTTAATGTAACTTCGTGTGAGTAACCAGCACTAATTACTAATTGACTTCCTTTTAATACCGCTTTGTAACCAACCCCTTTAATTTCAAGATCTTTTTTGAACCCTTCACTTACACCTTTAAGCATGTTTGCGATGTGAGCGTTAGTTGTTCCGTGTAGTTGTTTTGTATGTTTTTCTTCGTTTGCACGAACTGTTGTAACTTGATTATCTTCTACTTTAACTGTAATTTTTGGACTGAAAACTCTTTCTAATGTTCCTAATTTACCTTTTACAGTAACTTTAGTACCATCAACTGTAATAGTTGTTCCGGCAGGAATTGTTAAAACACGATTTCCAACACGAGACATATCAACTACCTATCAAATGTAGGCAACAACTTCACCACCTACATTTTCCTTTCTAGCTTGTTTTTCAGTCATAATTCCTTTAGATGTAGAGATAATTGCGGTTCCGTATCCTGATAATACTTTCGGTAATTCATCAGCTTTTACGTAAACTCTTAATCCAGGTTTTGAAACACGTTTAATACCAACGATTGCTGATTGTGTTCCTTTGTATTTTAATGTAACAAGTAATGATTTTTTAACACCTTCACCTTCAACTGAAAATGAAGTAATGTATCCTTCTTCTAAAATTAGTTCAAGAATTTTGGCTTTTTTATTTGAGTAAGGAATTGAAACAGTTTTGTGTTTTCTTTGATTTGCGTTTTTAATACGCACAATCATATCTGAAATTGGATCTGTAATAAACATTATCAACTCGCTTTCTTCATACCTGGAATCTTACCTTCATGAGCAAGATTTCTAAAACAAATACGACATACTTTGTATTTTCTTAAAACTGCGTGTGGACGTCCACATAATTCACAACGTGTGTAAGCACGAGTAGAGAATTTTGGATGACGTTTCGCTTTTTCAATTAATGCTTTTCTAGCCATTATTTATCTCCTTTTTTCTCAAATGGCATACCAATTAATTCTAATAAACTTTTAGCTTCTTCATTTGTATTTGCACTTGTTACGATTAGGACGTCAAGTCCTTTAATACGACGAATTTTGTCAAATTCGATTTCTGGGAAAATGATTTCTTCTTTAACACCTAAAGCATAGTTCCCTCTTCCATCGAAAGCTTTAGGATTTGCACCACGGAAATCACGAATACGTGGCATTGCAACATTGATTAATTTTTCTAAGAAATCTCACATTCTTTCTCTACGAAGAGTAACTTTACCCCCCATAGGCATTCCTTCACGTAATTTTCATGAAGCGTTTGATTTTTTAGCAACAGTTTGATATGGTTTTTGTGATGAAATTTGAGTTAATTCGTTTAATACTTCTTCGATTGCTTTTGAGTTTGAAACTTCTTTACCAGCTGTCATGTTAAGTACAACTTTTTCAATTCTTGGAACTTGCATTACTGATGAATAATTATATTTTTCTTTTAAAGCTGGAACAGCTTTTTCTAAATAAACTTGTTTTAAATTCATATTAGATTTCCTTTTGAGTCTTTCTTGCAACTCTTACTTTTTTACCATCTTTTACTAAGTATCCAATTTTTGAGAATTGAGCTGGAGCATTTTTTCCTGCTTTTTTAACTAAAATCGCAATATTTGAAACATGAATTGGAGCTTCTTTAGTTGAGATAGAACCTTCTGTATTTTGTTGTGATGGTTTGTTGTGTTTTGTCACCATGTTTAAATCTTTAATAATAACTGTTTGTTTTTTGTGATCTACAGATTCGATACGTCCTGTTTTCCCTTTTTCACGACCAGCAATAACGATTACTTCATCGTTTTTCTTAAATTTGATTTTGTTCATATAATTTTCCTCTTATTATAAAACTTCAGGTGCTAGTGAAACGATTTTTGGGAATTTTTCACGAATTTCACGAGCAACAGGTCCGAATACACGTGTTCCACGTGGTGATAGATCTTCTTTTAAAATAACAACAGCATTATCATCAAAACGAATGTATGATCCATTTTGACGTTGAATTCCATAACGACTTCTTACAACAACAGCTTTAACAACTTGACCTTCTTTAACCATACCGTTAGGGATAGCTTTTTTAACTGAACACACAATAATATCACCGATTTTTGCTACTTTTTTCTTACTTCCACCTAAAATACGGATAACACCGATTTCTTTAGCACCAGAGTTATCAGCTACGTTTGCTTTTGATAATTCAATTAGCATTATTTAGCTCCTTCGATTGCACGTTCTTTAATAGAAACTAATCTAAAGTGTTTTGTTTTAGATAATTTACGTGTTTCCATAATAACAACAATATCGTTTAATTTAGCTTCATGGTTTTCGTCATGTACAGCGAAACGTTTTGTTGATTTAAAACGTTTTGAGTATAGGGGGTGTTTTTTGTAAGTATCAACAGCAACAATAATAGTTTTTGGAGTTTTACCGGCTGAAACTACTGTCCCAACACGAGTTTTTCTTTGATTTCTTTCCATATTATTTTGCTCCTTTTTCATTTAAAGCAGTTAAAACTTTAGCAATATCTTTTCTGATTAATTTAATTTTGTGTGTTTGGTCTAATGAACCAGTTGCGTTTTTGAATCTTAAGGTTCATAATTCAGCTTTAAGGTCATTCACTAATTTTTGAAGTTCTTCTGTGCTTTTTTCTTTAATGTCTTTGTATAACATTAGTTTTCTCCTTCTTGTTCTTTCTTAACAATTTTTCATGTAACAGGAAGTTTGTGACCACCTAAACGTAAAGCGTCACGTGCGATTTCTTCTTTAACTCCACTAACTTCAAACATCATTGTGTTAACTTTAACAGCTGTATATCATTTGTCAGGAGAACCTTTACCAGATCCCATACGTAATCCAATAGGTTTAGAAGTTTTTGCAAAGTGAGGGAAGATACGGATAATAACTTGTCCTTCACGTCCCATACGTCTTGTAATAGCAATACGAGCACTTTCGATTTGACGAGCATCTACTCATGCACTTGAAGTAGCTTGTAAACCAAATTCTCCAAAAGAAACTTTGTTTCCTTTGTGTGCACGACGTTTATCGTGTTTTAATAAGAAAGGTTTACGGTATTTAGTTCTTTTTGGTTGAAGCATTATTTATCTCCTTCCAAAATTTCACCTAAAGAAACTCAAACTTTAACACCAATAGCACCGTAAGTTGTACGAGCTGTAGCTGTTGCATAGTGTACGTTTTGTCTTAATGTATGTAGTTTCATTTCACCTTCTGAATATCCTTCAGTACGAGCCATGTCCACTCCATTTAAACGACCACTAACTGCTGTTTTGATTCCTTTAGCACCTGCACGTAAAGCATTTCTAATTGCCATTTTTTGTGCAATACGGAATGATTCACGGTTTTCTAATTTTGTTGCAATCATTTCTGCTAATAATTTAGCGTTTAAATCAGGATTTTTTAAGTCTACAACTTGTAGATTTAATTTAATGTGTTTGTTTTTAATGAATTTTGTTAATTTAACTGTTAGGTCTTCAATGTTTTTACCTTCTTGACCTAAAATTGCTGCTGGTTTAGCTGTGTGTAAAACAACTGTAACTTTATCTGCTTGAGTTCTCTTGATTTCTACTTTTCCGATTTGGTATTGACGTACTAACTTATCAAAGAATTTATAAATTTTAGCGTCTTCAACTAATTTGTTACCAAAATCTGCTTTATCAGCAAATCATGTTGTAACATGTGGTTTTGTTATACCGTAACGAAATCCATTTGGATTAACCTTTTGTCCCATTAGTTTCTCTCCTCTAAAGTAATTGATAAGTGTGATGTACGTTTAAAAATAGAATATGCTCTACCTTGACTTCTTGGTTGAAATCTTTTAAGAGTAGGTCCCTCATTAACTAATACTTCTTTAACAAATAATTTTGATGCATCCATACCATGATTGTTTGTAGCGTTTGCAATTGCAGAGTTTAATAATTTAACGAATAATGGAGCAGCTTTCCGGTTTATATTTTTAAGAATACCAAGTGCCAAACGAATATCTTTTCCTCTGAAAAGATCTGCTACTAAACGAGCTTTACGAGCACTTACACGTTGCATTTTAACGTGTGCTTTTGCTTGTTGTGTATTCATTATTTCTTCTTACCTTTATCTGCACCGTGTCCTGAGAATGTACGTGTAGGAGAAAATTCACCTAATTTGTGTCCTACCATATCATCTGTAACATAAACTTCGATAAATTGTTTTCCGTTGTGAACTGCAAATGTTAATCCAACAAAGCTTGGGAAGATTGTTGAACGTCTTGATCATGTTTTAATTGGTTTTTTAGGTGCTTTACCTTCAACGATTGCATCTACTTTTTTAAGTAAATGTTCGTCAGCAAATGGACCTTTTTTAAGACTACGAGCCATTATTTAGCATCCTTTCTTCTTCTTAAAATCAATTTGTTAGAAGGTTTCTTAGTTTTTCTTGTTTTAACACCAAGTGCTTTTTTACCTCAAGGTGTAAGAGGAGCTTTACGACCGATAGGTTGTTTACCTTCTCCCCCTCCATGAGGGTGGTCTACAGGGTTCATTACTGATCCACGAACTGTAGGTCTAACCCCCATGTGTCTGTTTTTACCAGCTTTTCCTAAATTAACTAATAAGTGTTCTTCATTTCCAACAACACCAATTGTTGCACGACAACGAGCTAAAATACGACGTGTTTCACCTGATTTTAGTCTAAGAACAACGTATTTACCATCGTCATCTTTACCTAAGATTTGAGCAGAAGTCCCCGCACTACGAGCGATGATTCCCCCTCCACCTGGTTGCATTTCAATATTGTGTACAAATGTACCTTCAGGAATGTGACTTAATGGTAATGCATTACCAACAATAATGTCAGCACCTTCTCCTGAGTAAACTACTTGACCTAATTTAATTCCTTTAGGTGCAAGAATGTATCTTTTTTCCCCGTCTGCATATGCTAATAAACAAATGTTTGCTGATCTATTTGGATCATATTCAATTGTTTTAACAATAGCTGGGATATTATCTTTATTACGTTTGAAGTCGATAATTCTGTAAAATCTCTTGACACGTCCACCATGGTGACGAACTGTAATTTTACCTTGGTTGTTACGACCTGCATTATTTTTTAAAATCACTAATAATGATTTTTCAGGTGCGTGTCCACTAAGGTTTTGTTTGTAATCAAGAGAAGACATATTACGACGACCGTTTGTAGTTGGCTTATAGTGTTTGATAGCCATGTCTTTCTCCTTTGCTTAAAAATAGTTGCGGTTCTGTCTTTTAAGCAACAATAATTCCGCTTAATTTTTATTTATTTTTCTATGTTATTGTATTTAATAAGTTGCGGTATATTTTATTCACCACCAACTTTTCTAGTTGTTATTTTTTTAGCAACTGGAGCTTTTGTAGCTTTAGTTGCAACTTTTTTGTTTTTAGCAGCTAATTTTTCTGCAGCTCTTTTTTCTACTGCAGCAGCTTCTTTTTTAGCAGCTTCTTTAGCTTTTTGTTTTTCTTTTAACTCTTCTGAATTAACTTCTTCTTCAGGGAAGAAATTAATTACTTGACCTTCTGCTAATTTAACAATAGCTTTTTTGTAACGGTTTGTGAATCCGTGGAAACGACCGATGTTTTTAGGTTGTTTTTCAACTTTGATTGTGTTAACTCTCTCAACTTTTACTTGGAAAATTGTTTCAACTGCGTTTTTGATTTGGAATTTGTTAGCGTTGTAAGCAACTACAAATGAATAAACATTTGATTCCATTTGTTGGTAACTTTTTTCAGTTAAAACTGGTTTTTTAATAATATCTGTTAATTGCATTATTTAAATTTTCCTTCCAAAATACTTAATGATTCTTGAGAAATAACCATAACATCAGCTAATAATAATAATTCAACAGAAAGTGAGTGTGCTTTTACTGTGTGTACGTTTGGTACGTTTGCAGCTGATTTGTAAACAATTTTATCTTCTGTAACAACTAAAACGTGTTTTAGATTTTGAATACCTTTTTCAGCTAATTTAGCAACAAATGCTTTTGTAGAAATTTTGTCTAATTTTAGATCATCAACAACAACTAATTTATCATTTGCTAATAATGTTAATGCTGATTTTAAAGCAGCGAATCTAACTTTTTTGTTAACTTTTAATGAATAATTTTTCTCTGATTGTGGACCGAATGCTCTACCACCACCAACGAAAATTGGGCTTCTTAATGAACCAGCACGAGCTTTACCTGTCCCTTTTTGTCTTCAAGGTTTTTTACCTGTCCCACTAACTTGAGCACGGTTTTTAACTTGGTGTGTACCTTGTCTTCTTGATGCTCTGTCAGATAAAACAGTGTCGAACATTGCTTGTTCATAGATTTTTTCGCTTCCAAATAATTCTTTTGGAAGGTTAGCTTCAAATTTTAATTCAACGTTTTGAGGAGCTTTTTGATTTTGTGCTTTAGCCATAATTATTTATCTCCTTCTTTCGCTTGTTCTTTTTCCTTAGCTTCAGCTTCTTCAGCAGCTTGAATTAAAGGTAAAAGTTCTGATGAGTGCATTCCTGCAACAACTTCAACATTGTATTTTTTAGCTTTTTCAACTAATTCATTCATTAAAATAACTTCTTGTACGTCAACAAGTGTAATTGCTTCGTGGTTTGGTAAACCTTTAACAGCTTGTTTAATTGTAACAAATGATTTTTTAGGTCCAGGAATTGATCCTTTAATTAAAATAAGGTTTTCATTTGGTAACACTTTAACAACTTCTAAGTTTTGAACTGTTGTTCTAACGTTTCCTAAATGTCCAGGCATTGTCATACCTTTAACAACTTTGTTACCACTAATGTCCCCTAATGAACCGGTTTGACGAACAGGTTGTGAACCTCCCCCTCCACCGTGTGATTTAGGTCCAATAGCTTGGTTGTGTCTTTTAATTGTCCCGGCAAATCCTTTACCTTTTGATGTTCCAATAACATCAACAAGTTCCCCGGCTGAAAAAATTTCAGCAGCAGTAATAACTTGTCCTAATTCGTAACCTGACATGTCACGAATTTCTTTTACGTAGCGCTTAGGTGTTGTGTTAGCTTTTTTGAAGTGACCTGTTTCGGGTTTGTTTGAACGACTTGCTTTTTTATCAAAAACAGCAAGTTGTGTAGCTACATAACCGTCTTTTTCACTTGAAAGCACTTTTGATACAACATTTGGTTGAACTTCAACAACAGTAACTGGAACAGAAATTCCAAATTCTGTATAAATTTGAGTCATTCCAATTTTACGTCCTAAGATTCCTTTCATATTTTCTCCTTAAAATTCTTAAACAGCTCTTTTTGCTGTGTATTTTTATTTAACTTTGATTAAAACTGCAACACCAGCTGGTAATTCTAATCTTTTAATTTTATCTTGTACTTCTTGGTTAGGGTTTTCGATAACAACCAATCTTTGACTTGTTCTAGATTCAAATTGTTCACGGCTTGGTTTGTTAATGTGAACAGATCTTAAAATAGTAACTTCGTCTCTTTTTGTTGGAAGAGGGATTGGTCCACTAACTTTAGCACCTGATTCTTTAGCAACTAAGTAGATTTTTTTAGCTGCTTGATCAACTAAAGCGTGATCGAAACCTTTCACTTTAATATTTAACTTGCTCATTGTTGTCTCCTTTGTTCATTATATTGAACTCAACTCCATATAAAAACTCATCATAACCTTGACAACATTGTTACAATGACAACCTTATACTTCATAGTTGTAGTTGCTTTTAAATTATATAGATAAAAATTTTTTTGCAAAATCAAAAAATGACTTTTTTATTTCTGACAACGCTTTTTGGTGTATCGTGTTTTTTAATAAAGAAAAAAAGGTAAAAATACCTTTTATTCTGCCCCAGAAATTGCTTTATCAATTCATTCTTTCAAAATTTCTTTAGGATAATATTCATATCCTTTGTTTAAAATTTTATCTTTAAAATAAATAATATGTGTTGGAACTTTTAAAATTTGTCACTTATTATCTGTTTCTCTAAATAATTTTGCTTGTTTAGCATCAATTTTGATAAATTCAATTTTTGCTTCATTTTTATATTCATTAGCAAGAGAATTAATAATCCGTGCCATCATTTTACAATCACCACATCATTCAGTTGTAAATTCTAAAAAATAAATTGTGTCTTTATTATTTTCTAATAATGATTGTACTTCTTTTCAACCCTTAACTTCCATTACTTGTCCTTTTCAATTGGTGAAATGCTTTTAAGAAAATCTTCCATACTTTGAACTTTTTTGTTTGTTGTCTTGTTTTTTGGATTTCTTAAATCTTCTTCCGCGCTGTTTTTAATTACAATTTCATCTTTATCAATTAAATTAACCTTATCACTTTCAAATCTTGGTTTTTGCTCTTTTGGTTGTTCGTAGGTTTTTAACACTGGTTTTTGGTGTCTTGATTCAATTTCATCATCATCTAAATCTTGGGGATGATACTGCGGATTAGTGTGTGATTGTGTAGCTGTGTACGATTTAATTTCAAAATCGTCCCAGTCATGTGGTTGTTCTTGATATTCTTCTTGGTACTCAATATGTTTTGCTTCAGGTTCTTGATTTAAAGGTTTTAAATCATAGTCAACATCTTCTTTGACAATTTTAACAACTGGTTCGTTTTTCGCTTTAGGGACATTATCTTCGTGTTTAAATTCCATTCTTAAAGTGTCCACAGGAATCTCTTTTTCTTTTTTATTTGAATCTAAAAACTCTTGATAATATCTTTGGAATGCAGCAAAATTAATCTTTTTTGACTCATTTAAAGCAAATAATTGTAGTTGTACAAATTTATGGTCTACAGGTCCGTTGAATTTTCTAGCTACAAAATAAATAAAATTAGTATATTTTTTGAAATTTGCGGTACTTAAAAAGTAAAAATTACGTGATTCATAGTTTTTCACAATACTTTTTAAACTACCATCTGAACCTAAAAACATTTTGATTGTATAACGAATGTCAATTAAGAATAATTTTAAAATTGCAAACAAGCTCAAACCAATTACAATTAACATAGGCAATAAACTTGATACAGATAAATAATATAAACAGTTATAGATGCTATCTAAAATAACTCCTAAGTTGTTTTGTACATTTGGTCCTTTTCCGCCGTCTTTATATAGTTCTCATCATCCGCTGTGGAACAGATTTTTTTGTGATGGACTAAATTCAAAATCACTTAATTTACTGTAATAATGGTTTAAATGAATTGACAAAGTAACAATAAAGAAAAGTAGAATCAAGAAAATATTAATTTGTTTTTTTAATGTAAAAACATTAACTTTTCTAATTCGCGAAAAGTACGAAAAAGCATGATGCGGTTTAACTAATGATAAAATGTGAAATGACATTGAAATTAAGACTAAAAAACCTATGATGATGATTGAATTACCAAATAAAATCCCAAAAGAATAACGATAGAAATAACCAATAAAACTGATATCAATATAAGTTAAAATAATAAAAAATACTAATAAGCACATTATTATTAAAAACTTAATTACTTCTCAAATAATATTTGGTTTTTTAACTAAAAAACGATCATCAGCTTCGATTTCTTCGACATATTTGAAACCTAAATTATTAAATACTCTTCGGTTTTTGATTAGTTTAAATAAACCAAAAAGACCTATTCGAAACGGATTTCTAGTTTTTTTTGTAATTTCACGATTTAATTTTACACGTTCTCAAAAATTCATTTTTTTACCTTTTAATCTGCATTAAACGTAATAGCAACCATAGGTTCTTTATCGTAAATTTTATAGATTTTCTTTCTAATAACTTTTCTTAGTCTTTCTTGTAAGTCTTTAAGACCTTTAAATTGTTCATCTTGAGTGACTTGAATAATTACACTCTTGATTAATTTATCAATTTCAGCTTTATCTTCACGTCCAATTACGCCAATATAATTTGTTTTAATGTTCGAATTAATTTCCTTAGTTCTTGAATTAAAAATTAAGCTTACAATTACTAATCCCTCACGACCTAACAATTCACGTTCTGAGATAACTTCAGTTGAAATGTCCCCAATCCCGAAACCATCGATAATAGTGTCCCCGCAAGGTTTGATTTTTCCATTTGTACTAAATAACTTACCATTTAGAAAATGTGCGATTTTACCATTTTGTAAAACAATAGGTGTTACTTCATTTTTAGCGAATGTTTCGCTGACATAGTTGCTAATGTCAATTAAATATCTATATAGTCCCTCAACTGGGATAAAGTATTTAGGTTTTAGTACCTTAAGAAGGTCCACCACATCCTCTCTAGCAGGACGGTGTGAGTAATATTCGTGGTGTGTAACGTCAGTAATCATTGGTGAAATTTTAGCAACTTCATCCAGAGCAAACGCTGCTAAAGCCTCAATCCCATTGATAGGCGGAGCAATCATTAAAACACGGTCTGTTGGTCTTAATTTTAAGAGAATATCATTGTTGTGTGCAATTCTTAAAAATCTTGAATATAATCTTTCAATTGAACCAGTCACTAAAATTACTGCGTTAGGATGTTTATTAAGATTTTTATGTTCAATTATCTCAGGTAAATTAATGTCATTTTTAATTTTCTTGAGTAAAAACAATAATTGAGCATAAGTTTTACCATAAGCTGTTACTGGTCGATTCGTTTGCAATGCTAAGTTTAGAATTTGGTCGATCGCAACCATTTCTTCATCATAAGCTCCAACAATAATTCGAGCATCATCTGGTGTTTTTAAGAAAGCATCTTTAACCATTTGTGGTAGCACAATTTTATCAATCGCATAACCAGAATAATTTGAATGTCCTGCATCAGTAATAACGGTTAAAATTTCACGATTTTGAGTAATTTTCTTAATATCTTCATAAGATGATTGACCATAAATCCCTAAATCACCTTTTACATAGTTACATAAGAAAATAATGTCACCATCTTTTGTGACAAAATCGTACCCAACTGACCCCGGCATGCTACCAGCAACCATAAAATTACGCACAGTCACGTCGTTAAACACATTTTCTTTTTTCAAAATTTCAATCTTATATTCTTTTGGACTGATTTTATATTTGTTCAATCTATCCATAATTAAAATTCGATTAAAAGGTGAAGAATAAATTGTTAAATTTGGAATTTGCATCACCAATCATGGCAAAGCAGAAAAAGTTTCGTTTTTTACGTCTGTAATAAAAACACCTCTAATTTTTTCTTTATTTTTCTCTAAATATGAAAAATCAGGTATTAATGTATCCACACCATAAGTTGTATTAATTGGTACTTTTGCACCTGCATTAATAATAAAAATATCATTTTCTGTTTCGATTACGTAACAGTTTTTACCATTTTCATCTAATCCACCAAGTGCAAAAAAATTAACATGAGACATGTAAACCCCTTTCTAAATTAAGTTCAGATCTTTAGTCTTTATTGACTAAAACTTTTTAAATTATAAATAATTTATTTACTTTATTAATAACTAAAAGCAACATTATTAAAAAATGTTGCTTTTACTATTAGTTAACTTAAATAATCTGAAATTGCTTTTGCAGCAATAGCTCCATCACCTGCAGCTGTAACAATTTGTCTTACATTTTTAACCCTAATGTCCCCAGCTACATAAATACCAGGTACATTTGTCGACATTGTTAATTCATCAACAATGAAAAATCCGTTTTCATTTTCCAAATTGAGATTTTTTGCAAAATCAGAAGCAGGAATCATACCGATGTAAGGGAAGAAGCTATTAATTTCAATTTTTCTCTCTTGACCGTTTTCATCTTTGAAAATTGCGTACTCTAATAAATTGTCCCCACCAATTTCCAATAATTGTGAATTGTAAAAACATTCTACATTTTCTTTGCTTAAAAGATCTTCAACAAGTCTTTTTTCAGCTGTAAATTCTGCATCTTTTGTTAAAACATAAACTTTTGAAGCGATCGAAGAAAGGTATGTGGCCTCTTCAACTGCAGAATTACCACCACCTAAGACTAAAGCTGGCATGTTTTTGAAAATAGGACCATCACAAATAGCACAGTAACTAACCCCACGGTTCGTGAATCTGTCTAAATTTTTGACAAAAGATGGTACTCTGTTCAACATTCCAGTAGCAATTAAAACTGTTTTTGACTTAATGACTTCCCCAGATTTTAATGTTGTTTCTTTTTCGAAATCAGAAATTGATTCGATATTTACAACTTCACCATATTTATAAACAGCCCCAAATTTTTGTGCATGATTGAAAAATTCTGTAGCCACTTCTCAACCTTCTGCCATTTCGGTACCTAACCAGTTTTCAATTTTAGAAGTTGATGATAATTTTCCACCAGGAGTACCTTTTTCCACAAACATTACACTTAGATTTGCTCTCGAAGCATAAAGAGCTGCGTTTAATCCTGCTGGACCTGATCCAATAATTAATAAATCTCAAATTTTATTATTCATTTTCAACACCTTTTTTCTTTAATAATAAGTTAATTATATTTGAAAAAGATGATTTTTGTACTCATTTTTGATATAAATCGACGTTTTTCATTTCATAATCAAAATAATAACTTTTTCTTACTCTTACATATTTAACTCTTGAAAAGAATTGGAAATACATAAAAATAAGTGCACCAACTGAAGCAAAAATTAAAGAAACAATAACATATAAATTAAATGAATCTTGTCTCATTGGTTCCATAACAGTTCTGACTATTCCATAATAAAGTAAGTATAAACCAGATGTTGCTCCTGGTCTGAAAACACCAAATAAGTTGAATATTCAAACAATAATAATGTATCCTGTCAAGGTTGAGAATCCCTCATAAAGGAAAAGTGGATATCTATAAGCACCGACTCCTTTTCCAAAAAGTTGTTCTGAGAAAGAGTCTACAATAAACATATGTTGAGCAAAACTTTTTCCAAAAATTAATGATGATTTTCCTGAGTAATCAATTTTTCCGTATAGCTCGTGGTTTGCAAAGTTTCCCCAACGACCGATAAATTGTCCCACCAAAATCGTAGGAATAATTATGCTAGCCACTTTACGTACATCAATATTATTTCTTTGAGTATATCCGTAAATAACACAACAAATTGCCGCTAAGATGATACCCCCTTGAATTGAAAGACCACCATCTCAAAGTGCGTACCAATGTGAGTTTGCAAACGGATTATCTTCGTAAAGCAACGCCTCGACTACATATCCCAAACGTGCTCCAAAAATAGCTGTAGGAATAACTATTAAAATGAAAGTAAGTAAAATTTCGATTTTATACTTTTCACGGTATCAAAAAAATAAAATGGTTAAGATTGAAGAAAGAATCCCCAACATAATCATTAAAGAGTAGACATGGAAATTATAACTACAAATTGAAAATAAATAAATTGACTCATTTGCTCTTATCGGAGCATCTGGAGTTCATGGTGCATTAATAGTATTCATTATCTCTCCTTCTTTTTTCCATTTCTTCTAAAATACTGTTTCCATCGTGTCTTGCTAAATAAGCACTAACTGCAGCCTCAATAAGAGAAGCTGTGTTTCCACCATCTTTGACTGGTATTTGCATTTTTTTGATTGAACCTTTTAAAATTGGATACTCTAAAAAATGAATTCCTAAACGATCTAACTCGTGTTGATTTTGTTTTTGCACTAATTCAACAACCAAATTGATCGTACAGTTTGAAGCTATCGCATTGATACCATATGTGTACTTAACATCAATAATACCAATCCCACGAACCTCTAAAAAGTTTTTGGTAATAAGCGGAGAACGCCCGACAAAACGTCCGCCTGAATATTTAATTAAAACCGCATCATCAGAAATAAATACATGTCCCCTTTGAATTAAATCAAGAGTTGCCTCTGATTTACCTAGACCACTTGGTCCAACAATAAGTACACCAACACCCCCTATTAAAACCAAACATCCGTGTACTTGTGTTTCTTGTGTATAAAAATCATTTAAGTAAGTACCGATTGTTGTGGTAATTAAAGATGTTGAATCTTCAGAAACTGCTACCGGTATTTTATGTTCATTAGCCGCTTGAACTATTCATTTTTGAACACGCTCTGAAACCCCTTTTGATAAAATCACAAGTGGCGGATGATGCTGAAAAACAGCGTTTAAAGCATCAATTGTGTTTTCCTTACCAATAGAATTAAATCATTTACTTTCTGATGTTCCTCAAGAAATAATGTTACGGCCAACACGTTCATTTTTAATTGAACGTGTTAATTCTAATCCAACACGCTTAATTGCTGGTGAATAAATATTCAAATAATTTGGATTATTGTCTGCATTGACGATATTTAATGAAAATTTTTCAATTATTTCAGTTGAACTAATTTTTCTTTTATTCATAAAATCCTTTATTTATATTGATAAAAATAATTATAGATTAATTTTTAATTAATTCCCAATATATCTTTTAGAAACTCAGCTGTATAACCTTTTCCAGAACGTGCAACTTGTTCAGGTGTCCCAGTTACAACAACATTACCACCATTAACACCACCATCTGGTCCTAAATCAATAAGATAATCACAAGATTTGATTAAATCTAAATTATGTTCAATAATTAAAACAGTGTCCCCATTGTCCACGATTCTATTTAAAATTTTGATTAAACCGGCCACATCATGCGTATGTAAACCAGTAGATGGTTCATCAAGAACAAATAAAGTTTTACCTGTTGGAGTTTTTTGTAAATAGGTAGCTAATTTAACTCTTTGAGCTTCCCCGCCGCTTAGGGTTGTTGAACTTTGACCTAATTTAATATATCCTAAACCAACATCTTCTAAAATTTGTAGTTTTTCAACAATTTTTGGTTTATTTTCAAATATTTTCATTGCATCTTCAACCGTTGAATCCAAGATGTCAGCAATTGTTTTATTATGATACTTAATCTCAAGAGTTTCACGATTATAACGTTTTCCATCACATTGGTCACATGGTACGTAAACATCTGGTAAGAAGTGCATTTCAATTTTTAAGTAACCATCCCCAGAACATTTTTCACAACGTCCCCCTGGGACATTGAAACTAAATCTAGATTTGGTATATCCTCTAACACGTGATTCTTCAATATTAGTAAAAATATCTCTAATATCGTCAAAAACACCTGTATAAGTTGCTGGATTACTTCTTGGAGTACGTCCAATTGGAGATTGCGAAACTGGGACAACTTTATCAATATTGAATAGTCCCGAGATCGAATCAAATTTTGCTTTTTTCTTTTCGTTACTAATTGCTAATCCTAATGAATGTTGTAAACCACCAACTAAAATTTCATTAACTAACGTACTTTTTCCTGAACCTGATACTCCTGTAACACCAATTAATTTACCTAAAGGTATGGTTACATCGATATTTTTTAGGTTATTTTCAGACGCATTCTTAATTGTTATTACTTTACCATTACCGCTTCTTCTGCTTCTTGGAATTGGTATTTTATATTCACCTGAAAGATATTTAGCAGTAATTGAGTTTGGTGATTTTAAAATGTCGTCAATTGTACCCTGAGCGACGACCTCTCCACCATGCACACCAGCTTTTGGTCCGATGTCTACAATTCAATCTGCTGAGTACATTGTTTCTTCGTCGTGTTCAACGACAATAAGAGTATTACCTAAATCAACCATTTTTCTTAATGCATTAATTAGTTTTAAATTATCTTTTTGATGTAAACCGATTGAAGGCTCATCTAAAACATAAAGAACCCCAGATAAATTCGAACCGATTTGAGTAGCTAATCTGATTCTTTGAGCTTCCCCACCGCTGAGCGTTTCCGCATTACGATTTAAAGTTAAATAATCTAAACCTACATTTTTCAAGAATGTTAAACGACTAATTAATTCATTAGTAATTAACTTCGAAATATTCTCTTCCATTTCATTGAAATTTCTATTTTCAACCGCTTCTAAAATATCTAAAACAGGTAATTGAACATAATCATAAATATTTTTATTATTAATTTTAACCGCTAAAGCTTTTTCATTTAAACGTGAACCACGACACTCTCCACAAGTAAATGTCCCCATGTACTTTTTCAGCCAATCTCTAATTCTGTCACTTGATGTATCGTAATATTGTCTTTCGACTTTTGTTAATATTCCATCAATGATCTTTGTGCGTCTAATTTTATTACCAGAGCTTGAAATCAGTATAAAATCAATTTCTTCCTTGCTACCTCATTTAATAATTTCGATTTCTTTTTTAGTCATTTGTTCAATCGGTTTGTCAATCGAAATACCATAATGATCTAATAGAACCTTGAATTCTTGTCATTCAAGATTTTGTGTTCCTACTGTGTTTTCAAAAATTTTAATCGCTCCTTCTCGAATTGTTCTTCAAGTTTCTTGAACTAACGCATCAAAATCAGCTTTAATTTCAACACCTAAACCTTTGCAGTGTTGACACATTCCAAAAGGAGAGTTGAATGAAAAAAGTCTTGTTTCGATTTTAGGCATTTCAAAATCTTTATAAATACATGAGTGCGATTTAGAATATACATTAGTTTCTTTGATATCTAAATTCTCAATTTTTACCATACCACCAGATAAATCGGACGCGATATCTACCGCTTCTGCAATACGATTGTAATTTTCTTCATTTAAAACAATACGATCGATAATTAAATCAATATCGTGTTTGATATTTTTGCTTAGTTCGATTTTATCTTCTAATAAAAAAATATTACCGTCGATTTTAGCTCTTATGTAACCGTCTCTTTTCAATTTTTCAAGTAAATTTTTATGTGTCCCTTTTTCTTGTTCAACTAAAGGTGCATAAATGATCAATTTACTATTTTCTGAATTTTCGTAAATTGAGTTTAATATGTCTTTCGAAGTTTGAGAAGAAATTTCAATGTTGTGATTTGGACAATATGGTTTACCAACTCTTGCAAACAACAATCTAAAATAATCATAAATTTCAGTAACTGTCCCAACTGTCGAACGGGGATTGTTATGAATTGTTTTTTGCTCAATTGAAATCGATGGTGAAAGACCATCAATACTATCCACATCAGGTTTAGTGGTACCGCCTAAAAACATTCTGGCATAAGCACTTAAGGAGTCTACGTATCTTCTTCGTCCCTCTTCATAAATCGTATTAAATGCTAAACTACTTTTACCTGAACCACTTAATCCAGTGAATACAACTAATTTATTTTTTGGTATTGTCAGTGAAACATTTTTTAAGTTATTTTCACGTGCTCCTTTTACAACAATTTCGTCTTTTGCTGACATTTTCGCTCCTTTATTTTTTAGATTGTAACTCTAAAATAATGTCTCTTAATTCAATAGCTCTTTCATAATCAAGCTCCTTTGCAGCTTGATTCATTTGTTCTCTAAGTTTTTGAATTAATTCTTCTTTTGATTCTTTTCCTTTTTTAGTTTTTGTATTGACTTCATTTGTTAATATTTTTTCAACTTGATTTTCTAAATCGTCCCCGTGGATTGGTTCTGGGATTGGTTTAATAATTGTTTGCGGAATGATGTTGTGTTTCTTGTTATACGCAATTTGAATTGATCTTTTTTCATTATTATCCCTAATACACTCTTCCATACTTTTGGAAATATGGTCCGCATAGAAAATAACCTTACCATTAACGTTTCTGGCTGCACGTCCAACAATCTGAATTAAGCTACGTGTATTACGCATAAAACTTTCTTTGTCTGCATCCAACACAACAACAAGCGAAACCTCAGGTAAGTCAATCCCCTCTCTAAGTAAATTAATCCCAACAACCACATCAAAAATCCCTTTTCTTAATTTTCTTAAGATTTCATTTCTTTCAAAGGTCGTGTGTTCAGAATGAATATAAGCGGCTTTTATGTTTTTAGATAATAAATAAGCACTTAATTCTTCAGCCATTCTTTTAGTTGTGGTTAAAATAATCGTTCTTTCATTTTTGCTATTTTGTAATTGAATTTGATCGTAGATGTCTTCGATTTGATTTTCAGTTGGTTTAATTTCAATTGTCGGATCTAAAAGTCCGGTCGGTCTAACATATAGCTTGGTAATTACACCTTCGGTTTTATCCAACTCATAATCTCCCGGAGTAGCTGAGATATAGATCTTTTGGTGGTTGAATGACTCTTCAAATTCTTCGAATTTTAATGGTCTATTTTCCAGTGCCGATGGCAATCTAAATCCGTACTCAACAAGAGTTTCCTTACGACTTCTATCTCCTTTATACATACCATTTAGCTGTGGAATCATCATATGTGACTCATCAATGATAATTAATGCATCATTTGGTAAATAATCAAATAAAGTATATGGTCTTTCTCCAAAGGTACGTCCATCTAAATACATTGAATAGTTTTCAATTCCATTACAAAAACCATACTCTTTCATGTCGTCCATATCGTTAATTACACGATCACGAATCCGCTGAGCTTCTAATAACTTACCTTGATTTTGAAAATGTTTTATTCTTTCTTCTAATTCGCTATTAATTAAAGGTATAACTTTGTCAAAAACTGAGTTTTCGACCGCGTAAGCCTCCCCAGGGTAAATTGTGTATACTTTAAATTTTTCTATTATATTTTTTGTTAATTTATCTACATGGTAAATTCCTTCAATTTCGTCCCCGAAAAAATCTACTCTAATTAAATAATTTTCACTGTCCGCAGGTGTAATAAAAACAGAGTCGCTTTTAACTAAGAAAGTCCCAGAAACGTGGTCAGCATCATTCCGATCATACTTAATTTGAACCAATTTATTTAAAAACTTCTTCATTCCATATTCAAGTCCGACATAAATTTCAAAAATATTTTTTTGATATTCATTCGGATTTAAAGCACCATAGATTGACGAAACTGAAGCTACAACAATAACATCTCTTCTCTTCATTAGCGAGTTAATTGTGGACATTCTTAGTAATTCAATATCTTGGTTAGTCGCAGAAACTTTCTCAACATAGGTGTCCGATGTCGGGATATAAGCTTCAGGTCTATAATAATCAAAATAACTAACAAAATACTCTACAGCATTGTCAGGAAAGAAACCTTTTAACTCGCTATAAAGCTGGCTTGCTAAAGTTTTGTTGTGTGACAAAACTAAAACTGGTCGATCAAAATTTTTGATAACATTTGCTATCGTAAAAGTTTTACCAGATCCAGTTACACCGACTAAAATTTGTTCTTTTAATCCATCATTAATTCCCTCGACTAACTCGGAAATTGCATGTGGTTGATCACCGCTAGGTTGATAATTAGCTTTTAAATGAAAAATACTCATAACAATAATTTTATATTAAAAAATGCATTCCCAGTGGAACGCATTTACAATAATTATTATTAAAAAATGAAATAAAAAAATGGCGATCACGAGAGGATTCGAACCTCCGACCACAAGCTTAGAAGGCTCGTGCTCTATCCAGCTGAGCTACGCGACCACGCTAATAAATTTTAGCACATTTTTCAATTTTGAAATAAAAAAAGACCAATAGACACAACACTTCCTGATGCGGCTGCTACGATTAAGTCCTGACCGAGTTACTGGGTTATTGTTCTAAAGGCCTATTTATTATATCATGATAGTCTAAAAAGCACTTTGTGGAAAAATTTTTTTCACATTTTATTTCAAAATAGTGTTATATTTGTTATCATTTAGATATGAAAACAATTTCTTACAAAGATATATCAAAAATGGCCAATGTTTCAATTTCGACTGTAAGTAGATATTATAACAACGGTTACGTTTCAAAAAGAACAAAAGAAAAAATCGAAAAAGTAGTTCAACAATTCGAATACTATCCAAATCATGGTGCTAGATTAATTCGTGGTAGGGACAATTCAATCTTCATTATTGTCCCAGAATGACCACAAGGTTTATACATGGCAATTGCTAATGGTATTGTACAATCAGCAAAAATTCACAACAAAAAAGTAAATACAACATTTACTGAAGTAAGCACAAAAGAATACATTGAAACAGTTAGATACGTACTATCATGAAGACCAACATCGTTAGTTTTATTTGTCCCAGAATACGATGAACAATTATTTAGTTATCTAAGAACAATTGAAGATACTTCAATCGTAGTCTTCGGACACGAAGTTGAGGGATTAAACTGAATTAAAGTTGATGAAACACATGCATTCTACAACTTAACTAACGTTTTCCACTCCACAATTACTGATAATCAAAAAATGATGTTAGTTGTTGACAAAAAACTAAACAAGGTTCAAATTGAAGACCGTAAACAAGGTTTTATTAACGCATGTAACGATTTAGGTATCGAATACGAAATCTATGAATTAGCTGGAAAATCAAAAAGTAGCATTGCAGAATTAAATAAATATACTCGAAAACAAAAAATTTCAAATGTTGTTTGTTCAACACACGAAGTATTTATCTCATTAAACGTTTTAGGGGATAAATCTCTTCGTCTAACAGATTTTGGATATCAATCAGTTTATGACTATATTAGAACATATAAAGCAAAAATCTTTGTCGACTATCCAAGCATTGGTGTAGAAATTGAAAACATGATTTGAGTTCATAATGTTGACTATGTATTAAAATCTAAATTAATAAAAACACGTATCATTAGTTAATAAAACGTGTTTTTATTTTATATAAAGGATAAAAAATGATTAAACTCGGAAGTCACATTTCATTCAAAGCTCCGGACTATTTAGTCAGTGCGGTCGAAGAATCATTAAATAATAAAGCAAATGTTATGATGATTTATCTAGGAGCTCCACAAACTACTAAAAGAGTACCAGTCGAAAAATACAATATTGACAAGTACAATCTCTTCTTTAAAGATTTAATTAAACCTGATGACATTATTGTACACGCGCCATATATTACTAATGCTGCTAATCCCGAAAAATCCCTTTTTGCTTGTCAATTCTTAATTCAAGAAATCGAAAGAATGAACCACATTGGTGCAAAATACTTAGTTTTACATCCTGGTTCTTTTACAATTTTTACACCGGAAAAAGCACTAAAAACACTTGTAAATAGTCTTAAATACATTCTTTCAAAAACCAAAGATGTGGTCATTTGTATCGAAACAATGTCTGGAAAAGGTAGTGAAATCGGGATTACTTATGAACAAATAATGTACCTTATTAACGAAGTCAACGATGAACGTGTGCAAGTTTGTTTAGACACTTGTCACGTATGAGATGCTGGATATAACATTCAAAATTACGAAGAATTTAAACAAGAATTAAAATCATCAGGCATTTTTAAACACATTAAAGTGATACACCTAAACGATTCAAAGAATCCTCTGAACTCACACAAGGATCGTCACGAAAATATTGGAAAGGGACACATTGGGACTGATGTTTTAAAGAAACTAGTCCACGATCCGGACTTTGATAATATACCAATTATTCTCGAAACTCCTTGAGTTGACAATAAACCAATTTACAAAGAAGAAATAGAATTATTATTAAAAAAATAAACTAAAATACTTTGCATTAGTATTTTTAGTTTTATCGTATAATTAAAAAGTATACATTTTAAATATATTTAAAAGGAGTAATTATGCCAAGAGAAGGTTTCACATTGCAATGTGCTGAGTGCAAAATGGAAAATTACATTAGTAAAAAGAACAAAAAAGCTCATCCTGAAAAAGTAGAATTAAAAAAACACTGTTCAAAATGTAATGCTCACACAAACCACAAAGAGAAAAAATAATCTTAATTGCACACATTTTTTGTGTGCTTTTTTTACCTCTTATGAGGTGACAGTCAAGGCATAATTAACATGAAAAATGACAAATTACTTTTAAAAACAAATTGACTCAGCTTATATGAAACAGAAAAGGGATTCATTTATGCGGAACGTAAAGGAGTTGATAGTATTGCTGCTTTAGTATATAAAAGTACCTCAGACGGTTATCAATTTTTAATCCGTTACCAACCAACTCCTAACATTTTAAATAAAAAATTAAATCCGACTTTACTGTACCCCTCTTGCATTACCGGGACAATTGAAGATTGCGAAACTCCACTCGAAACAGCTATCAAGGAAATAAAAGAAGAAGGTGGTTTGATAGTTAAAACTAAAAATTTAGTCTCTGATAGTTTTTATTTAGCAACCACACAGAGTAATGAAGTTGTGTACTCTTTTTTATTTGAAGTGGACACAAATACCGAAACTGTCCCTATTTTGAATGACGGTTCTTATTTTGAATCAATTAGCAAAAGCATTTGAGTTTCGCAAGAAGAATTAGAAACTATGTTGCTAGATCATTTTGTGCATTCTTCGTTATTACAAACATTTTTATTATTCAAATTTAAAAATAAAAAAATATAATTAAATAATTAAAGGAGAAAAAATGAATAGAAAAAGATTAGATCAAATTTTTAAAGATTTAAAAGTTGACGCTATCGTATCAGAAGCTCCACAAACTAGATTATGATATGCTGGAGTTCAAACTTCTGATGGTTTCATTGTTATTGAACCAAATGAAGCGACTCTTTTTGTTGACTCACGTTACATAGAATATGCTCAAAAAGAAGCTAAAAACGTAAATATCGTTCTATTAAAAGGAACAGCAATGAAAGATTGATTTGAACAAAAAAAATTCAAATCAGTCGCTTTTGAAAGTAACTATTTAGTTAAAGCAACTCAAGATCGTTTAGTATCTTTAATTCAACCTCAAGAAATCAAATGAATTAACGGACAAGAATTGAGAATAGTTAAAGACGAACACGAAATCGAATTAATGAAAGAAGTTATTCAAAAATCACTTGCTGCTTATGATGAATTAATGACATGAGTAAAACCAGGAATGACTGAAAAAGAAGTTGCTGCTTACTTAAATTATTTATTAAAAAAACACGGTTGTGATAAAGAAGGATTTGATGAAATTATTGCTGCTGGAGCAAACTCAGCTGAACCTCACCACCATCCAACTGATAAAGTTTTAGAAGAAGGACACTTATTAAAAGTAGACTTTGGTGGACTATATAAAGGATATACAGCAGATATTACAAGAACATCAATTTTAGGTGGAGAAGATAAAGCAAAAGATCCTAAAATGGTCGAAATTTTGAATATAGTTAAAGAAGCTGCTGCTGCAGGTAGAGCTGCTGTTAAACCTGGAATGACAGGAAAAGAAATTGACCAAATTTGTCGTGATTACATAGCTGCAAAAGGTTATGGAGATTACTTTTTACACTCAACTGGTCACGGCCTAGGAATTGATGTACACGAATTACCAAATGTTTCAGTATACTCTACAACTCCATTTGAGCCAGGAATGATAATCACTGTTGAACCAGGAATTTACATTGAGGGACTTGGTGGAGCTAGAATTGAGGATGATGTTTTAGTTACTGAAGACGGACACTTAGTTTTATCTAGATTAAACGAAAAATAAAACAAAATAAAAAGCGAAATGTACTGTGAAACAGTTGTTTTCGCTTTTTTTGTTTATTTTTTAATCAAGCTCACAATTTTATTAATATTATTTTTAATTGCTTGAAACTTAAATTGATTCGTTAAGAAATTTCTTTTCGGATCATTAAATGATTCAACTAAAATATTTAATTTTTTCTGCTTTTTCTTGTATCAAATTTTTAAAACGCTTGAATCATTTAACTTTATTTTATAAATGAATTTATTGTGAACATCTTCATAAGTTCAACGAGTAATCTCTGAAATAAATAGATTTTTAGTAAATGCTTGATTTACTCTAAAAATATTATCTAACTCTGATTCTAATTCGAGATTAAATGAATAAGAAAGTTTTTCAGAACTAAAGAGTCCGTATTCTTTGTGAAAAGTATCTATTTTACTATCTAATAGGTTATTTTTCTTGCTATATGCACCTAATAAATAAGTTAAATTTGCAATGAAATCAATATTATTTAAAGAGAAAGAATAATCATAACCTGATGAAAATTGGTTCGCACTAGCATAAAAAATAATGTCTTTTTCATTACATAATTCATCTTCAAAAATATAATCAATCTTATTTTTTTCTAAATATAAAATAAGTTCTTCGCTTGTATTTAATGGCAATAAAATTTTTTTACCTTCTCATGAATGACGCATATAATCACTATAAATAAAAATTAAATCATTTGTAGATAAATCAACTAATTTATTTTTAATCATTGCTTGTGCACTTACTTGAGATTCTGAATTTAAGTGTCAAATTAATTCAGCTTTTTTTCTCGTATTTTTATTATTTAAGAAACATAAATTATTAAAAAGGTTGGTCAAGTTGATTTTATCTCGATTAACTTTACATTCAAAATCGATCATAAAATTCTTATTATTATGGAAACTGAATTTATCAAAATATTTGTTTTCATTATTCTCAAGATAAAAAACCTTGTTATAACTTAGTTCATTGATTCTTATTTCAGAACTTAAAATTATATCTTTATCATTATAAATAAGGTTGTTTAGGAAATTTGTTTGCTTTTCTGAATCGAGTAAATAACCCTCGTTGTCAAAAATTTTGAAATATCACTTCTTATCATAATCGTCAAATTTAAAATAAATCCCACCATTAAATTTATTTAACACAAAAGCGCGACGAACAGTATTTTCATCTAACTCAAAAGTTTCAGGATAGGTGTAAATAACGTGTCCAAATTGTGAAAAAAGTCTGATTACATTATTTTTTAAACGGTTTTTAATACCTTTGTCAAAAGCAATAAATAGATTCATTTTTCTAAATAAACGGTAACAAATTTCTTGACAAATTTTTAATACAGTTAATTCATTAAATGAGGAATAACCGAAATCATCACTAAATAAAATTCCTTTTTTGGTGATTTGAGGTAATTTTAAAAATCATTCAGAGTTAACTTGAAAATTATTAAAAACTATTTTTGTTTTTTCTAATTCTTCAGGTTGATTTTTAAAGTAATTAGTTCAAATCGAGTAGTAATCTTTTTCATTCATATTGTTAATTATATAACAAGGTAATAAAAAAACCGCAGTGCGATTTTCTTATTCTATGCTTTCTACGTTTTTGATTACTTCTACACTTGTAATTTCATCATCTTCTTTTAAATTAATGATTTTTACACCTTTTGTGTTTCGAGAAGTTTGTGAAATTTCATTTATGTCTAATCTAACAGTCATTCCTTTTGAAGTAATAATTAATAATTGATCACTTAAGTTTACGAATTTAGCAAAAACTAAGTGACCTGCCTTATCAGAATTAATCGCGGATACACCTTTACCACCACGTTTAATAACTCTAAATTCACTTTTATCTGTGATTTTACCAAATCCTTTGCTTCCGATTGATAAAATGTATTCACCTTCTGATTCTGCACTAGCACTAATTATGTTTTCGTCGTCACTTAAATTCATAGCTTTAACTCCAATTGCTGTTCTGCTAAGCGGACGCACATCGCTTGATTGGAATAAAATAACATTTCGATTGTTATTTGCTACAAGGACTTTATCTTCTTCTTCTAAAATAAATGCTTGAACTAAACTATCATCTTCATTTAATTTAAACGCTCTTAGACCAGATTTATTAATTTTTGCAAATGAACTAATTGATGTTTTCTTGATAATACCTTTTTTGGTTATTGTAGTTAAAAACTTGTCATCACTGTACTCATTGACAGGTAAAAGTGAAACAATTTTTTCATTATTAGCCACATCTAAGGTTGGGATAATGTTAATAAACGGAGTCCCTTTACTTTGTTTGCTTCCCTCAGGAATTTGGTAAGCTCTAACTTTGTAGACTTTACCAAATGATGAAAATAGCAATAAATCAGTATGTGTTGAACTTTGAATGATTGATGAGATATCATCGTCATCATAAGTTTTCATTGTGTTTGAACCAACTCCACCTCTTTTTTGAGTGTGGTAATCGTTTAAATTGATCCGTTTTACATAACCTTTAACGCTGGTTGTAATAACTATGTCATTTTCAGCGATTAAATCTTCTTCAGTAATGAATCCAGCTGAATGATAGTCAATTTCGGTTCTTCTCTCGTCTGAATATTTATCTTTAATTTCATTTAATTCAGTTACGATTAAATCAGTTAATTTTTCTTTTGAACCTAAAATTGATTTGCAGTATTCAATTTCTTTTTCTAGTTCTTTGATTTCTTCATCAGTTTTTTCAATACTTAAACCGGTCAATCTTCTCAAGTTCATGTCTAAAATCGCTTTAGTTTGTTTTTCACTTAAATCAAACTTTTCACTTAATTTGTTTTGAGCTTCTTGATCAGTTTTTGAAGATCTAATAATCTTAATTACTTCATCAATATTGTCTGTTGCAATTCTAAAACCTAATAAAATGTGGTGTCTATCTTCAGCTTTTTCTAAATCAAACTGTACTCTACGAGTTACCACATCTTCTTGGTGACTTAAATAAATCGATAAAGCATCTTTTAAATTTAACAATTTTGGTTCGCCATTGACTAACGCAACCATATTTGCGTTAAAATTTTGTTGCAATGGAGATTTTTGGAATAGTTTATTTAATAAAATGTGCGGATTGTAACCTTTTTTAACACTAATTACAATTCTTAATCCTTTTCTGTTTGATTCATCACGTAATTCTGCAATTCCTTCAACTACCTTAGTTTTATGTAATTCAACAATTTTTTCAATAATTGTGGTCTTTTTAATTGCATAAGGTATTTCAGTTACAATAATTTTTGATTTACCATTTGAATATTCTTCAACACTACATTTACTACGAACAGGAATTTTACCTTTTCCAGTTTCATAAGCATCTTGGATACCTTTAACACCTAAGATAGTTGCACCAGTTGGAAAATCGGGACCTTTAATGTGTTGCATTAGTTCACGAATAGTGATTTCAGGATTTTTTGCTAAAGCAATAGTTGCATCAATAGCTTCACCTAAATTGTGTGGTGGAATTTCAGTTGCTAAACCAACAGCAATTCCAGATGCACCCGAAACTAATAAATTAGGAAATCTTGAAGGTAAAACTACCGGCTCTTGTTGTGTACCATCGTAGTTGTCAGTAAAGTCAACAGTATTTTTCTTAATCCCCTCTAACATTTCAGAAGCAACACGACTCATACGGGCTTCTGTATAACGCATCGCAGCAGCTTGGTCACCGTCGATAGAACCAAAGTTACCTTGACCGTCCACAAGAGGATATCTCATTGAAAAATCTTGTGCTAAACGAACCATCGATTCATATACTGCGAAGTCCCCGTGAGGGTGGTATTTCCCCAAAACGTCCCCAACAATCCGAGCACTTTTCTTTCTTTCACTTGAGTGAGTAATCCCTAGTTCCATCATGTCAAATAAAATTCTTCTATGTACCGGTTTTAAACCGTCCCGGGCATCAGGCAAAGCACGAGAAACAATAACTGACATTGCATACTCAAGAAATGAGGTTCTCATTTCGTTATCGATAACTATTGGATGTAATCCATCGATTGGTTCAGTTAAAATTTGAGGTTGCACTTGATACTCTTCTTTATCTTGTGGTACCTCTTCTTCATCATCGTCGTTTTTATTAGTTGTTTGATCTTTTTTACGAAAAACCATACGGTTATCTTCTTCGTATTCGTATTCTTGATCAGTTTCTAAATGAACTAATTGATCGTCTTTTATATCTTTTTTATTTTTATCGTCCATATATTTTCTCACAATCACTTAACACTCTTGGCTAAGGTTTTAATATATAATATATATTAAATTTTACCAAAAAACAACAAAATAAAAAGAGCCATAGCTCTTTGAAACTTAACAAGGTTTTTTAGCTTCTAGATAATTGATATTTTTACCAATTGATGATCATTTTATTTCGTATCCAGTCATAATATTGTTTGAATTTTTTTCATTATTGTGTAAATCGATTGTAAGAAATGTTATATTTCACTTATTTTCTTTTAAACTTTCGATTGAATATTCAAATAATTTATCATTATCAGTTTTAAACTTTAAAACTCCGTTATTACTTAGAATCTTAGCATAAGAATTTAAGAAAGTTTTATATGTCAATCTTCTTTTTTCATGTCTTGCTTTTGGTCACGGATCGCTAAAAGTTAATCAAATGGTGTCACATTCACCAACAAATAACTCATCAATGCTTTGTGCATCTTGACAAACCACAAATAAATTCTTTAAATTTAGATTTTTTGCTTTTTTGACTATTTTTGCTGCTACAGTTGCAAATTTTTCAAAAGCAATAAATCTTTTATCAGGATTTAAATGAGCCATTTCTGTAATCATTTCACCTTTACCTGCTCCAATTTCCAAAGTATCATCATTTTTTAATGTAAAAGGAAAATTTTTGATAGTATATTCATAATCTTCTAATGTTTTTTTAGCGTTTTTATCATTTCTTAATCTCATAGAATTTAATTTTACCAAAGAAAAATAAAAACCCGTACGCACGGGTTTAATAAATTCATTTTTTAAGCAATATTATATGTATTTAAACGATTTTTAAGATTTCTTCTTTTGATTTTCTTTTACCTTCTAGGTTATTTCTTTCAGTATGAATTATTTCAATTTTTTCGTTTGAACGTGTGTGTACTCCGTATTTTTGTCCCCTTCTAAAGCCTTTGATTAATCCCTCAAGATCTTCTAAGTTGTTTGCTTGAGCAATAATTTCTCCGTTTGAGATTAGTTTAGCTTTGTATTTGTACATAAATACCTCCACATTATCTATATTTTAATTTTATCACTTTCAACGTCCTATTTTCAAAACACGAATACAATTCCATAATATTTTCATACCCAAAAATTGCATTTTTTATTTTAAATCTGCTAATTTCATAACTATTTCTTTATAATTTAAAATAGTTATTAAACAGATAATAATGGAGCATAATGAACAAAAAAGACGTAATACTTTTTGGATTAGAAAATTCAATTAAATTAGCTGAAAAAATATCAGATTTATTAGAAATACCTTTAACACCGATTGAAAAAACAATTTACGCCGATGGTGAAATAATGATGGTTTCAACAAAAACTGTTCGGAACAAAGATGTTTTTGTTGTCGCAAACACATCAAGACCTGTTAACGAAAACATCATGGAATTATTGTTATTCATTGACTCACTAAAAAGAGCCAGTGCAAAAACAATTACAGTATGTTTAAGCTACTACGGTTATGCTAGACAAGATCGAAAAGCTAGCGGAAGACAACCGATTGGTGCTAAATTAGTTGCTAATTTACTCCAAACCGCCGGAGCAACTAAATTAATTTGTGTTGATTTACACAATCCTTCAATTCAAGGTTTCTTTGATATCCCAGTTGACGACTTGAGGGGACAATATACTTTAGCAAAAGCTGTTAAAGAAACAGGTAAAAAATTCACAGTTGTTTCACCTGACCACGGTGGGACAGTTAGAGCTCGTAAATTAGCAGAATTAATCGCAGACACTGTAAAAATTTCTATTATTGACAAAAGACGTGTTGGTGTTAACCAAACAGAAGTTATGGGCTTAATTGGGGACATTGAGGGACAAAATGCGGTTATAGTAGACGACATAATTGATACTGGTGGTACAATATTAAAAGCTGTTGATACTCTTAAAAAACACGGTGCAAAAGACATTATAGTCGCTGCCAGTCATGGTATTTTCTCAAAAGGTTTTGATGCATTCGAAAATAATCCAAACGTTACAATGGTTATTGTGACTGATTCAATTGATAACTCAAAACTTGCTGAAAAATACTCAAAACTAAAAATTGTGTCTTTAGCAGATTTCTTAAGTGGTGTTATTAACGTTTCAATGAAAGGCGAAAGTATTTCAAACTTATATTTAGAATCAAAGGCCAGTTTAAATGGAAAACACTAATCAAAAATTAGTACAAAAATTTTGCGAAAATAATGGTTGAGATTTTAACAAACTCGACCTTTATTTTAATTTAATTGAAACTTATAATAAAGTAATGAATCTGACCGGTTTTTCTAGGGACAAACTCTGAGGAGAAGGAATTTTAGAATCCTTAATTTACATGCAAAATGCTGTTGATGAAAATTCAGAACATATTCTTGAAGTTTTGGATATCGGAGCTGGTGTAGGGTTCCCTTCACTTCCTTATGCAATTTTTTCAAAGCATAATTTTACAATTTATGAACCTTTACAAAAACGTGTTAACTTTTTAAACATTGTTATCGAAAAATTAAATCTCAAAAATATACAAGTTAAAAGAGTCCGTGCTGAAGAAGTGACTGATAAAAACATTTTTGATGTTGTTGTCGCTCGTGCGGTAGGGACAGTCAAAACTATGTTAATGTCATCATTTCATCTTGTAAAAGTTAATGGTATAATGTCATTGATTAAAGGTAAAAATTTACAAAATGAAATCGATGAAGCTTATCCAATTTTTAAACTGTTGAAATACGAAACTAAAATTGATAAATTAGATGTTCCTAATTTGGAAAAAGAAAATTATGTTTATAGCATAATTAAAAAGCGTTCATGTCCAAAACAGTTTCCTTTTTCATGAAAAGAAATTAAGAAAAATATATAAAAATTCTCTACCATCGCATGGTAGAGTTTTTTTGACCTTTAATGCATTTTTCTTGTTTTATCCTTTTAGAAATCTATCAGGACTCAAAACACTAATAATCCCAGGTTTCCAAGTTGCTTCAATTAATTTTAAAAATAGCCTTTATTTATAGGGCTATTTACTTTTTTTAAAGAAAAAATTAGACACATAGATTTATAAAATGTAGTCTAAATCTTTATAGATTTTATTTAGTTCTCCTGCGTTTCCAAGTTGTAATGAAGAAAAAAACAAATACACCTACAAATAAGGCGTATTTGTTTTTTTGCTCTTTTAAATTACGATGATAGACCATCAATCGCATATTTAAAATCACTATATATTTTGTTTAATTCTTTATGTTCTGGGTCTAAATTATTCTCGATTTCACTTACAACTTTACCATTCACTGTCTTTGTTGTAATTGTTATAAGTTTCAATGCATCTATAAACATATTTATTGTGAGTTTTTGGATCTCTCCATTATCTTTATAAAATTTCTTTAATTTATAAATGCAATATTTCAAAACAATTAGAGATAAAAAGCATAAAAATACGTGAGATTGAATATGCTCGTCTTTATAAACGTACATCGGTCTAACTTCAATTGCTGATTTTAAGGTTCTGAAACCTTCTTCCACTTTTCATTGTCCCTTATATATTTCATTCGCTTCTTTTGAATCTATGTTTGTTATATTTGTTTCAATCATATAAAAACCATCTTCATTAGCGACTTTTTTAATTTTTTCGATATTTAATCTTCCGAATGTTTTACCATCTACATCCATATACTTTTTCTTATATTCAGGAACCAAAGCACTTAATGGTAATTCACCATTAATAGACTTTTTCTCCAATTTATTAATAAGATTTTGTCTTTTTATTTTGTCTAAAGTTTGTTTTGAAGGACTAAAATAGACAAATTGTTTTCTAAAGGTATCGCTATATCTTTTTTTATTTTTGTTTTTAGCTCAAACAGATTGGACTAATCTAGATTTAGTAAAATAATCATTTTCTTGAACAAACCCTTGATCATTTACTATAAATGCTTTATCTTCTTTTCCAAGAATATCAATACGTTTCTGAACTATATATTTATATCCTTTTTGTTCTAAATATCTTAAATTTGCATTTTGACTAATACCTTTATCAGCAACTATTATTGTGTCTTTTGTTTTGTAAATTCTTTGCATTTCGACTAAAAATTTCACAAGAGTTTTAGAATCTGCAGTATTTCCTTCGAAAACTTTATAGTGAAAAGGAATACCATTGTTATCAACTGCCATAGCCACAACAATTTGATCTTCATCATGCTTTCCATCTTTAGAAAAACCCCTTTGTCTCAAACCGTCTCTTGAAAAACTTTGAAAATAAACAGTTGTATTATCAAAATGCATTAATTTTGTGTTTCTAGTTGTCAATTCTTGCATTTTGTTATAAATATTGACTAAAATTGCATTTTTATATTTTAAAAAAGTATCAAAATGGTTATAAATTGAAGATTTTTTTATATCTATCTGATGTAAAAAGTCATTTTTGTTTTTGTATTGACAAATATAACTTCTTGGTTGAATTATTCTTGTTGCGACAATAAATTGCAATACTTCTTCTAAAGATTTGTGTTTGGTTTTCGGCAATCCTTTAAATAAATCTAGTTCTTTAATTACTTTATAAATCAATTCAATACCAACGTTTTTTACATTTGTTTCGACAGATGTTGGGTTAAGCAATTGGAAAAATTTGGTTTTAACTTCAATTTTATCTTCTCCAACAGGAACTAATCTAGCAATCGGTTTTAAATCATCGATGTTTTGTAGAGAATATTTTTCTTTAATTTCTTCTCAATAACCTAATCCAACTAAATTCCCAATCCCTTTACCGTATCCTTTTGATATTCCTAACGCAACGTAAATCCCTTTTGGATTTTTTCTTTTATACAAAATGTAGTTACTCATATTTATATTATACATTATTGTCATTGTAATCATTGTAAAAAGTTAAAATAATTAAAAATTGTACTTATATACTATGTATATAAGTAATAAGGTAAAAGGTATAAAAAAGAGCTTCCAACTTGGAAACTCAGGGTGTCCTAATGGAAATTGCTATCGGGCTACCACTTTATAATAAGTGGTATTTGTATTATTATCTCGTATTACTTTTCTTTTCAGTTTGTTTGTTTTGAAGTATCAACATAACCCTTGAATTATATTCTCTTAGAAAATCTTGGATAATATAACTTTCTGCCGCTCTTAAATGATCACAATTTTCTGGGTCATATTCTTCCATTTGATATTCATCATCAAAATCATATGCACTATTTTCTAATAAATAATCAATTTTTTTAAGAGCATCTTTTTTCAAATCTTCGCAATTAATATTAATATTAATATCTGCTATTTCTTGAAGATAAGGATCTAGACCACAGTCCATAATAGTAGGTATATCTTTTTTTTCATTGTCCAATCACTCATTAAAATCTACAATTTTAATTTTTTGATTATCTGGTATATCTTTTAAAAAAACATCTTCGAAATATTCATAGTATTTATCTGCTAAAGCTTCAAAATTAAAACTTGAAGCAAGTTTATTAAAATCACAATCTTCTTGAATGATTGTTTTACATAATTCATCTTGATTTCTTTTAATTTCTTGTAATAATTGTTCTTTTGTAAGCATTTTTATTTCCTTTAATATTATTAACTCTTGTATATAAATATGTTATACTTTATCTCATTTTAAGCTTCTTTAATAAATGAACTCATATAGATTTTCATAAACGAATAAGTTAATAATTTTTGATGATTGTTTTTATAAATATTATTTTTCTGTTTCAATACTACTAACTGGGAAAGGTATATTAAATTAAATAATCATGAATTTTACTTTCTTTATGATATAGATTTTTCACATTCCTATTTGGAAAATATATTCCTTATCAAAGAAATAAAATTTTATTGAAAGGAATTTTGATTAAGGAACAAATGAATTTGACAAAAAAACAAAAAATGCATGTACCTCCTACTGTTAAAAATACTTGAGCGAAAATTCGTTCAGGTTTAGAACAGTTTGGTCGTGCTATGATTTTACCTGTTTCTATCATACCGGTGCTTGCAATAATCGGAGCTCTTGGATATATTTTGCAAACAGTTGGAAATAAAACAGGATGAATGAAAATAGACGCTTATAAAGCAGCTGCAGACGCTGTTAAAGTAATTGGTATGGCTCCAATTTACAATTTAGACATTCTTTTTGCAATCGGATTAGCCGCAGGATTAGCAAAAGAAGAAAAAGTTAGTGCCGCACTTGCTGGTGGAGTTGCTTTGATTGGTTTATATTTCGCAGGATATATAATTCTTAAATATACAAGCATATTAAGTACCTTTACTGCTGAGGTTGACCAAAATATTAGAAGTACACTTAAACCTGCAAACGGTGAAACATATACAGATAAGGAATTAGCTAAAATTAAAGATTTAGTTAATGCAGTTGTAAAATCACTTACAATTGAACGTTTTGGAAAATACTCTAAATCATTTAACCTAAATGCTTTAGGTGGAATTTTAGCAGGTTTAACTGGATTTATTGTTCACAAATACACATATAGATTACAATTCCCTAAAGCAATCGCATTCTTTGGTGGACCTAAATTCTCACCTGTTGCATCATTATTAGTTGCATTTATTTTAGGTATACCATTGACATTAGTTTGAGTTCATGTTCAAAAAGCGATGGATAGTATTGGTTATGGAATTAGAAGTATGAAAGCTGGTGGTTCATTCTTATATGGATTTACAAACAGATTATTACTTCCTTTTGGATTACACAATGTACCTAACGCTATTTTAAGATATACCCCAGCTGGAGGTACTTGAACTGCACCTGACAATTCAGTTGTAACTGGATTCTACTCAATTTTACAAGCGAAATTAAGCCATGGTGTTGAGATTACAGCTAACGACTCGATGATTTCAAATGGAACATATCCAACAAACATGTTCGCTCTCCCTGGGGCTGCTGTAGCTATGTTCTTAGCTGTACCTAAAGAGAAAAGAAAAATTGCCGCACCTATTATTTTCGGTGCATTAAGTTCATCAGTTCTTTCTGGTGTTACAGAACCTATTGAATTCACATTTATTTTCACCGCACCTATTCTATGAATAGTACACGCGTTCTTAACTGGTTTCACATACATGTTTATGTACCTTGCTGGTGCTGGAATGGTTTCAGGGACAGGTGAAGGGATCATTACATGATTAATCTTCAACGCTCCTGCTTATGAAATCGTATCTCGTGTATGAATGATGTGAGTATTAGGACCAATCTTCTTCTTAGAATATTTAGTTGTATTCTACTTCTTAATTACTAAATTAAACTTAAAAACTCCTGGACGTGATGACCAAGAATTTAGATTATTTAGTAAAAAAGACTTTAGAAACAAAAATAAAACTGATCAAACAAATACAGATCCTGATTTAGCTGGTGAAAAAGCTGAAGACGTCGAAATGGCTAAACAATTAATCGAACTTTACGGTGGTTTTGAAAACATGAACGAAATCGGAGCATGTATTTCAAGATTAAGAATCTCAGTAAAAGATAAAGACAAAGTTCAACGTGACCAAATTAAGGGGCTTGGAGCTATGGGAGTAGTAGACTCTGGAGAACAAGTTCAAAGTGTCTTTGGTGCTAAAGCAATGGTTTACGCTCGGATCATGAACATTTTACGTCGTAAAGGATAAATTAAAGTGTATATAACAATTGGTATTTTGTGTGCATTTGCTGTTGTGTTATTCATTGCCGGTTTATTAGTAATTGTACATAGACGAAAAAAACAGATTAAGTATGAAATCACAAAAGATATGAAATATACTGAATCTATTTACTATACATTTATTAAGTATTGACCGTACACATTAATTTTTTGTAGTTTGATTATAATCTCAACAGCAATTAGAATATTGCTTTTAAATTAAATTAGCAAGTAGTGCAAAATAAACATTAATACACAATCCAAACAATAAAGAATCAACATTATCTGAAGTTTTTAAAAATTCTTTAATGTTGATTTTTATTTTAGATGATTCCAGCTCAAAGTTTGGGTTGCTTTGTGAAGAGAAATATACAACTTTAGAATCGTTATTCATTGCTAAAATTGTCGGAATTAAAGTTTCAGTTGTATTTAAAGAATTCGAAATACAAATAACCAAGGTTTTTTCATCACTTCTAAGTGCTAATGCATAACGATTCGAAAACTCTTCTGGTAAATAAATTGGATAACCTAAACGTTTGAGAATTGTATAAAACTCACGAATTGAACGTAATGCGCCTCCAGCTGCATTGATGATTATTTGATTTGAACTCTGAATTAATTCAGCAAATTTTTTCATTTGCTTATTATTGATATTTTCGGTAAAAATATTAATTTTTTCAGAAATTAACTTATTATCGATTAAACGTTTTTTATGAGTTAATTTTTTATCACGATAATGCAAAAGTTTTTGCTTAAATTCTTGAAAATCATTAAAACCGATTTTACGAACAAATTTAGAAATTGTGCTTTGTGTGGTAAAAGCTAAATCAGCCAACTCTTGACTATTGACTTTTTCTAAATTGTTTAAATTAGTTAAAATCTTAAAACTAATGGTTGAATATACACCTTCAGTGTATGTCATTGTTAATAACTTTTTAATCAATGCACTACTTTTTATATTGCTATTAAAATTCATAAATAAATTATATTATTTTGTAGGAGAAAAATATGAAATATGACTATCATATGCACACTTTTTATTGCAAACACGCCGACGTTAGTGTTAAAGAGTTAGTTGAAGAATACCACAGAAGAGGTTTCATAGAAATTGGTATTAGTGATCACATCCCATATCCTGGGGAATTAGATTCAAAAGACAACTCACGTATGTACCTTAGCGAAATGCAAACTTATTTAGATGAAGTTCACTTCTACCAAAACAAATATCAAAACGAATTAAAAATCTTTGCAGGTTTTGAAAGTGAATACTTTCCAACAATGGATCATTGATACCGTGAAGTTTTACGTAGAAATGACGTAGATTACTTGATTTTAGGTATCCACGCAGTCGAAAATTTAGATCCAGAAAACAATTTTAATAAAAACTGTACCAATAAATATCAATTAAGTAGATATTGAAAATCCCTTGAAGAAGGGATGCGTACTGGTCTATTCCTTTATGCGGTGCATCCCGATTTTTACATGAAATCATATGAATCTTGAGATCAAGATTGTGAAGATTTAGCTAACAAAATCTGTGATTTAGCACTTGAATTAGATTTTCCGCTCGGATTTAACATTAATGGTTTTTGAAAAGGTCCGCGTCTAATTGGACAAACCGTGCGAAACAAATATCCAATTCACGAATTTTGACAAATTGTCAAAAATAAAGGTGTTAAAATTATTTTAGAATCTGACACACACCACAAAAAACAACTATATGACCAAGATATCATTCAACGCACTTACGGTCTGCTTAAAGAATGAGAAATTGACCACTTATTAGTCGAAAAAGTGGATGTGTTGAAATATAAAGAAAAAGTTGCCAAAATCTTAAAATAAAAGTTAAATTAAAATCTCCGTCTTATTATCTAACGGAGATTTTTTTATATCTATAAGAAATTCATTAAATCATCAACTTGCTCTTTTGTTAAATTTTGTGTTTGACTTAGCACTTCCAAAGTATCAACATTTTTTTGTAAATTTTGCTTCATTTTTGCAATCTTGTTTGACACACTTAATAGTGATTGAATTGCAATTAAGGTTGTAATTGCTACCGAAATAATTGAAATTACCACAAAATAAATCATTGTTTCTTGCGGAAAGGTATTATAACGAATCGAATACAAGTTTAATACTATAGTTGTAGCAGAAATAAAAATAGAAGCTAAACTTAAAAAGATATAAATCCCTTTACTTTTGAAGTATTTTTTCTTAGCAACTTTAGCTAAATTGTCTGCTTTTTTAATTACATTAGTTTTATTATTATTGGCTTTGCTCATTTTTTGCACTTTCCTTAATTAAACTTTCTCTTTGATAACGATCGAATGAAATAATATATAAGATTCTTTTGTAAAGTACATACTCCGGTTTGGTTGTATTTTCTGGAGAATAATAAAGTTCTTTTCCTTTAAAAAGAATATACTCTAGATCAATTCTTTTTAAATTAGTTTTAGCATCCTCAAATTTACTTCCAACAACAAAAAAGCTTAAAATTCCACTGATAAATGAAACACCAGCATTGATGATTGCGGTTAAAATAATGTATAAAGTTGAGTCATTTAAAAATGTTCGATAAGGATTATCTTGTCCTAATCATTTGTTATTACCAGCTAAAAACAAAACTACAGCAATACCTAAAAAAGTCGAACTAGCTATTGTAATTAAGTTAAGTGAGTAGTAAAGTGTCCCCAAAAGGTACTTGTTTAACACTGCTTTTTGTCTTCTTTTTTGAAAAAAACGATCTATTTTTAACATTTTATCCCTTTCTTAATTGTTCTTTTACCACATTCATCATCACAATTTTATTTTTGTTTTTCAATTTCAATCACAATACATCAATATATTTGTCTAATTCTTCTTCATTGATAACTTTAGCATCTAATTTAACTTTTAAATCCATAATTGTATTTCTAATTTTTTGATAATCACTAAATCTCATATTGACTTTGTAAATACTTAAAGTAATTGTCAAAATGAAGTTAGCAATAATAAAAATTGTAAGAATTAAAATTAATATAAATGGTGTTCAGTTTTCTGCTTCTTGATTAATATCTTTGTTTCTCATTTTTTGTAGCAAAATATTTAAAACCAAAATGGCCAAAACTATTACAACGATGTTGCAAATAGTAATTGTTGTTCCAAAAAAACTATCTAATAATTTGTAAATTTTTAAATTTCGACGGTCTTGGTCGATTTTTTTCTTAAGAGCGTTAATAATGTTTTTCATTCATCTCCTTTTAAAAATATTTTGTAAATTTATCGATTTTCTTTTCTTCTAGATAACTATATATTTTATTATATTTTTAGTCAAAAAAATTCGCAATTTAAGTCAAAAAATTTTCTGTTATTTTTACCGTTTTTCGACTAAAAAAGCAATTTATATTAAAAAAATAGCTATTTTTTGCATTTTTTATTTTTTTGTAATAAAATTAAAATATAGATAAAAGGAGAATTAGAAATGGAATTAAAAAATAAAAACCAAAATTGTGAATGCAAATGTGGTTCTAACTGCCCATGCTCAAATTGCACATGCAAATCTCAATGCAACTGCTAAATAAAACAAGGTAAATTCAAATTACCTTTTTTATTTGAATAAATTTAACCAATAAAATATAAAAAATCATTTTTTTAATTAAAAATCGTCGTTTTTTGCTGTTTTTGCTATAATAGTTAAAGTATAACATCGCTTATATTAAGGAGAATCATGTTAAAAGAAGTTGTTAAAAGTGATATCCAAGAAGATTTAAAAAAAGGACTAAAAGTTTTAGTTTTCCACGCAACATGATGTGGACCATGCCGTATGTATAAAAAATCTTTAGAAGAATTATCAGAAAAAATAGGTCTTGATATCTACAGAGTAGATGTTGATAAAGATCAAGCTTTCGCTGCAGAAATGGGGGTTAACTCAATTCCTGCAACATTCGTTTATAAAGAAGGATCATTATTAGCTTCATTCCAAGGTTACAGACCTTATGAACAATTAAACGAAGAAATTAATACTTTAAAATAAAAATCTAGGATTTAGCTCCTAGATTTTTTTAGTATCCTTCAGGGAATAATGCTGTTTTGTGTGTGCCATCTTCAAATCCGTCAGGATAAATTATTCTGAGATTTTCGCGATATGAATTAGTTTGTTTTGGATATAACTCTTTATTTGAACCATCAATTAAATTATACGGTTGTAGGATTCCATGTGCTAATTTCACTTGTGTTCTTTGAATTAAACTTGTGAATGATGCTGAATCTAATAAGTTACCATAGGTATTGTTTGCACGAACACCACTATAAATACCAATAATTTCTCCAAATTCATTATAAACTACTGAACCTGATGCTCCATAGTACAATGACGAGAATTTAATGTTGTAATTTACACCATAAAAGTTTAAGTATGGTTTGTTTCATAATAACTGTGGACTTGGATTTCCACTTTCTAGTTTTGAATCATAATCCAATGTTGCAAGTGCAAAAGCTCTTTTATTTTCAGGTGATTTAAAGTATGAAGTTAATTCTGTTGAATCACGTTCAGTTGGATTATTTTGCATTCAGTATGTTTTTCTGGTTGCACTATTTTTAGGATATCCACCAATATACACATCTTTTGCATTGGCTAACGAGATAGCTTCATAATCTAAATGTTTACCTTTAAGTCTCATTTTACCAGCTGACAAATAATCTGCACTTAAGAATGGTAAATCGTCTACAAAACGATTTGGAGTTTTATTATTAGGGTTTTTATTTCTATTGATGTAATTATCTAATGCTTTAATCGCTTTATTAATTCATCCTTTAAATTTACTATTTAAACGCGGCGAATCTAAATCAACATCAAATTCGAACACACCAAAATCTGAGAAATAAGGAATGTATCTCATTCTAGACATATTCTCCAGAATCTTCGTTTTCTTTTCTTTTTCAACTCTATCATATGTCGGTGCTTCTAATTGATCACCTATTATTATTTGATTTTTATACTCTCTGGTCTTGACTGGGGAATATAAAGTTGAATCACGAATATAATCCACAGCACCAAAAACCATTTTCGGATTCTCAAGTCCTAAAGTTTTTGAATTGTAATAAATTGTATTTCCACCTCGTGAATTAATATATTTGCTGTACGACTCATTAGGTATGCTTCCAAAGTTAGTTGGAGTTTGTTCTGTTTTACCTAAATCAAAATCGACAACAGTAGAACCAGTTGGATCAAAGTAACCTAATTTTTTATCTAAAGTTGTCCCCAACGTATTGCTCATTTGTCCCAGAACGTGCATATTGCTTGCCATGAAAATTTTGTACTTATTACTGTTTTGGTATTTATGATAATCTAATATTCAAGCGGTACCTTGATAGATGTCTCTAATAACCCCACCATTCGGAGTTTCTTTAAATGCATATTTGATAGAAAAAGTACGATCGTAAATTTCTTTGTAAATGTCCACTGGGGACATTTTAGTAAACTCAGATGCAAAGTCGGGATATTTGTGTGCATTTTCATCAAATTTTGGTATTTGAATTGGACCAGTTGGAAAACTTGGTACTACGTTGTCATCGAATTTCAAGTCCTCTTCAACTTTATCTTCTGGTTGTTCGTAGATTGCTTTTTTAACACCGTTTTCATCAATGATTTCTTTAATTTTTTTCAACTTAATTTCAATTGCTTTAAATGACAATTTATGCTCTTTAGAATATTTTTGAATTCATCGGTTTTTTTCGACTATTGATTTTTCCAACTCACCAATTTCAATATTTGTTTGCTTTAATAAATTCTCACTTTGAGAAATTTGTGTTTGATTATTTTCATAATCTCTTTTTGAGTTTAAATAATTTGAATATGTGGTTACTTTGTCTAGTTTTAATTTGTTATATTCACTGTTTATTTGGTTTATTTTAACAATAAGATTTTTAAGTTCGATATCTGTAATTTTTGGATATTCATTGATATTAACATTTAGACCAATTGCTAATTTACCAGAAATTTGTATACCATCTTCAGATTCAAAAAAGTTAAATTTGCTTAATTTTTCTAATTCACTTTCCCTTTTGATTTTGATTTCGTTGATTTGCTCTTGAAGTTTTTCAAATTTTTGATGTTCCGCTTCATATGCTTCTTTTAACGAGTTTGCAGCACTTAAAAATGCTTTTTGTCTCTCGATTGTCTCATTATAAAGTGAGTATTTTTGTTCAATTAGATAACGAGCATTTAAAATATCTTCTTTATACTCATCGATTATTTTTGCACTACCTTGTTTTACTTCAGGTTCAGGATTTCTATCGTTAATTTCTTTTTTTGGTTCAATCGTTTTAATTTGACATGCGACCAATAATGGTGAATAAGTGCCTATTAATGTTGTTGCTAATAATATTTTCTTTAATTTATTTTTATTCATATTATTCCTCAGTTAAATTAAAACGATATTCAGCAGGTATTTTGCTAACACCTTCTGGGAACAAACGAGTTTTAAATTGTCCACCATAAAGTTTTAGTAATGATTGACGGAATGATGTTCTTTGGTTTTTACCACCACCATAAACTAAATCATACGACTCCAATTTATATTTACCATATTGACCATCATAATCATACCCAGGACTGCGTAGGGCTTGTGAAAGGTTAACAAGCGTATTTCCTAAATTGTCTGTAGTTAAGTAGTTTACGGCTAAAATGTTATTATTTAAGTCACGAATACTACTTCCAGATGATCCGCCTAGTGGTTGTCAAGTAGTTAAAACATAACCTAAACCATAGTTCATAAAACCATATCCTTGGTAACTTGAACTCTTATCTCTAAATCCCTCTACGTTAAAAGGTTCATCTTTTGTACTTACATAAATAGGATTAGTAATAGTCATATCAGTAACCCCAGGCTTGTCCACAAAGTTACGGTAAGCTAAGTTTTTTGATAGTGAGTGTCCAAAGTCCCTAATACCATCCCCTTGTGTGTTTGGTTTATTGGTTCACAAGCTTGCTGTATATTTTAAAGCAAACTTGCGATCATCACTTAAAGCAGCATTATTTATTGAATAATCAGTTTCCGCACTAGGATAACCTAAAGCAAGGAAATTTGCATTAATTCTCGGGATAGGGACTTTTTGATTTCCGTCTGTGTACTCAATTACTTCGGTTTCTCATTCATGATATTTACTTAAAACATCATAATTAGCCGGTTTTGCCTTTTCAGATTCTGGTAAGTCAGCGTAGTTATTAGTAATTACACGTGCTAATTCACTGCTGCTTTCGACAAAATTTTCACCACCTGAAACACCTTCAGCTTTTTTGGTGTATTTTAATTTATTTGACGCTAATTTACCAAAATCAACTTCTAGAACTGCAAAATCTGCAAATTCTTCAATATTTTTATGTTTACTATTAGGATCGAGGTACGATTTTGGAGATTGTTTTAAGAAGTCCAGAGCAGCATAAACTATTTTGACTTGAGCTGGTTCTAAATCAACCTGTTGAACATAAGGATCTTTATCGATTGTGTCCAGCTCAATATTTAATGGTACGTCGCTACTAAAATTGTATAAACTAATCCCAGTTGTGATACCGATAAAGTTTTCGTATTTTTCTTTTTTTCTAAAAGCTTTATTGTAGTTAATTAGTCATTCAGAAGGATTTGCTATATCTTGATATTTACTGTAAAAAGCTTTATATTCAGGATCGTCTTCACCTCTGCTCGCTTTGATTTGATCTGCTCTAACTTTTGCCTCGTTAAATTCCGCTTCTAAAGCATTAAATTCTAACAAAGCATCACGTAGTAAATCATGTTCTTCTCGAATTCTTGCATTATTTACGTACAATTCATCTGAATCTCGATCTGTATTGTTTTTATGAAACGGCATAACTACGTGTAAATTGGTCGCAATGTATCATTTTGTTGGGTATGAACCATCCTCGGGAATTTCATAATCTAATATTCAAGCAGTACCTCAAGATTGTTTTCCGGATTTTACCGATTTAGTATCTGGATCTTTTGCAATCTCAGGGTTTTCGTTATTAAATACAATGCGATAAGTATCTAATGCCATTCTCTTGTAATGTTCATTCATTAAAAATCTTGGTTTACCACGATCCCCAGATTTTGAGTCGTAGTATTTTCGAACTGGTTTTATTTTATTTGGATTTAAAACCAAATCTTTATTCGCATTTGGAAGTGAAAAATTCTTAATATAAGCGTCTTGATAAAAGATTTGATAATTTGCAGCTGAAATTGTATTAAATTTATCAACTACATCCTTATTTACATTTTTATAGTTATTGATGATCGTATCAGCTTTATCTTCTTCTTTTAATTTGTATAGAAGTTCTGTTGAATATCTTAATTCATATTCTTTATATTGACCAAGATCTTTTTCGTACTTCGCAAGCTCTGCATCAATATTGAGAATATTAAGGTATTCCAATACTTCGGCACGAATTTTCTCATCTTCAATTTTTTGTTGAACTTCTAAAAGATATCTTTTAATGTCATCTTTGTTTGTTAAGCTATTTAATTTTTCGTGCAATTCAGCTTTTAATTCAGCTGACAAAGCTTCAGATTCATTAATTAATTTACGAACGACATCTTTATGTTTTTCTAATAATTCTATCGATCTTTGTCTTATTCTGATTTTTAACAATTCTTCTTTAATATTTTTAACAGCTTCTTCAAGTGCTCCACGTGTGTTTGCTGCTTCAATTTGCTGTACAAACGTATTTTTTTCTTCTTCGGTTAACTCAGTTTTTTCTTTGAGCTCTGCAATTAAGCGATCTTTGTTATTTTTAAACTCATTAAGAACATTTTGATTTTTAAAGTTTTTATTTTGTTCATTAATATGTACATTTACTGTACAAGAACCTGATAAGGATATCCCAGCTATTGCGGTTAAGGTCGAAAAGAATAACAACTTCTTTTTGTTTCTTTTCATAAGATTAACCACCTATTTTAATATCATCAACCGATTTAATGTATAAAAATGCACGAGCAGGTACATCTAAAAATTCACCTGATAAAATTCTTTCAACTGACGAAATTGTCTCATTTAAAGGTACATACACACCTGGTTCATGTGTGAAATGTTCAGTCATAAAGAAATATTGTGAAAAGAAGTTTTGTAATTGCAAAGTTTTCTTAACAATTATCTTAGATTCATCGTCCAATTCTTCCATACCAAGGATTAAAATAACATCTTCTAATTCTTTATATCTTTGGAATACTTTTTTAACTTCTATAATCGCATTATAGTGTCTTTCACCAATAATAACTGGATCCACACTAGTTGATGTCGATTCAAGTGGATCAAAAGCAGGATAAATATTTTTATATGCTACTTCACGAGAAAGCACCAGCGAACCATTTAAGTGACTAAACACCGCTACTGCTGATGGATCAGATAAATCGTCCATTGGTAGGAAGACAGTTTGGAAACTTGTAATTGCTCCGTTTTGGTTAGTGAACAATCTATTTTCAACTTGTGATATTTCTGTATTTAATGTCGCTTGGTATCCACCAATCGATGTTTTTTTGTCTAATGAAACAGCTGTTTCACTCCCTGCTTGTAGGAAACGGAAAATGTTATCGATAAATAATAAAACATTTTCTTTATTATTGTCTCTTAAATACTCAGCTGCAGTTATCCCAACTGGGACAATTGACATTCTAGCTCCAGCTCTTTCGTTCATTTGTGAAATATACATAATAGAATTATCCATCAAGTCTGATTTAACTAAATCTTGATATAATTCAACCCCTTCACGCGAACGCTCACCAGCACCAATGAAAATTGATGAAGTTTTATTTTGGTTTTTTGAAAGGTTAAAAATGATTTCTTTCATTAAAACAGTTTTACCAACCCCGGCTCCACCAAAAATACCAATTTTCGAACCTTTTAAAATAGGGATAAAGAAGTCAATTGCTTTAATCCCAGTTTCAAGAATTGTTGGTGCAAATGAATAATCGAAATTTTCAATAATGGTTGAATCCATTTCTACATATGTGTGTTTGTCTTTTTTATCTGTTAAAGAAATACCATTAATGTCAAAAATATTTCCTTTTGCTTTTTGACCAACTGGTACCATAAATGATTTACCTGTTGGAAAGACTTCTTGATTAATTTTCAAAGCTTCTTCACTATTTACGATGATTGCAAGCAATTTTTTATCATTTACAATTTTTTTAACCATTAAGGAAGATGAATCATTTTCGGTTTTAATAATGTGGTTGATTTTTGGTAACTCTTGATTTTCAAAAGTAATCTCAACAACATCACTTCAAATCTTACTTATTTTTGCACTCATTATTTAACTCCTGTAATTTCATTGTAAATTTCAACTAATTTGCTTTGATCTAAAGGTAAAAATTTATCATTAGAATTAAGTTTTCAATCTAGTTTATTAGCTTTTGAAAATTGATCTAAAGAATATTTAAAGAAATTTTTTGCAATTTCATCATTATTTTGTTTATTCGATAATAGATTATTGAATAATTCATTTGCTTGTTTGTTTTTCTCAATAAATTTATCAACAAATTTTAAAACTAATGGCAAGTCTTTAATTTCACTCAAGAAACCTCATGTCACTAATTTCGATGTCATAAACATAGCATTTTCTGAGTAGCTTGAAACACCTTTTTGGATAAACATTCTTTCAGCTAAAATACCATTTGAAATCAATTGACTAATGTCGTCATTTAAGTCATATTTAAGTGATGATAATTTAATTTGTCTTTTGTATGATTTGTATAACTTACCAACTTCAGATGCAACACGAGCAATATGTGCTTTTTGAACATTTCCACCAATCCGGCTAACTGATAAATCAATGTCCACAGCTGGAATTTTACCTGCTGCAAATAATTCGGAATTAGTAACGATTTGACCGTCGGTAATAGAAATAACGTTCGAAGCAACTAAAGAAGTAATGTCATTTTCAACTGTTTGAATAATTGGTAAAGCTGTAATTGAATATTTGTTTTTAAATTTTCCACTACGTTCTAAAAGACGAGAGTGAGTGTAGAACATGTCCCCAGGGAATGCTTCTTTTCCAACTGGTTTATTGGTTAATAAAGCAATTTCACGAACAATATTTGCGTGGTTAGTTAAGTTGTCAAAAACAATCAAAACATCTTCTTCGGGGCAAATATTTTCCGCATGTGTCATACCGATATAAGGTGCTAAATATTGCTCATATGGATTACTTGATGAAGCATCGATAATTATAGTGTAGTCCATTGCACCATTTTCTTTAAGTAACTTATAAGCAGCTGTAACTTGCGATTGTTGCTGTCCTATAGCTACATAAATACATTTAATACCTTTACCTTTTTGATTAATAATTGTATTTAATGCAATGTGAGTTTTTCCAGTTCTACGGTCCCCAATAATCAACTCACGTTGTCCCCGACCGATCGGGATTAATAAGTCAATATTAATGTATCCTGTATAAAGTTGTTGTTCTAAAGGTTCATAATCTAACAATTTATTATCATTGTTAAAAATATTATTTTCATGTTTGTAATATCCTTGTGTAAATTTTTCATTAATTGGATATAACACATCATTATTAGTGTTAATAATCTTTCCAAAAATATCTTTTGGTGTTTTAACTTTTTCACTTTCATGAATTGCTACAACTTCTGAACCGATTAATAAATCATTAACCCCAGCACTAGCAAGACAGAACGCTCGATCTGTGGTTGATGAAATTAACATCATTTTGATATCTTGTTTTGAATTTTTTAAGCAAAAAATTTGATTTTGTTGATATTCATAATTACCTGAAATTTCTACAACATAGTCAAAAATTGCTGTTACAATAGGATTTTTCATTATTAAATTCCTCCAATAGCAAAAATAATCATAGCGATTGCAATTCCTAGTGACATTACAGAAATTCCAATTAATACAAAACTATATTTTTTGCCTAATTTTATTTTTTTGTTTTTACTAAATCTTAAGACTAGTCAATTAATTAAAGTGGTCAAACCTAATAAGGTGAAAATAGCACTAACAACATAATAAAGTGTCTTTTGTTTTTCGACATATCCGATCGTTTTAGTTGATTTAACACGATTATATGTTTCTTTAAGCTCAATAACTTTAGGATTATTCGTGTCATTTGGATTAAGTTCATCAGTATTTGTTAAAACAGCTAACTGAATCAAAATATTTTGAATTTTATCAATCACTTCAACGTTTTTATTGTACTTGTCTTGAATACTAAAGGTGTTAGAATTAATTAATCCTTTTCAGTAGTCAAGGTCAAAGTTTAAAATTTCAAAAATTTTATCCAAGGTTGCTAAATCGAACTTAAACATCTGGAATTTTTTAATAATTTCTTGTTTAAGTTCTTTCTTCTCAAGTCCTTCCTTAGCATCGAAAACGACTTTTTTATAGGTATTGTAAAGATATTCGAAAAATTGATATTCAACATTAGTATCATTTTCAACTAAACTACTTCTCTCAATTGAACCTAAAAATAGATTCATTAAATCTCTAATATAGTCAGACGATTCAATTGTTAACTCTTTTTCTTTATTTGACTTGATAATAGTATCTTTGTATTTTTCAATTATTTTTTTAAGCTCTGTGTGATAATCATCTTTTTCCGAAATCATCTTATTTAGATTTACGATCATATTAAACACAGATAAAATTAATTCTTGATTTCCTAAATTTTTAAGTGTAATTTTAGAACCAATACCAAGCGCATCGTAAAATTTAACAATTGTTTCACGGACTAATTTATTTGCTGCTTCTTTAGATCTAGCAAATTCTTTTGAATCATCTTTTAAAATTTCAGTTTCATATGTACGTGAAATACTTAAGTTATTTCTATCTCGAATTAAAACCACAGCTTTTAATCTATCTTCTGTTTTTCTAAGTGCAATAATTGAGTAATGATAACGAGTAAAAATAGAATTTTCAAATTTGAATCTTAAATTTAACTCTGATAAATTGCTGTTATCAGATAATGCTTTTCACTCATCATAAAATTCAGGTTTAAAGTTTTCTCAAAATTCAAATGAAATATAAGGTATTAAATTAGGGACGTTTTCGGTAAAAGCATCAATATTATCTAAAGGATCTGTTACTTCTTTAGGATTCGTGACTGGAATAACAGGAGGTGTTTCAGGTGGTGTTTCTTCAGCATCTGAATTTGAGTTTCTATCTAAGTCAAATCGTAAAAACCTCTTTTCAATTTTCTCTTTAACATAGTCATCTCATTCACTATAACCATTTGGTAAAGTAATTTCAATACCATTATAGAAATCATCAAACAAAATTTCTGTAGTGTCTGAATTATCACTATTTTCTAGTTTTTCACTCTTTAATTTTGGTATATCTCTTTCATTGACAAAAATCTCGTCAAATTGCGAATTCAAGTCCGAAAAATATTTTCTCGTCTGTTCTTGTAATTCTGCATAACTCATAGCATTGATGTTAACTGTGAATTCATCTTTGCGAGCAATATCATCTTCAAAGTAAGTTGTCCCCAATACCGTACCGAATTTAATATTTTCATACTCACGATCATCATAAATTACATTCGAAACGTAAATATCTTTATTTAAAGCTATAACGTAGGGATAAATAATTTGAAAACCAAAAGATTTTGGATCATCGAGAATGTCAAAACGTTTTCTCTGTAGATAGTCAGCAACTTTGTGGTAATAAATGGCTTTAATGATTTCTTCGGTTTTTTCCTTTTCACTCTTACGAATAATCTCATTAGCTTTATTTCTTAAATCAACTATTTTATTATCGATTATTGTTGATAATTGTCTCTTTAATTCCAAATCTACAACCTTTTTGAAAGAATCAAAATTTGGATCTAAAGTAGGTTGCACTTCTTCTTCATTTGGTTGTGTTGGTTGATCTGCCTCTGGTGAAGCTGTAGTTGTCCCAGTGCTAGGATTTGCAGAAATTACTAAAGGAAAGGTTGAAAATAAACTGACTGAACCTAATATTAATCATTTATTCTTTTTCATTCTTCTCCTTTATTTAAGTTGAAATTGACAATTGCTGTTAATCTAAATAATTCTCTTTTTTTGAATATAGTTTCGATTGAAACATCAGTTTGAATATTATTTTTGTGCATTTCATTCAATAAATCAATTTCATTTTTTAGTTCTTTAACTGCTTTTTTATTCACTTCTGGTAAATCATTTTTATTTTGTGCGTTTTTGTAAAATTCTAATTTCGAATTTGAATAACGCAATTCAATTTCATTTTCCTTATAAGAAGCAAATACATTCTCTAAAATCAGATAAATAGTTCGATTGCGATTTCGCATAGTGGTATGAATACGAATTAGAACTCTGGTATAACTGGCAACAGAATTTGGTGTAAAGGTTGTTCAAGAATCTTTTAAATCATTGTTAAATTCCAATTTATTAATGTTAATTTTGTCTATTTCAAATGTTTGTGATACTAATTTAAGTACTGTTTTACTCATTATTCTTCCTTATAGTTCCCCGCTGTGTGCAATAAATCTTTTTTCGAACTTAACAATGAAAGTTGTTCAACTTCCAATTCCCGTTTACCACGTAGCATTGACAAGTGCATTTGTTTGTATTTCTTTTCTAAATCATGAATTTTTTGATTTTGAGCAACTAATTTATATTTTTCATTAATTAATGCTGATTCATTAAGTAATGTAAACACCATATAAGTTAAATAAGAATTTAATTCCGAATTAATAAATTTGTTTAAATTTGGATAAATATTCATTCTTTTAATATTCATCTCTTTTTCCATTTCTAGATGTCGAACATTTAAGTTAAAATCCATCTTCGAAAGTGGTAAAACACTTAGAAAACTTTGTTTGGTTTTACTTGAATTAATAACAAAATTAATATTAAAGAATCCATTTTGTTCCATAAATTCCAAAAGAAACTCAGGTAAAATGTGAACCAAATAATCAATTTGATTTTCACTGTGACTAAAAAGAATTTTGTATTTATTTTGTGTTGCAAAATTAATTGCTCGCTGACCAATCGGAATTATCAAATCATTCTTTTTGATATTCTTAATTAGATTTTTTTCATACTTTAAATACGAGTTAGTTGAATATTTTTCTTCTTCAGTTACATAAATTCAAATTGTTTTAGAAATTGAAAACTTGTTAGATTTTTTGATATTAAAGATATTAAAAGTTGTTTCACCATTTAAAATCGGATTATTAACTATATTCGAACCTAAAAGACTTTCAATTATTCTCTTTGAACTTAATGCTCTTTCATAGTAAAAACTAATTTGTTTAGATAATTTAAGAATGTTAATTAATGTAATATTCTTGTTTGACTCGACTATTTTCATTAATTTCGAAAAACTATTAAGTTTTGTTTTGATTTTTTTAATGTGCATTATTTAATAAATTTCTTTCCAAAATAAATCGAATATTTATCAATCAAGACATCGTATTCGACAATTATTTCCGGTACAATCTCGACCAAAAATCCTTTATTTAAGAGTTTTTCGATTACTTTATTTAATTCTTGCAAGATGTGGTTGGTTTCAGGATCGTTAGCGATTGATAAATTTAAAGATTTTAAATTCACATTAGGTTCATGACTTAAAGTTGGAACTAAAGAGTGTAAACTGAATCTTGTATCACGAACAAAACTAATAATAAAATTCTTAAACACAATTTCATTACGAGTCTCGATTTGTTCTTGTGATTTTTCAGTTATTTCAATTCAGATTGGATTTTTTGAACTTAAATTCAATTCTAAAAGCACCTCATTTGTAAAGGTTGAATAATCTAAAAAGTTCTTTGATTCTCTTGCTTTTTCATAAGTTGAAAAAACTAAATTTTGATACTCAATTTCTTCTTTAGAATATTTTTTGGTTTTTTTATTAAATAACATTTATTTTTTCTCCCTTTCTCTCTTTACCAACTCTAAGGTCGTTTCGTTTGATATAGAATAGTAATTTTGATCATTCATAAATTTGGTAAACAAATCCTGCAAAAATTATTATTAAGGCACTAATTAAGAAAATATCTGAAATATGAATTATAAAAATGAAAATTGACGAAAGTAAATTATTGTTATGAACTGAAATAATGATGTCTAAAGTTTGGAAAAAGACTGCAAACAACGTTAAAATTAACACTAAAGTGTTTGTAAGTAAAAAGCTTTTTGATTTTTTGACATTGTCGATAAAACGGCTCGCAATCATTCCGCTCGCAATAAAAGCATTTAGTAAGATTAAAACTATTAGATTGATAAATGGTTGATTTTGAACGAACCGAATTGAAAGACATAAAGCAACTAAAAAGAAAAATGATAAGGAAATCAAAAAGCGGTTTAAATTGATTTTTTTCATTTTGTCTTTACTCAAAATGAATAATAAGATTAGTGTTATCAAAATAATCAAATAACTACCGATGAAAATTAAATAATAAATGTGTTGAATTTTCTTGGTAACAAACACAAAATTATTTTCTAAACTCATTCCTAAATGTTTTGTTGCAAAAATAATTAATGAAACAGATGCACAAAGAACAAAATTGAGCAAACTTTTTAAAATAAATTTTACTTTTTGTTCGTTGTTTTTGTTTGAAAAATAAGGTCAAAATGATAAAACTATTGAAAATAAACTTAATAAAACAATAATTAAAATGTATAAGAAAGCATATCGATTAATTACAACATTTAAGTTATTGTCAAAGAATCTAAAATTGCTGTTTTGATCAGTGAATAATACGTCGATTCAACTTTTATTCGGAATTGCGGATTCATTTGTTTTACTAATAAAGATATAAAGTAATGTAATTCCGAATATAACGATTAAAAATCTAATAAAAGAACCTGATAATAACATTAAATTCGATTTATTGTCGATTGGATTCTTTTTTCTATTTCAAATAATTCAGCCTGTTTGAACTATTAGATTTAAAAATAAAGCAATAATGATTAAAACAGTATTATTGATAATAACTTCTTTACCAGTGTCGAATGTGATTGGAATTGAAAATAATATTCTTAATCCCGCTAATCCTAAAATTATGAAAATTATCGAAATAGCTAAAATCACAAATATATTTAATGAATATTTTCAAACACTATAAGCTGAAAATAAACAATAAATAAAGGTAAATACTAACATTGCAAAATTAATCAAAAAGATGAAATTTCTTGCTTTGTAATTTGGATTCGAAAAATTAAACAAATTTTCTAAATTTATAAAAGTTTGATTTTGATTACTATTATCCAAAATTGTTTTTAGAGAAAAAATCAAATACGTCAATGCAATAAAGAAAATTATTAAAATCAACCTTTTAAAGTTGGTATAAATTAGATAATTTGCAACTCTTTTAAGTTTTTGACTAATCAAAATTGTATCCTCCTTTTCCTCCGACTACAACATTAAATTGACTACTATATGCTGGAGAGCTTTTTAGTGTTGCAGCAACATCTTCATCGTCGACGATTATTGTTCTTACTGCGGGACTACCATTTTTAAGACCTTCTAATAAACCTTGTAATTGATGAGTTCATTCTCCATGGAATTGATCAGCTCCTCCACTAAGATGAATTTTAGTTGTTGATGAATCACCAAATAAAATTTTTGGTTTTTCAGTAGGACCTCATTTTCCTAAAACTTTGACAAATTGACTATCACAGAATTCTGAAATACTAATTTCAAACACACTACCATTTGATGGTAATTTAAGAACACGGAATATGTATTTACCTAAATTAATACCTTTGAGTGATTTTAAATTAGTTTCAGATAAGTCAATTTTGATTGGTCATCCCTGATCACCATGTGCACCATTGAATACTTTTCAATCTCTATGTTCAAATAAAACTAAATTCATACCTTTATTTACATCATCTAGAGTACTTCCAGCGCCTGGTCTTATAACGTTAAATTGGATAGGACCATATTGTACTTGTATTGAATTGTAGTTGTCGTGACCATATGTATTAGTATAATCATGTGCGACAAATTCCGTATTTAAGAAAGAAATAGGATCGATTCCTCAACCATATCTATTTCCACTAACATCTCCTATATTATCGTTAATATTAGGTTTAGTTGTAACTAATTCAACTTGTTTTAAACGTTTGTCTTTTAAGTATTTAAGACCTGTCATTTTTGTGGTTTCAAAATTCAATGTCAATTTATCGATTTGAAGTGGTAAATTCTTGAATATTTCACTCAAATCTTGATTAGCATCATTTAATCCAATATTTCTAATGAATAAACCTGAAATATTAGGATGTTTTTTTAAGTATGTCAAAATATCTCTTACAGCATTAGGATTAGTAGCATCCATAAACGCCATAAGTTGTTCACCTTGTTGTTTACCTGCTTCATTTGAACTTTCAGGTGTATAAGTGAATGTTACTATACCTCCACCATCAATCGTTATACGGTGTGTCTCATCATTTTCTGATATTCTAGATTCACCACTTGGAGCTCTATAACTTGAATCTTGAGCAGAAAGATTAGTGGATTTTCAACCAGGATATTCACCACGTCCTTGCATTCCACCCGATCTACCATACTTATCTCATTTAGTATTCGAGTATCTAAATCCTCTTTTTGTTGAATTAAGTTTTTTATTGCGAATATATACAGGATTGTTATCGTCAGAAACAAATCCTAAAACCGGATATGGTTCATATCAATTTTTTGGTGGAATTAAAACTTTACCTTCTGCCATATATTTGTCGAAATTTTTTAAGTAATCATTAATATAAGCGTCTCATTGATTGGCAGCTGCTTCTCTCATATCAGCGACAGTATCTAATTGAGTATTATTCATTGCAAGACCAAGTTGTTTGAGTGATTTTTCGCCATTTAATCATTGAACTACTTTTTCTCTCTCGAAATCTTGTAAAGTAGGCATTAATTCCGCGATCGTGTTAACATCTACTTTTTCTCTTCTGATTTTTGCTGAAAGATTTCGCATCTTTAATACGTATTCACGTTGTTTTGATCTATCAGATGAATCTAATGTTACAGGATTCGATGGAGGAATGTCAAAACTAGGTGGATTCGGATCATCAAGCTCAGATTCATTTAATAAACGACCACCATTCGAAACAACTCTACCACCACTTGTTTCATTTGAACTACTAGTATTAGAGTTATTATTAGAATCGGTATTAGGTTGATTTATCGTAGATGAATTCGGTTGATTATTAGGTGTATTCTCATCATTTGGATTATTTTCAACAGGAGGTTTTGGTTTCTCTGCGGGTTCTTCAGGTTCTGCTGGAGGTGGAGTAACAGCCGGTTTTTCAATTAATTCAACAAAATATGAGTTAGTTAAATCTTCTTTACCAATCACTAAGTTCGGATTTTGACCGTCAACTAATTTATATTTTTCAGGTACATATGAACTTGCATAAAGTTCAACATTATCTCATTCATAAAGTTTTACATCTTTAATTACATTACCATCATTAAGTTTGTAAATTACACGAGTGTAAACTTTTTTTCTTGGAATGTAAACTTGCACTTCATTTACTTCACCAAGTTTTATTTTGGTTATGTCAAATTTTTCAGCTACAATGTCGTATCCTTCAGGAATATTTGATTTAATCTCATTTTCGGTAATTTTTGTATATCTAATTTTAACTATTGGAGTTGTCTTGATTAATGCAGACTCAAGCACATAATTAATTGTTGTTGTTTGTAAATCAGGTTTTTCTTTAACATAAAATACAAATTCCCCTCCATCGACAATTGGAGTAAGTTCATGATCTTGGTGTTCCTCAAATTCGTAATTTTCTGGTAAATATTCGTTTGGATCTACTGACTCATCTTCATAAGTTTTAACTTCTTTAATGTAAATTGTGTCTTCTTTAAGTGTACGATAAATCAATGTTGTTTTAAATTCTTCTCTTAATTTAACCACTGGAACTTTATTAATAAGACCTAAAAGGATGGTCGAAAGGTCAAAATCGTCCTGAATTTTATAGTCTTTTGGTACTTTTTCTTGAACATTAATTTCATCTAAATTTTCAGTTTCAAATTCAACATTATCTCCGACTTGTTCTTCTCCATCCATGAATTTAACAGTTGTAATCTTGATATTTTTAATTAAATTGACGAAAATTTTGTTTTCTTTACCAAGGAAAACCTCAATTTCATTTACATTTTCATGTTTGGTTTTGTCAATTTCATAACCTTCTGGAATATCATTCGTAATATCAATGATTATCGGTTTTTTTGCTTCTTCTTCATCATCAGGAATCTTAATATCAAGTCTTTTAACCTTAATAACTTCATCTTCAAAAATGAACAATAATTTTGTCGCTTCTTTTTCTTTTACGTTGTTGTCAGTGATCGAATTGAATTCTGTACGAATGATGATGTTAATTTTGTCAGATAATGTTGGATCAACATAGGTTTTTGAAACAGGTCTATTTTTGATTATGTCACTTTTTTCTCTACCATAGTAGATAAAACTTGTAATAAGAGCAGATGTAGTAAGAGTTCCACCTAAAACCAAAGCACCTTTAAGCAATTTATTTCTTTTTGCTTTGTTCATTATTTCTCCTTTTTTAAATATAAATATTTAAAAAACCTACCAAAAAAAAAAAAAACAGAGTTTTAAAAGTCGATTGAATTACTCTCAAAAAACTTTTATTCACTCGTTTTGGTATTTGTGTTTTTTAAGTTTAAATCAAATGTACATATATCATATTGTTTTTTCGTACTTATTTCAGCAAAAAAACATATTTTCATCATTTTTTTATATTTTTATGCATTTTTTCATTCATTCTGGAAATTTTTTTCATATTCGACCACTTTTTTTTTTTTTTTTGAAAAAACTTTCAGCTGATTTGGAAGTTTTTAACATGCTTTTTTGAATAAAAAATAGAGATTTGACTCCCTATTTTAGATTAAATTTTAAGAAAATTTACGTGAGTATTTCGTTCTTCATCATTTTGTCTTTTTCAACTCATGGATTGAAATAGTTTGGATAATTGTATAAATACCACCAAAGACTCAATAAACTTGAACACCAGCACTGAAAATCACAGTTAAGAACAAGAATAAAATCGACATCATTCTTTGTGTTTTTTCTGATTTTTTAAGTGCTTCACTTTCAGCTAATGTCATTCTTTCGTTTGATCTTCGTTTATTTAAATAACGCGGTAAGAATTGAGAAACGAATTGAATTGCAACAGCAGTGATGATGATAAATAGATATTGTCACTCACCACCAAGTAATTTTTGGTATGATGTTGAACCGAAGTTAATACCTAATCAAACAGTAGTTTTGATTTCAGGCATACCTTGAATAACACGTCACATCGCGAAGAAAATAGGCATTGACACAATCATTGAAGCAAATGAATCTAATGGTTTAATGTTGTGTTTTTTGTATAAAGCACTAATTTCTGCTTGTTTACGCATTTTCATTTGTTTGTTATCTTCGAAACCTTTGTATTTAGCTTCGATTGCAGCTTTTTTAGTACGTAATTCTTCTTGAATTGATTGACTTACAATTCCACGGAATGATAAAGCGAGACCGATTGAACGAACAATAATAACTGCTAGAATAATCGAAATAATTGAAGCTCATCCGCTTAAATCGCTACTAAATGACTGTCTAAATGATTGAGTAATGTAGTTAATTGGATAAACAAGTAATCCGAAATATGGACCTAATTCTCATGCTTTTGCTCATGATGTAACTGGTTTTTGAGCAGTATCATTACGTAATTGTAATGTATAACTAATTGCAGAGTATTCAACCATTCTTTTTGACTCATCAGTAAATGTTGATGTATCTTTATTAAAGACTTGATTAAAATCTCCACCACTAATAACATTAATGTTTAGTAAGTTTAAATAACTAAATATTGTTTTATTATATAACTCAATTAATGCAATTTGATTTGTATTTAACGAAACTTCTTCTCCGTTAACAAATTTATCGTACATATTTTCTTTAATAAATGTACTAATATCTTTACCTTCGAAGTATTCGTTTACATTTCATTTTGCGATTGAATTCACATATAAAAGATTTAAAACATCTCTTGCATATTTAATGTTTGCATCAGCTTGTTTTTTAGCGTCAGCACTCAAAATATCATATCCACCTGCTTTAGTTTGTGGATTAATACTTAATTCTTTACCAATATGACCTAATGCGAAATAATTTTCGTTAGCATTGTTTGAATAAACATACTTTTTAAATTTTGCTTTTTCATCAACACCTTCAGCTAGTTTAGTAGGTTGTCAATCAAGTACTTTTTCAACTTGATTTTTTGAACCTTCTTTAAATGATGCAACTGGAGCTATTACATAAAATTCTTTCATTTCATCTTCTGAGAAAATTGAAGAATACTCTGTTGAATTTTGTGTTTTAAATAAGTATTTATCATTTAATGAATAAATATATTGTGCGTCTCCGTTTGATAAATTAGCTTTATCAGCATTATAAATTGCAACTGATGATGAATATCCACCATATTCACCATAAGTACCGTTATTTGCTTCAGTTTGTGCTTTTAATTTCGCTATTATATCTGCTTTACTTTCATAATAATTTTTATCATTATTAATACTAAAAGTTGGTAGTTTTAAAGTAGAATTGGTGTTATCTTTTTGATTATAAATTGTCTGACTTTGTTCTTTTGTGTCAAATGCACTAATCTTTGGTGCGATTTTATCAGAATTACGATAAAGCTCGACACCACTTCCTGTTTGAGAAGAAGATTTGAGCGTAAAGTTTTGAACACACCCTGTTAGGGTTAGTGCAGCAACAAGTACGTAGATTACAATTTTTGTGTATTTTCAAAAATTCTTAAGACGATCCTTACGTACTTCTTTTGGATCATTACCTCTTGTAAAATAGTCAAACTTTTGAGATCTGTTATTTTTGTTTTGTTTCATTTCTTAATTTTTCCATTAATTTAGCAATTGATTTTTGTTTAACTGCAAAATCTGTAGTTAAAAAATCTTTACGCACAATAAAAACGAATTGGTAATTCAAATCATAAATGTCCAATTCATGAATTATTGCACGTAATTGCCTTTTGTAAAAGTTGCGACCAACCGAACCAGCGAATTTTTTCGGTACTGTGATACCTGCTTTAAACGAATTTGATTTTAAATAATAAATGATAATGTGTCGATTAACCAATTGATGGTTTGAACGCATTACCTTTTCAAATTCTCAGTTCTTTTTAAGTCGGTGCTCTTTTTTCATTATTTATCAGAAACAGTTAAACGTTTTCTACCTTTAGCTCTTCTAGCTGCCAACACTTTTCTACCATTAGCTGTTGACATTCTTGCTCTAAACCCGTGAACTTTAGCGTGTTTACGTTTGTTAGGTTGGTAAGTTCTTTTACTCATTTTCGCCTCCTTCTACATGTTATAAAAATAAGCTTATAAATTATATATTAAAAAATACTTTTTTTATTATGCTTTTGTGGTATAAAAGTTTTTTTGTGAAAAATTCAAAAAATAAAAGAAAAAGATAACACCTTTTAAATCACTTATTAATTTATAAATAAGTGGTTTTTGTTATCTTTTTTATTTTGAATTATTATCAAATTTTGATCATTTTTTCTGAATTAAAATACATTCCATCACCTTCTTGAAGGTTGTATTCTTTTTGGAAATCTGGATTATTTTTTAATTGAACATTTGCTCTTAATTTTGCTGGTGCGTGCACATCAGTTTGTAATAATAATTTTGATAATTTATCAGTATATTTAATTCTTCAAATTGTTGCATAATTTTCGAAGAAGTGTCTAATGTTGTAATCACTTTCTCTTTTTGCTGCTTCAAGTGCACAAGCAAAACCTCCCATGTCGGCAATATTCTCAGAAACTGTTAACTTACCATTACATGGTCCATAAGCTGTCTCTACACCTTCAAAAAGATTAATTACATCTTGAGTTTTTTCTTTAAATTTAGCAAAATCTTCTTCAGTTCATCAATTTTGCATATTACCTTTTTCATCGAAAAGAGCACCATTATTGTCAAATCCGTGTGAAATTTCGTGAGCAATAACTGTTCCGATTCCACCAAAGTTTTGACTTGAATCTTGATCTAATGAATAGAAAGGTTTTTGTAAAATTCCAGCTGGAAACACGATTGAGTTTGTTGTAGGGCTGTAGTATGCGTTAATCATTGCTGGTGTCATACCTCAAAGTTTTTTGTTAACTTTTTGGTTGTATCTTGATAAGTTTCAACGTGTTGATAATTTACCAAAATTAATGATGTTTGAAATGATGTTTCCACCATCAGTGTAGGTTTGTACTTTATATTCATCGTAGTATGGTTCAATCTCTTCTGGATAACCAACCATGATGTTTAATGTGTTTAATTTTAAAATTGCTTTTTCAATTGTTTTTGGAGTTAAAAATGTGTTTTTTTCTAATCTTTCTTTATAAACTTGTACCATGTTGTGAATCATGTTCTCAACATCTTTTTTCGCTTTAGGTCCGAAGTATTCAATTCCATAATATTGTCCAACCGGCATATTAAAGAATGATAAAGCTGTGTTGTGTGCATTTTTTTCTTCAGATTCAGCTTCTTTTGTCCCTGAAACAAATCTTCCGTATTCACCAGATAAAATTCTTGTATCGTTATCTAAAAACTTAGCAAAGAAGAATAAGTTTTTAACAACAAGAAAATCACGGTACATTTCAAAGTTTTCTTCAGTGAAAATTTTTCCAAAGTTATCTAAAATATGTGCACTTCCTAAAATAATTTTTTCAACATCTTGATTAACTAATTGTTTTACATGAACATCAATGTCAAATCCAAATTTTTCTTTTAATACTGTTAATTCAGTTGGATTGTAGAAGTTTGTAACGATCGCTCTTTCTTCACTTGAAAGTTGCATTGCAACTAACAATTCATCAAATTTAAGTGTATTTGCAATAATTCTGTCAATTTCAGATTCGTTTTTACCAAATTTAACTAATAATTTTCTTGCAACTTCACTATATTTATTTAATAATTCTGATTTTCGTTTTTCATCTTGGTATTGTTTTTTCTCAGGTAATATAATACCAGGCACACCTAATCACATTGTATAGATTTCACTGTTTTTGAAATCGTTGTAACAGTCTACAGAATAAGGTAATCCGTAAATTTCATCACTTAATTCAACAAATTTTTCATTAATTTCACTAAACGATTTTAATGATTCGATTTTGCTAATGATTGGTCTAATCGGATCCATTCCAAGTTTTTTTCTTGTTTCTCAATCAGAAACCATTTGATAAAACTTAGCATATTCATGAATTCTAGAATCATTTGGTAGTTCTTTAGAACCTGAAGCTCATCCTTTTGATAAATTAATTAATAACTTTTCTAATTCTAGGTCTAAAACAACGAAAGTTCCGATAGACGAGCGATCCGCAGGGATTTCGTGACTATCTAATCATTCTTTATTCAACGCATCATAAAAGTCGTTTTTTAATAAATTTTTATCCATTTTTCTCCTTTTTTATTTTGGTAATATTTATTATTATATTGTTTTTAAGTTATAAATAAATTATATAATTAAAAAATTATGAGTAAGAAAAGAAGCAATTTTATAGATGCACACAACCATTTAGTCTACACATATTATGATCCAATTCATGTTGATTGAATCATTGAGCAAATGGTGGCAAATAATATTGAATTTATGATTTTAAACGGTGGACATTCAAAAGAAAACAAACAAATTTTGGAAATTGCACAAAAATTTGATCATCTAAACATGATCAAACCAGTTATTGGAATTCATCCTGAAGATTGTCAAGGTGCAAATGATTTTGAACGTTATGAACACTTAATCAATGATAAAGTTGTCGGAATTGGTGAAATAGGTTTAGATTATTACTACGAAGACGCAGCCACAAAAGAAGACCAGTTAGCAAGTTTTGAAAATCAATTGAAACTAGCACAAAAATTAAATCTTCCTGTTGTAATCCACATTCGGGACAAAGAAAATGAATGAAATGCTTACGCAGATGTATACAATCTACTTAAAAAGTATCCGGTCAAACATATGTTACATACTTACAGCGGGAATCTTGAGTGGACACAAAAATTTATTGAGTTGGACTCTTATTTTAGCTTTAGCGGGACAGTTACCTACGGAAGTAACCAACAAGGTCGTGATGTTATTAAAATTGTCCCACTAAACCGGATTTTAGTAGAAACAGACGCCCCTTATTTGCGACCACATCCTTATGCTAACGAAAAGAACGAACCAAACAAAGTAATTTTCACAACATACTATATTGCGGGACTTTTAGGACTGGGGATGGATAAATTTGTTGCAAAAATTAACAGTAATTTAAGAGAGTTATTTAAATTAAAATAATGAAAAAAGAAGTTTACGCAAAGAAAAAATTTGGTCAAAACTTTCTGACCGACCAAAATATAATTTCAAAAATATTAAACATTCATCCACTTGAGGGGAATAAAATTCTTGAAATTGGTCCAGGAAGGGGAGCGCTTACAAAAGAATTAGTAAAACAAGCTAAAGAAGTGGTTGCATTCGAGATAGATGGGGACATGATTAATATTTTAAATAAAGAAATTACTTCTGACAATTTTAATCTTGTCCACATGGACTTTTTGGAGTCTGACATTAGCGATTTTAAAGGTTTTTTGGTTATTGCAAATATTCCTTACTATATTACAAGTGATATTATTTTTAAATTATTGGATTACCGTCAAAATTTTATAGCAGCAACTTTAATGGTTCAAAAAGAAGTAGCGGAGCGAATTGTTGCGAACAAAAATTCGAAAGAATATTCAAAATTAAGCGTTACCGTTCAATCGATTTGTACACCAAAGATTGAGTTTATTGTTAAAAAAACGTCATTTTCTCCAGCTCCTAATGTGGACAGTGCGATTATTACATTAAAATTTGATAAAGAAAAAACAGATTTTGAAAAACTTAAAGATTTTTACAAATTATGTTTTTTAGCTAGACGAAAAAAATTATCTTACTCACTCAAAACAAAATATTCAACAGAAGCGATAAAAAATGCGTTTGAAAAATTAGGTTATGATGATAATTTAAGAATTCAACAATTAGACATCTATGAAATTGATGAATTATATTATTTACTTGAGAATAGAACCGATAATTTATAAAATGGTTCTTTTTTTATTTTAAAGTTGGTTTATCTAAAATATAATATTTTTATGTTTTCGAAAATAAATAAATATAAAAATAAAATTATTGGTTTTTTATGTATTTTAAGTACTGGTTTAGTAGCTTTAAGTGGATCATGTGAATTTGGTTTTTTCAGTCGTTCAACAAATAAAAAAGCTGATCCGGTTAAATTGGAGATTAGCAAAATATCTGATGTTTTTGACTATGATTGAGAACAATTAGAACCACAAACTTCTCAAATAAAACCAGAAGCTTGATTAGAACCTTATGTAAAAAACGATTTAGAAAAAATAAACAATTTCAAAACATTAGAGCATAGTGTTCCGGTTGAAATAAAAAACACTATTACAGGTTTAGAAAGATATTATTACTACTACATTAGTCCTTATACAGGAGTAGAATATCGTGATTTTGCATATTATGATACAGATGGAAATCGCAGATATCTACTTGGTGAAAAAGGATTGATTTTACTTGATTATTTATTTAACCAAAAAGTAACTTTTGGTCCTGAAATTTTTTCATTAAATGCTATCAATATTAATGATTTTGAAATTATTGGTAAACAATACAACGGTTTTTACGTTCCAAACTTACGTGAAATTTTCATTAATGCTGAAGCAATTACTGATAAAGGTATTTCAATTGAAGTTAAATGTAAATTTTTAATTAACACTATTTTTCATGAATATATGCATCATTGAGCAAATGAATATGCTGAAATTGGTTTAAATTTTAATAATGATCAAACAAGTGAAAAAATCATTTCAGAAAAACCTAATTTGTATAATCGTTGAAATAAAAATTTTATTAATGAATTTAAGAAAATTCTTAATTTTAATGATAAGAATATCGTTAATGAAGATAAAAATAGTCTTTTAATTTATAAAAACTACAGTTTAAATGATTTGTGGAATGTTTCAAACAAAGAATATAAAATTAATGAAGAAGAATATAAAAGATTAAATAAATTAAATTTAACTAAAAAATACATCTTTAACAACAATAAATTTTTAGATGTTAAATTTAGTTTAGAAAGAATCAAATATTACTATTCTATAGATGAATTAGTTTCAAGAGAGTGAACTAAAATTGCTTTTTCACCTTTTACAAACTATCGTGATGATATTAATTTTGAAAAGAGCACTTCACAAAGTGATTTATACTATCGTTTCAGCTGAAAAGGTCTTGAAACTATCAGAAAAGATTATGTTGATACTTTAGATATAAATGGAAACATGATTAAAAGTGATCAATATAATTTATATTACTCAGCATTCTTTAATGATTATTTAAAAATTAGACCATATCTAACACACTCAACAGTCGTTGTTGAAGATATGAAAGAAGATAAAGATACTAAAAAACCTTTCAACACCTATATTTATCCAAATGACGTTTACAACTTTAATAGAGCTAAAGAATTGTATGATTTATATTTAAACACGATGAGCTATGGTTATAATATTTCATCAATATTTGCTCATCATTCTTTTGGTGTACTTAAAGTTGAAAAATTAGATGTTACCGTGCAAGAGCAAAGAGATTTAATTTCAAAAATTAAATTTACTGGTTATCTCGATGAAAAGAAAAATTATGACGGTTTTGTGCTAAAAAATAAAAAAGGTGAAAAAGTAGCTTTACCATTTGAAAAACACGCTGAATTCCGCTTCTTTGCAAACCAAAACGATTTCTTTAAAAAGAACTACGAAGAAGTTAAATTAAAACCACAAAACCAATATTTATATTATGTAACTAAAGATTTTGTTGATTTAAACGAATTAGATTTAAGCGAACCAATTTATTGATGAAATGATTTGAATAAAAATAATGTAGTTGATGAAGATGAAGTAATTGATGAAGAAATTACTATCAATCCTAACCAAGTTATTACTAATTTAAGATCGATTAATGATCAATCATCAAAAAAGGTCGCATATTTAGAAAAAAAAGATAATAAAGTAAAAATACATTATAATTCTTAAGCATCACGGTCAGAAAAGGATTATGACTAATGATAAGAAAATTTCCGAACCTGAAAGTCGGGAAAATGATAACGGTCCAAGCTTATAAATATAATGGACAATTATATCGACAATGAAATAAAGCGAAAGTTTTATACAATAACCAAAACCATATTGTTTTGATTTTATTTAAAACAAAAGTTACTGAATCAAGCGGCAAAGGTTGGGTATATCGAGAACCTGTAATATGGTTTTTTTCAAAGAAAAATATGTTTAATGGCCTTATTTTACTTAAGAAAAATGGTCATTATACGTATATTAATCTAGCATCAACACCAATTTTTGAAGATGAAACTTTAAAATTTGTAGATTATGATCTAGATGTGAAATGCTATCCGCATAAAGATTTAAAAATTGTTGATCGTGATGAATTTTTTACAAACAGCAAAAAGTTTAAATATCCACAAAGTCTCAAAAATGCAGTTTACAAAAATCTTTCTGTTTTAACTGAGATGTATAATAATTATCAGTATTTTTTTAATGATAAAATAATTGAATACTACTTAAAAAAAGCAATTGAAGATAAGATAATAAACTTTAATTTTAATGAAATCAAACAAAAAAAACAAAAATAAAATCCTGATTCAACATCAGGATTTTTTGGTCATTTATTAATGAAATGGCGCGCCCGGCAGGAGTCGAACCCGCAACCTTTAGGGCCGTAACCTAACACTCTGTCCAGTTGAGCTACGAGCGCAATTATGGAGGCACCAACGGGATTCGAACCCGTAATCAAAGTTTTGCAGACTCATGCCTTGGCCATTTGGCTATGGTGCCATATATCGAATATTATAACACAAAGCAAGTAATTGGTGCTATATAATAATAGCATATTTTTAAAAAGTTATATAATAAATATTATGACAATAAAAACAATAATTAATATTGTCTCTTGAATCACTGTAATAATTACAATCTCATTAAGTATTCCACAATTAATCAAATTATTCAAAGATAAAAAGACTGGTAAAGTAAATTTTATTTCGTTTTGAATTTTTCATATCGGGATTTTATTATGAACCTGTTATGGAGCGGTAACAAAATCACGCATTAATGATGTTCAAGTGGATTATCATCCGTTCTTAAATGTTATTATTGCAGATGGAATTTCGTTATTTATTAACGGATTAATGATGTTTCTTCTTTATTATTATCTTCCAAATGTTTCAAGAAAGACAATTATCAAAGCTTCTGTAGCGATTGTTGCTACATTAATAATTAATGTATTTTTAGTTTGAATGTGAATCTTTACAAAATGAAGAATTAGCGAAAACGCATCATCAATTTTTGCTCTTATTGCACCTGCATTTACTACTTTTTCTTTTGTACCACAATTGATTACTTCAATTAAAAGTAAAAACTGAAAAGGCGTTTCGCCATACATGTTCTTGCTTTATACATTAAACAACATCGTTTGAATTATTTTCTGAATTTTAAATATTTATGTTGCTGCGAGTGCTGGGGCTTCACTAATTCACTGAATAATCGCTTTGTTATGACAAATTATTTCATTAGTGATTTATTCATACCAACTTTGAGCAACCATTCACTACAACAAAAAACCAAAAAATGCTTAATTAAAATCTCTACCTATTATAGATAGAGATTTTTTTATTTAACTTTATTCAACATCTTCAGAAACAACACGAATAAGTGTGTCATTTACTCAAACAATGTCACCAGGTTTGATTTTCGAACTTCTTCCTTCAGCTTTTTTTCCGTTAATTAAAACTTTATTTGATAAAAGGAATTTTTTAGATTGTCCACCGCTTTGTGTTTCGTCAATTTTCTTTAAAAATTGAGAAACTTTAATCGATTCACCTTTAATTTTTACTGTCATTATGCTCCTAGTATCTTCTTAATGGTGTTATTAATTGTTTATTAAATTCATTTGTTTTCGAAACAACTAACATAATTGTTTCATTATCATTAATGCAAAGATTAATGTCACCATCATCATAAATATTTATTGCTTCTTTTATGAAATTATAGTTAAAATCAATTTCAATTGGTTTTCCTTCGAGTTTAAAATTGGTTGTTGATGCTTCTGATTTACCAATTTCAGGCATTTCAATCATTAAATTAAGATTTTCACTATCTATTTTAAATTGTAACCTATTACTTTTATCTTGGTTAATAAAAATAACTTTATTAATTAATCTTAATAGTTCATTTTTATTAATTGTAATCATTCTGCTAAAACTTTGTGGAAAAATATTATCAACTTTTGAATAAGGAATGTCATTTACAGTCGATTGAATTACTGTGTTTTCGTAAGAAATTCCGATTTTTGTATCATCATAAAAAACAAATATTTTTTTTGGAGCGTCCTTTGTTATCATATTTTTTAAATTACGTCCGGTTACTGAAATATTCATAGTTAAATCATTACTGATTTTAACTGTTTCGGTTGAAAGTCGGTATGTGTCGGTCGCAATTAATCTTAGGTTACCTTCTTTGATTGTTAGGTTAATACATTTTAAAATTGATTTCTTATCATCATCACTCGCAGCAAAAATAACATTACGAATCGCTTTTTCTAGTCTTTCGCTAGAAATTTCAAAACGTTTGTTACTTTGTTCAAAATTAATTAAAGGAAAGTGAGCATCAAGAAGATTAATTACATATTCGGTCTTACCTTCTTTTATTGTTAAGACATTACCTTCAGAAAAAATTAAAATTTCACCACTAAGTTTTTTAATAATGTTTTTTAAATAAGCTGCATTTACTAAAATAACACCTGGTTCTTCGACTTTAATTTTTATTTCATCTACTTTAATTGTTTTTTGAGCTGATATTGTTCCGTCAGAAGCTGTAAAAATAATTTGATCATAATTAACATCAATATTTATACATCTAAATTGAGAATACACGTTAATTGGATCTGTGTACTTAGTTAAAAATTCGATTAAGTTATCTAATAGAGATTTAACTATAGTGATTTTCATATTTTCTCCTTATATAAAATATATATATATATATATATGTTTTGCACATTGTTTAAAAATAGCAAAACATTAATATTTCATTCAATTTTTAGTTATTTTTTAACTTTTTGATTAAAAATGGTATGTTGATATCTGTTAATTATAATTTTTAATATCTTCGCTTAATTCTTTAACAGTCCGCTCTGTTGATGAGTTTGTTGATAACTGTCTTTTTATTTTTTTGTGAGCATGAACAACTGATGAGTGATCTCGAGAGAAAAAGTCTCCGATCGCTTCAAAAGACATTTCTAAAACTTCACGACAAAGGTACATCGAAATGTGACGAGCAACAACAAAAGAGCTATTTCTACTTTTACTTATAATATCTTTTTTATTAATTTTGTAATATTTTCCTACTGTGTCGATAACAGCATTTGGTGAAATTTTGTCAATGGTTTTAGTGATATTTTCAAAGCATTTACGAACATAATAAAAATCGTTTTTGTTTTCTAAAAAATCTTTTTTAAAGAACACAATTCTATTTAATCCACCTGAAAGTTCGCGGATATTTTTATTATGATTCCGTACAATAAATTCTTTTGATTCATCAGACAACAATGAAGGATCGAAGTTTTTACTTTTTAAGTAATAATCTAAATATTTTAAGTAATCTTTGTTTGTTGGTTTGTTAATTGATGTTAAAATTCCTGATTTTAATCTTGAAATGATACGGTCTTCAAACTCAATTGTCAATTCATCAATACCTTTTTCGCAACCGATGATAGTTATTTTTTTATCATTGATTCGATTATCAATGATATTGAATAAAAATCTTAATGTACTTTTCTTATTTCCGTAAGAAAAATTTTGTAAATCATCTAATATTAAAACATCGAGCGAGTTAAAGAAATTCAAAAATTTTGATTTTTCAGCAACTTTGTTTTCTAATAGTATTTTTGTAGCTTTTTCCGAAAATGAAGTTTCATTAATATATAAAGCGTTGACATTTTTATTTTGAAGTTCAGCACAAATAGTTTTTAAAAGATGTGTCTTCCCCATTCCGGACTGACTCGAAATAAAAAGAATTGGAAAATCGAACTCATTTTTAATTATTTGCTTTGAAATATAAGTTACTTCATCATTAAAATCTGCAATAAAGAAATTGTCAAAATTGTAATCTGAGTAAGGAATAATTTGAGATTCTTTGATGATTTTCTTTTTCTTTTCACTTTTTTGATGTAAAACAACTTCATCATCATTAATTGTTTTTGGTAAAACTAAATTATTTGATTCAAAAATGTTAATTTTATCCTCTTCTTGAATTGACTCTATTTCTTCATTACTAATTTTCTCTTGAATGTAGTTTACTGAAACAGATTTAACATGAAATTTTAAATCTTCAACTCCACCTAAATCTTCAAAAACCTTTTTCAATAAATTTTTGTAAAAGGTTTTAACTTCTGATAAACGTTTTTCGGGAATTGTAGTTTCGAAATAAACATCTAACCCTTCTTTTTTAACAGCTTTTCAAGAACTAAAAAGAGTTTTGTAAGTTAATCGGTCAGTATCTAATTCATTACGAACGCGACTTAAAAATTCACGAGTGAAAAAATCTAATTCTTTCTGATTTTTATTATTCATAATATATATTTTATTATATAAATGAACAAAATTGTAAAAGTAGTTAATTAAAATTTATAAACATGTTTTAAACAGAAATATAAACAAATTTTTTAACTATTTTATAGCTGTTTTTGGACTTTATCAACTAAATTTATTTTTTGTTGATAAGTTGTTAATATCTATGTGAATAAAACTAATATTTTTTCTTAAAATAAAACACTAATATTTATGCTATATTATTTATTAATATGGAAAGTAAATATATTGGAAAATTCACTAAAATGATAAAAGGAGTACCTGCTCAAAACTGAGGTTTATTCCTGTTTAAAATTTCAGAAGGAAAAATAAAAAACACTTCTTTTTTAGTTTATGCAAAAAACAATTTACCTGAAACTTTTGTAACTTATGAAGTAGTTTTAAAAGACGGAAATTATCAAAACAACAAAGAGTTGGTGTCATTTTCAAAAGTTATTTTAAAAAGTGAAGTAGTTTTTAAATATTTAAAAGAAGTTGGATTGGACAAAATAACTTTAAAAACAATTAAAGAAAAATATGATAACGATTCAGAATCTTTTTTAAATGATTTTAAGACTAAGAAAAATGATTTGATAAAACTTTTAGATAAAAATGATGTAATCGAAAAGATTGAACAAAAAATTCTGTTTTTAGAAGAAATGATTTTATTTGAGCAAAACGGACTTGGTGATGCTTTGGTGAAAGTTCAAAACACAATTTTTCCAGATCCAAACAACATGATTCCGTTACAAAGTTATTTTAAAACCAGAAATATTTATAACTTCGTTTTCCAAAGAAAGTTGAAATTTGAACAAGTTGAAAAAATCGTGAGTTTGTTAAATTTACCTGTTGGTTATAACAATCGTCAAATCGGATATTTGATTAATGTTTTGCAACAATTAGAAGTAAGTAATGATACAAGATATAAAATAAATCAAGTTTTCCATGAATTTAAAAAACACTCTGAAATTGGCGAATCAGACTTTTCTGAAATAATCAAAGAAGCAATTTTTGCAGGTATTATCATTGTTAAGCAAGAAAAAGATGATTTATGAGTTTCTTTAGCTGATGTTACTGAAAAAGAAAAGTTTATTGCTGATGAATTAATAAAAATTGATAATAAAAAAGCTAAAAAAGTAACTTACAAACAAGATTTTGAGAATATTTTTGATAAATATCAATTCGAAGCATTTAAAAATGCATTTGAACATAATGTATCAATTATTTCTGGTCAACCTGGTTCAGGAAAAAGTTTCTTGATTAAAGGGATTATTGAGACATTTTTGGACAATAAATATCATAAAAAAGAAATTGTGGTTTTAGCTCCGACAGGTAGAGCTTCATCAAATATCATTAAAAAAACAAATTTTAAAGCTTCGACAATTCATAGTTTTTTAAAACTTGATAAAGATTCTTTTGATTCAGCAAGTAATTATGAAGCAGAACCTTTCATGTATGATGATTATAAGATTTTAATCATTGATGAGTTTTCAATGGTAAATTTAGACTTATTCCATTTATTATTAAGTTCATGTCAAAAATTGGAAAAAGTCATTCTCATCGGTGATTATAATCAGTTACCTTCGATTGACATTGGATACTTATTATTTGATTTGATTGAGTCACAAAAATTTGCAACTACTTTTCTTAAAGAGAATCATCGAAGTGATAATGAAGAAATTGTTAAACATTTTTTAGCGATAACTGATATAAATGAAGTACCGATGTTTGATGATAAAAAAGTAAAACATGTAGAACCTATTTTAAGCGATTATATTCCGATCATAGAAAAGACTTTTAAAGAAAAGTATAAACAATACGGTATTGATAATTTGGTTATTTTAGCACCGCAATATAAAAATTCAAACGGAATTCATAATATTAATAAAGCGATTCAGAAAATTGTTAATCCAAAATCGAAAATCATCATAACTAAAAATGATGGTAATTTTAAAATTAATTATCGGATGAACGATCGCGTAATCCAAAATGAAAATCGTAGACAAGATGAAGTTTATAACGGTGATATTGGATATATTAATGATGTTGTTTATGATACGAAAACCGACAAAATCATCTCTATTAGTGTCGATTTTGGTGATGACAAGATTGTTGATTATACAGAAACACAATTTAAAAATGAAGTTAGCTTAGCATATGCGATTACCGTTCACAAATTCCAAGGTTCTGAATCTGATTGCGTAATTTTCATTGTTGATCCTAATACTGATGGAATGTTAAGTCAAAAATTAATATACACCGGAATTAGTCGAGCAAAAAAAGAACTGATTATAATTGGTGATCGTTCATATTATTTTCAAAAGGTCGCGAGTGAAAAAAATAATAAAAAAGAAGTTTTTACACTTCTAAAACATTTTTTGAAAAAGTAAGTGTTAAGCTTACTTTTTTTGTAAAAAATATGGAAAAAATATGAAATTAAAAAGTTTTTATCAAAAATGAATGCCAAAAAAGATTATGATAAAAATATATAAATAAAAAATAGCAATGATGATTTGCTAGAAAGAGGTAAATATGAAAGGTTATGCAATGAAACGTATAGGAGAAGCTGGATGAATTGAAAAAGATCGTCCAAAATGCGGACCTAACGATGCAATTCTAAGACCGTTGGCTGTTGCTCCATGTACTTCAGATATCCACACAGTTTATGAAGGTGGAATTGGTGAAAGACACGACATGATTCTTGGTCATGAATTTTGTGGTGAAGTTGTAGAAGTTGGTAGTGAAGTAAAAAGCTTCAAACCTGGTGACAAAGTACTTGTAGCAGCTATTACTCCAGAATGAAATTCAAGAGAAGCACAAGCGGGATACTCAATGCACTCTGGTGGTATGTTAGCTGGATGAAAATTCTCAAATATTAAAGATGGTGTATTTGGTGAATTTGTTCATGTTAATGATGCAGAAGGTAATTTAGCACACATGCCTGAAGGAATGGATTATGGTGTAGCTTGCATGTTAAGTGACATGATGCCAACTGGATTCCATGCCGCTGAGTTAGCAGATATTCAATTTGGTGATGTAGTTGCAATTTTTGGTATTGGACCAGTTGGATTGATGGCTACAGCAGCAACAAACCTTAAAGGTGCTGGACGAATTATTGTTGTTGACTCACGTGAATTAGCATTTAAAGTTGCAAAAGAATATGGAGCAACTGACATTGTTGATTTTAAGGTAGCACCAAGTGACGAACAAATTATGAAATTAACAAATAACGAAGGTGTTGATAAAGTTATTATTGCTGGTGGTGACCAATCACTATTTGCTACAGCGATGAAAGTATTAAAACCTGGTGGAAAAATTGGTAATGTTAACTACCTTGGAACCGGTGAATTCATCAAAATCCCTCGTGTTGAATGAGGTACCGGAATGGCTCACAAACAAATTTTCGGTGGACTAATGCCTGGTGGAAGATTAAGACTAGAAAAACTAGCAAGATTAATTACATACGGAAAAATTGATCCTTCAAAAATGATTACACACAGATTAGAAGGATTTGACAAAATCGAAGAAGCGGTTCGTCTAATGAAAGAAAAACCAGCTAACTTGATTAAGCCAGTCGTAATTATTGAAAAATAAAAAAATAAAAAACCAAATATGTGCTATTTAAACTAGGACTCGAAATATGGACATTCCATATTTCGAGTCCTAGTTTAATTTTTAGGCACATTTGGCTTTATTTGTTAATTATTTATTTAGTAAACTTTTAATTTTTGTTTCAATTCACTTTGCAAATTCTTTAAGTTCATCAGTAATTTTAGCATCAAAACGATCTTTAATTGGGGAATCAATATCTAAAACTCCATATAACTTTTCATCAACAATGATTGGGATTACTATCTCTGATTTACTATTTGGATCACATGAAATGTGTCCAGGAAATTGATGTACATCTGGAACAACCACAACTTCTTTAGTAGTAGCTGCGTGACCGCAAACTCCTTTGTTAAATGGAATAATTGAGCAAGCTACTTTACCTTGAAAAGTATGTAAGTATAAAGTTTCATTTTTAGCTAAATAATAACCAACTCAATTAAGGTTTTCAACTGTATCATTAATATAAGCAGTTGAGTTTGCAAGTAATGAATTTAAATTAATTTCTTCATTTAATAAACAAATATATTCTTGTTTTTTCATTACATTATTATAAGTAAAAAAATCCATTTTCGACTTAAAAAATTATCTTTTTTGCACTTTTAAAATTTGGAAAAGCGACGCGGAAGTTAAGTGGCAAAAATATAACAATGCTTTTTGAATGTTTAAATTATAAAAAAATAATAAAAAAGAGTGATAGTAAAAAAATATTATCACTCTTTTAATTTACATTTAAATTATTCAAAAAAAAGAAAAAGAAACTAGATTTATCTAATTTCTTTATTGGTGGAATTAAACAAAGATTTTGAAGTTTGTAACTTTTTCGGTTAAGAATTTTTTAAATTCTTCTAATTCTCTAATACTTAATCTTAAATTTTCTAAATCCTCAAATTTAATTCTTGAAACATCTCAACGTAATTGGTAATTATTTGCATTTAAGAAATCTAATAAATCTTCCATAAATCACTCACAATATTTTTCGCTGAATTCTAGACCTTTTCTTAAGTTTTCGCCAAGTTTGATTGTAAAGTGACGGTTGTGAAAATCAACAATATTAAAGTCAAATGATAAACCTAACTCTTGAGATGTTTTGGTTTGTATTACTGTATTTTCCATATTTTTATTCTAATACTTTTTAGGTTGATTTTACAGATTGGTTCTGATTTTTATGGAAAAAAATGGAAACAATATTTTATTTAAAAATGGTATTAATTTTACTAACAAAGAAGTCTTAAAAGCAAAAAATTCATTTTTTAAATAATTGATAAATAATATAATTATTTTAATATTTAGGAGATTTATGTTAAACATTAAATATATTTTAGAAAATGAACAAAAAATCAGAACAGATTTAGTTAATCGTGGTTTTGATATTTCAATTTATGATAGATTAGTCGAATTAGGAAAAGTGCGTGGAAATTTAATGTTCGAAGCTCAACAAAAGAAAGCTGAATTAAGTAAATTTTCAAAACAATTCGCAGTTTTAAAAAACCAACCAGAAGAATTAAAAAAAGTTAAAAACGAAATTGCAATTATTAAAAAAGAACAAATCGAATTAGAAGAAAAAGCTAAATCTTTAAATGATGAATTAGATCAATTATTATTAGCAATTCCAAACGAACCGCTTGATGGAACACCTGTTGGTAAGGACGAAAACTTCAACAAAGTTTTAAATGTTAAGGATAAAATCGGTCGTGGATTGGTTGCTGGAGTTAAACCGCATTATGTAGTTGGTGAAAAACTTGGTTTATTCGATATCGAAACAGCAACAAAATTAAGTGGTGCAAGATTTGTTTTATACAAAAATCGTGGTGCTAAATTAGTTCGTGCATTAATGAATTTCATGTTAGATTTACATGAAACCAAAGGATACCAAGAAATTTTACCGCCAGTTTTAGTGCGTGATCAAATGCTATATGGAACTGGTCAATTACCAAAATTTAAAGATGATTTATTTACAATCAAAGATTGAAATCTATATTTAATTCCAACTGCTGAAGTTCCTTTAACAAACATTTATAACAATGAAATAGTTGATTTATCAACTCCTGCTTGTTTTACCGCATTTACCGAATGCTTCCGTTCTGAAGCTGGAAGTAGCGGTAAAGATACTAAAGGAATTTTAAGACAGCACCAATTTAAAAAAGTTGAATTAGTTAAAATTACTACAAAAGAAGATGCTTTAGCTGAATATGAAAAAATGTTAGAAGATGCTAAAGATGTGTTAGAAAAATTAGAAATACCATATCGTGAATTATTATTATGTACTGGTGATTTAGGATTTTCAGCACGTAAAACAATTGACTTAGAATTATGATTACCAAGTGAAATTAAATTTAGAGAAGTATCATCAGTAAGTTATGTTGGAGATTTCCAAGCTCGCAGAGCAATGATTAGATACAAAGATGCTAATGGTGAAACTCAATATGCTCACACAATGAACGGATCTGGATTAGCGATTGATCGGATTGTAGCTGCAATTTTAGAAAATTATCAAAATCCTGATGGAAGTGTTAGTGTACCAAAAGTCTTAGTTCCTTATATGAACGGACTTGAAATTATTGAATAATCAATAAAAACAGACTAGAATAATTAGTCTGTTTTTATTTATTCTATGTATGTAATTTTATAGTGTAAAAAAATTGAATATGACTTATTTATAGAGTTATTTGCAAAACGAGAAATTACAATTTGGAAACAAAAATCTCCATAAATGAATGGAGACTAAATTAGTTTGCGTATTTGTTTCTTTTGATTTTTGGAATTTTGAGAACTAAAGTAAACTCACCTTTAATCGCTTCTCTTTGAGACAAAGTGTCAAATATGTTTTGAGCAGTTCCTTCAAAAAATTCTTCGTACATTTTGGTTAATTCTTTAGCTAAAAAAATAGATTCTTGTCCTTCAAAAACGTTAGTAATATCAGTTAAAACATTCAAAATTTTATGTGGTGAAACAAAATAAATGTATGTTCCTTCAGTTAATTTTGATAAAGAATTAATTCTTTGTTGTGATTTATCTTTAATAAAACCGCAAAAAGTGAATGTATTGCTTAAACTTGAAAGAGCAAAAGCGGTTGTAACCGCACTAACACCAGGGATTAATTCAAATTCAACACCGGCACTTTTTGCTTGACGAAGCACTTCAAAACCTGGATCTGAAACAATCGGCATACCAGCATCTGAAACTAGAGCGACGTTTAAATTATTTTCTTGAATTAATTTTAAAATCCCTTTAGAACCATTTTTTTCATTAAAGTTGTTGTAAGTGATTAATTTTTTGTGCGAAATTCCAAGAGCATTCAGTAATTTTAAAGTAACACGAGTATCTTCACAAGCGATAACATCGACAAATTCTAAAGTTTTGGTAGCTCGAATAGTAATATCTTCTAAATTACCAATTGGAGTACCGACAAGATAAAGTTTAGCCATAAATCCTCATTAAATTAATTAATAAATTTTCTTTTTGTAAGTGAAAATTACAGTTACTATTGATTGCTTTAAAATAAAAATTAATCACTTCAAAAAAGTGATGAAGTTCGATATTTTTGCGACGAGCAAAAGAGTTAAAACGCAAAAATTTATCGTAATTTACTTCGTCTTTACGGATGATCGAAGGATTGGATGCAAGGTGAATTAAGTTAATTAACAAACGAAGAACAAAAATATTTTTAGTATGGTTTTCGGTTAAATTTTGATCTAAAAAAGCATATAAATAAAATTTATTTTGCACCGAATTTAAAAAACTTTCGATTAATTCATTGATAAATTTAATATTTTTCACATCAGTGTATTTTAATGCTGATTTGGTGGATTCACAACTTCAAGAAAGTAAAAAAGAAATTGTCAAATCAAGTGATGAATTCACTAAATTTTGATAAATTGAATCTGGGTTTTCTTTAAATATTTTAATAATTTGTGAACGTGAGCGAATAGTTGGAATTACTTTATTCAAATTCGAACTTGACATTAAAATGATGGTATTTTTTGGTGGTTCTTCTATTTGTTTAAGAATTGAATTGATTGCATTAGTGCTAGTGTTTTCAATATTTTTGATAACAACGATTTTTAGTTTATCAGGTTCAACACTACTATATTCTACTTTGTCAAAGGTAATTTGCAACTCTTCTTTACTAATACTTTTCTTTTCTGAATCGGAAGCGAGAACAAAAATATTGTGTTGAGCAGTTTCAGTATCAAAAATATCTTTGACTTGACTGTGATTAATTAAATTCACGATATAAGTTAATTCTTTAGAACAATCGTAATTTTGTGGAGCATCAATTAAATAACAGTGCGATAAATTTTTATTTTTTTTAAAAAAGATGTCTAATATTTCTTTTGTTTTTTCAGTTATCATAATAGTTTTTTATCACTAATGAATTGTTGGAATTTTGGATGTGATTCTAATTTTGAAACTGTCTCAGCAAAAACTGTTTCAACGTCTTGTGTTGCGTCAACAATTAAAAAACGCTCTGGCTCTTGTTTGATTAATTCTTTAAAACCGTTGTAAACATTTGAGTGAAAAGCAGAAGATTCGTTATCTAAACGATTTTGTTCATCGCTTGACATACGTCTAAATAAAGCAGTTTTAGCATCGATATCAAAGAAAATTGTGACATCAGGATAAGTTTTTTCGATTACCAACTCAGTAATATTTTTAACTCATTCTAAACCAAGACCACGACCAAAACCTTGATATGCATAGAAGCTGTCGATGTAACGATCACATAAAATAAAACTTCCTTTTTCTAATTCTGGTCAAATAACATGTTCTAAATGAATTCTACGACTAGATGTATACAATAAAGCTTCAGTTTTAGATGATAATTTTGATGAATTATCTAAGATTATGTTACGGATTTTCTCTGCTTCTTGTAAACCTTTTCCACCTGGTTCACGAGTTAAAATGAAATTGATTTGCGGATATTTATCTCAGAGATATTCGTACAATTTATTTATTATTGTAGTTTTACCTGAACCATCTAAACCTTCAAAAGTGATAAACATATTTTCTCCTAATTGGTTCGATTTTTTAAAGCTTGTTTTAAAGTAATGTGATCCATGTAATCGACACTTGAACCGATTGGTAAACCGATTGCAAGTTGTGAACAATTGATTTCATTTTTAATAAAAACACGCTTTAAAATTTCCATTGTAATTTCACCTGCAAGGGTTGGACTAATAGCTAAAATGACTTCATCAAAGTCCTTTGCATACTCGACCAATTTATTTATTTTTTGTTCTATTTCTTCATTTGAAACAAATTCTTGATCAAGAGAATAAGGAAAAATAAAGTATTTTCCTTTAAAAAAACGGTTATTTTCGAATTTTTCTAAATTGTTATGATTTTCGATAATCATTAATTGATTTTCTCGATCTGGATCAAGACAAATTTGACAAAGAGTTTGCTGCGTAAAATAACCACAAATTTCACAGTGTGATATATCAGTAATCATTTTTTTTAACATTGTAATGACTTTTGCTGAATCTTTAGAATCAGTTTTTAAAAATCAATCTACAATTCTCTCTGCTTGTTTTTTACTAACACCATCGATTTTTCGAACGGTGTCAATTGCTTCTTCGATAATTTCGAGTCTATCCATATTAAAATGGCATTCCACCTGGCATTTGTGGAGTTAATTTTTCTTGTTCTTCTTGAATTTGTTCGGTCAATTCATTAATTGCAATCATTAATAAATCTTCTAAAAGTTCTTTATCATCTGGATCGATTAGCATTTCATCAATATTGATTTTAGTAATTTTTAAATCACCTGTACCGATAATTTCAATTCCTTGTTTTTTAACAGTAAATTCTTTTGACTCTAATTCTTTTTGTTTAGCTTCCATTTCAGCTTGCATTTTTTTTAATCTTTTAATCATTTCTGGATTCATAAATACCTCTTTTATTTTTGTTTAATTTTTGGTTTAAAACCAAATATTTTTTGCATTTCTTGTTCTTTTGGATTTGGTAAAGAATAAGGTGTAATTTTTTTGTTCTTGGTTCATTCACGTTTATTTTGTTTTATTTCTTTAACTGTTTCTCTTAGTAACACAACATCTGGAGTGCTTAAGACATAAACGTGCATGAATTTACCAAACACATCTTTTAAATAATCTTGTAATCAAAGTGTATCCTTGTTTTTAATTAGTTTATCACGTTTGATTAGATCATCAACTCTTAAGATTATGAAATTTTCTCCTGCACCTGGAATTGATACATCTCCAGAGTCGAAAATTTTATATTGCTCAATGTATTTTTTATTTGTTAAATTAATGTCAAATAATGGCATTTTCAAAATCTGACGATAACGGTTCGAAATCTGTGAATCAATCTGTAAAGCAGCATTAACTCAATTATCAAACTCACTCATTTCTACCAAATCAGTTTTTGGTTCTTCAATACTTAATTCCAATGTGTGTTCTTTGGCCTGGTTGCTTAAGGAATTCATTAGTGAAATTTCACGTGTATCGATATACGCTGGTTTTTCAAATTCGGAAGTAGTTTCAACATCATTGACTAAATCTTTGTGATTGTTGATTGTTTCGACAAATTGGTTGATTAATTCATCACTTTGATTTATTAATTGAGTTGAATTATCTTCTTTGGAATTAAATAAAGCACTTTGATTTAATTGTTCTTCAATATTTTTTTTAGATTCTAAAAATGGATCTGAATAAATTTGTGTCATTTTATCATCAGGACTAAATCCAAAATATTCATCATCTTGATATGTGTTGTTGTTTTGCTCAATCTCAGTTGTTTGTGTTTCAACTTCTTTTTTAGAAAAATCGATTCCGTTATTTAGTGATGAATCTTGATTTGAAAAGTGAAGTTGATTCAATTCTTTTTGAGTTTTTTGGTATTTTTCAACTTCTTGAGTAATTAAACCTTTGATTAATTCAAGGTCGAATTGGTTATTTTTAGCATCAAAATCAACAATCGGAGCATAATTATTTTCGCTACGAATTTGAGATTGGATTTTCAATGCTTCCAGAATTCCGTATTCTGCAATTTCAAAAGGAATTTCAGAATAAGTAATTTTTTGGAATAACTCTTGAGCAAAAGGAATGAAACGCAAAATGAATTCTTGTGATAACTTAATAGTTTTGACTTCATCTAAAGTTAATGTTTCTAGCAGATTTTCATCCTTAGTTTTATTGTAGATTAAATAATCTTGTGCTACATTAATTAGACCTTTAATGTAGTTAGTTGCTTCCATACCTGAATCTTTTAATTTCTTAAATAAATTCATTAATGGTTTAACTTCATTTGAATAAATCATTGATAAAGTTTTAATTAATAATTCATTTGACACAATTCCAAAAGTTGAAAGCACATCCTGTGTGCGAATTATATTATCACCATAAGCAGCACATTGATCAGCGATTGATAAAGCATCACGCAGTCCACCATTTGCTAAATTTGCAATTAATGGCAGTGCTGATGGTTCTATTTTGATATTTTCATGATCTAAAATCGCTTTAACTTGCTGAATAATAACTGGATTTGGAATTCTACGAAAATTAAAACGTTGTGTTCTTGAAACAATTGTTGCAGGAATTTTTTGCGGATCAGTTGTTGCTAAGATAAAAATTGCATGAGCTGGCGGTTCTTCTAAAGTTTTTAAAAGAGCATTAAAAGCACTTTTTGATAACATATGAACTTCATCGATGATGTAAATTTTATATTGACCTAAGCTTGGTGTGTGTTCAATTTTCTCTTTTAAATCACGAATTTGGTCTACTCCATTATTTGAAGCAGCGTCCATCTCAATAACATCTAGATTATTGTTAAGATTAGCGTAACAATTTGCACATGCTTGTGTTGGATCTTCATTATGTAAACAATTTAAAACGTTAGCGAAAATTTTAGCAATAGACGTTTTTCCAACACCACGAGGACCGCTAAAAATATAAGCATGACTGATTTTTTTTGTTTTTAAAATGTTTTCCAAAGTACGAATAACATGATCTTGACCTTTAACTTCTTTAAATGTTGTAGGACGATATTTTCTATATAATGCTTTATAACTCATTTACCGCTCCTTTTTAATATTTATATTTTATTAAAGTATTAATCAAATTTTTAAAAAAGATTAAAAACTTAATAGTGCTATACATCTAGACTCGAAATATAAACATTTCATTTGTTTTTTGACTTATGAGTCAGAATTTTGATATTTATAGCATAAGTTTGAATTTGAATTGGCTAATTGCGGACAAAAAATACTAGATCGTCCCCTAGGGGCGGATAAAAAATAATGACTTTTCATTTTTTATATATTAATAATTTTGAATATTTCTCTTGCACAATAGAAAAATCATTTAAAAATATTTTACTTAAAAAACTATAAAACAGGTATTATAGTAAAAATCAAAAATTTAACTTGCTTAACTGTCCCCAGGGGACAATTTAACCATTTTTAAATAAAGAATAAAAAATCTCCATTAGAAATGGAGATAAATTATTTGGTTAATTTTACAATTTTTAATTGTTCTCAATTTTGAGATTTACGACGATTGAACTTAATTTTTTTGTTTTCAATAGTTAAGAAGAATTTGTCTTGGTAACAGTAAATAAAGAAAACAATAGCAAAAAATAATGATCCAATCACAATTTGTGAGATAAGTGAAAATGGTCACGATGTAAAAGGATAAAGTTTATCGTTAAATTCGTTAATTGGTCGACGACCATTAAAGAAATAATTTGTTTTTCATCTTGGATTGTGAATGTATGTGTCTGTAATAGAGTTAATCACAAATGTAAGAACAATTAAAAACATTAATAAAGCTCACGCTTGAATAAAATTACGACTTGAGAATTTATATTCTTTGATTACAACAACAATAAAAGGAGTTAAGAAAACAAATAAGTGTGTTAATAAAAATTCTCAGTAAATGTAGTTATCCATTCCAATTGTGAAATGAGTAAGTTTTCCGTTATGGAAGTCAGAAATAAATTTAGTATGATCTGGATTTCAATATCCGACAACAAAGTATCCTAAACTTGGAATTGAGAGACCAATTAAAGCCCCAACAATCGAAGTAAAAGTAATGTGTTTGATATTTTCAATTTTGCCTGAGACAAAGATAAATCCGATTAAAAATAAATTCAGACGACATAAATGAAGCGGAATCATTTCTCAAGTGTTGTAGAAGTCTTGACTAACTAGAATTATTATTCTGACAAAAGCTAAAAAGAGAACTAAAGCCCCGATAAATTGAAATATTTTTTTATCATTTTTGAATCATTTATGTGTTTCAATTAAATTTCTATATCTTTTAGAAATTTCGTACCGGAACAATCACACTAAAACAAAAGCAACAAAGGATAACGCGAACAGTAAATAGAATACTTTTTCGCTAATTCCCTTGAATTCTAGTGAATTACCTAGAAAAGAGAAAAAACCTTTTTCAAAATTCATAATTAAAAAAACACACCGAAAACTAGTTTTGTGTGTTTTCTCTTTCAGCTCTTCTTTTTGCTCTTGCGGCTTCTTTAGCTAATTTGTGTGCTCTTTTAGCAGCACGTTCTTTGTTTTTTAATCTTACGATTTTACGCATAATAAGCTCCTTTTTGTTTTTTTATTTTATTATTTCATAGTAATAAAGTTATTACTAACATAAGTATCGAATATACAAATAATTTTATCTTAAAATATTTAAAACAATATTTAAAAATTGCAAAAAGATGAAAAAAATAGAGTATTTTCCTTTTTTGTTTGACTATTGTTTAAAAGAGTTTTTAATACAAAATCTGATGATTTGACAAAACAAGAAAATTTGACTGTTTTTGGTAAATTTAAAACATAAATAAAAGAGATTTTTTCTAGCACTTTAAAAGAAAAGTGAGAAAAAATAAATAATATATAATATAAATATGAATTTTTTAGAAAATAGAATGCAAAAAGCACTTGCAAAAATTAGTAAAAAAACAACAATTAAAGAAGAAGATATTGTTGAAGTTACTCGTGATATCAAAATGGCTCTTTTAGAAGCCGACGTTAACTTAAAGATAGTTAAAGAATTTGTAAATAATGTTAAAGAAAAAACAATTCAATCAAATTTAATTGGAAAATTAAATCCATCACAACAAATGATTAAAATTGTTCATGAAGAATTAGTGGATATTTTAGGTGGTAAAACAGTTGAACCACAAATCAAAGAAAAACCTTATGTGATTATGATGATTGGTTTACAAGGTTCTGGTAAAACCACTACAACTGCTCGTTTAGCTTATTATTTTAGAAAGAAAAAATTAGTTGAAAAACCTTTAGTTATAGCTGCTGATGTTTATCGTCCAGCTGCTGTGGATCAATTAGTGACTTTAGCAAAAAGTATTCAAGTTGATTATTTTGAAGAAGGTGTTAAAGAGACTCCACAAAATATTGTGAAGCATGCTTTAGAACAAGCAAAAGAACAAAAAAACGATTTGATAATTATCGATACAGCTGGTCGTCTTGCAATTGATGAAAAATTAATGAATGAATTAGTCGAAATTAAACAAATTGCGAAACCAAATGAAATTTGATTTGTTGCTGATGCTATGTCTGGACAAGATATTATTAATGTTGCACAAACTTTCCATGATTCGTTAAAATTAACCGGTTCGGTTATTACTAAGTTAGATTCAGATGCTCGTGGAGGAGCTGCATTAAGCTTAAGAAAAGTACTAAATATTCCGATCAGATTCATTGGTACTGGTGAAAAAATTTCGAATTTAGATTTATTCCATCCAGTTAGAATGGCCGACCGTATTTTAGGAAAAGGTGATGTTCTTTCTTTAATTGAGAAAGCAAGTGATGTCATTGATGAGAAAAAAGCTACTAAAATGTTAGAAAGAATGTTTTCTGGTGAATTTTCACTAGATGATATGATGGAACAACTTGCTCAAATTAAAAAACTTGGAAAATTCTCAAAAATTTTAAAAATGTTACCTGGTAACTTAAGCAACAAAATTAATGAAGAAGAGTTAGATAAAGCTGAAGAAAAGATGAAAATTTACGAAATTTTAATGTTTTCAATGACTCGTAAAGAACGTCAAAATCCAAAATTATTACGTAATGCATCACGTAAAGAACGTGTAATTAAAGGAAGTGGACGTTCAGCACAAGAATTTAATAGATTGATGAATGATTATGACATGATGTCAAAACGTATGAATGAGATGTCAAACAAACTTAAAAAAGGTGGTGGATTCAATCCGTTTGGCGGACTCGGTGGTCTATTTTAGTTAAATTTAGAATTAAAAATATTAGACCAACAAATGAAGAAAAACAAAAATCAGGACAATTATTTGAAGATTTTAAAGAATATAAGGAGCTTATAAGTAAAAAAACTATTGAAATTGCATAAATATGTATAATTGGATACATATTATATATATATATATATATAAAGGCGGTGTTTTATGAAAAATAGAAAAAAGATTAAAAAGATTGTATTAGCATTTAGTGCTACAAGTGGATCTTTACCTTTTTTATTTTTACCAATTTCTCAAAGTAATATAACAGGAAGTTTGCGGGAAATTGATAGTAAATACATGAGTTATAGCCAATACAACAAAGTACAAGACGATGGTATTTATACTAATTATAATACCATTGAAGGTATGTTTTTTGAAGGATGAGCTGTATGGAATAAAAAACAACCTATTTATTTTGGCACAAATCCAAATTACAGTAAAAATGAATCTGGGTATGATAAATCTAGATACTATATCAATGATAGAAATAATTGATATAGATTATATGATTATGATACAAATAAAGCGAAAAGAAATAGATATGGTGAAAATAGTTATAATCCTGCATGAGATTTATTGAATCCTTCTTTAGTTTTAAGTAGCGACTTAATTAATACAAGATATAACTGACAAAGAAATAATAATCAAGATTCTTCATTTTTCAATGGAGATGGATGAGATTCAGTTAATGATACAAAATCTTTCAGAATTGGTTTTAATGTTGACAAATTAAGATCTGATGATAGAAAGTTTTTTGTAGGACTTTGAATTTCTGAAGATTTAATTCTAACTGGAAATATTAAAGCTATTCTTTCCACAAGAAATTCAAATGTACAATTTCAAGAAGCAATTGCAAATCCACAAAATGTTAAAGTTTATAATATTTCAGTCGATGAAAAATATGATGTGAATGACATAAAGGGAGATAGAGGCGACGCCACATGATACGGAAAAGAAGAAAATAAATATCTAATAAATCCTTGAATTTCTAAATCATATGACTATACAGGTGATTTTAGACGAGGTGATAATCATTCAGGTTTTAAATTCTATAGTTCTAATCCAAATAATGAATATGCACAATTCACAAGATATTATGTTCAGGACGAAGGAAGATATACAACAGGTAAAACTTGATTAAATTCAATGCATTATGGTTCTTTTTATAAAACCTTTCCAAAAGAAATAAATCAAAATATTGTTGATCAATATGGAAAATTATGAGGTGGGGTTAATAATGATTATTTCAGAAAAAGAACTATTGCAAACATGATTATTCATGATGAACCATCATTATCTGGTGATTGAAAATATGCACCAGTTGAATATAATGGAGATGAATATAAATTAGGTTTATTTCAAAAACAATATAAAGATAAAAACGACTATATTTATAATTCACTCAATAATAATGCGGGTTCATTATTGATTTTGGAAATAAAATCTGAGGATGAATCTACTGCAGGTTTTACACCATCATTACAATTAGAATTTACAGTAAAAAGGAATCCAAATACAATTGATAATAACGGTGTACGTAGCGGAAATAATGCTAGTCCTCTTTCAAGAGATGCTTCGTCTAAAAAAACATATATTGGATTTGGACAATTTAAATACGAATTCCATAATTATGCTAATAGACAATTTGGTTCATTTATGAAAATGGCAGATCGTCAAGCATATCAAAATATTAAATTCAATACCACAGAAAAATTGGTTAAAAGTGAATATCTTTTAGATAATGATAAATTACCTAATACTACTTTATCTTTAATTCAAGATAATAATGGATCTCAAAGACTAATTCATTCAGTGAATAAATCAAAGTATAATGAAGTAATAAAACAAGACAAAATTCTTGCAGAATATAAAACAAAAAATAATGTTGATTCTTTAACTCAATATTCAAATATAAATAATTTAAGACTTAAAACTAGTTTTGTAAATCCTGAAGACAATAAAAAATGAAAAATTGTTTCTGAAAATTCTTATTTATCTCCAAATCCAAATATTTTTTCTTTTAATACAACAGATCATGATGGATACCTGAATTTTAATGAAATTAGCTATGATTTAACAGATTATGAAAAACTAAAAAGATTTGCAAATGACAGAACAAAAAATAAATGATTAACTATTAAACAAATTAATTATTTATTATCACAAATTGAGCAAAACGAAAACTTTGATAAAACCACATATTCTTTTAATAATCGTAAATGATTTGAATATTTCAAGCAAGAAATTTCTAATTTAAATAATTTACAAGGTCAAGCGGAAACAAAAAGAGCTGAATTAAGAAATTTAGTTCTAAGCACAACAGATAAAACGGATTGAAATAGTGAAATTAGCAATAAAGTTCTTTTTGCTTTTGCAGATCAAAGAGAAGCTAAAGGACCGGCTTTAAAATTATTAGAAATTGAAGGATGAAGTAGTAACCCTTCTACAGCAAAAAAATATGATTTACAATCAGAACTAAACTTAAATAGTGAAGCAGTAGATAGAAACGCTGATTCAAAAGTTACTTTACAAACTGAAGCTGAAGTTACAAAATATATATCAGATGTAAATGATGTTATTACTAAAATAAAACAAACAGGTAAAAATAATTTAGAAAATGAATTCATTGATGCTTTAAATAGTCAAAGTATTACTAATAAGAATTGAAGTAATTATAATTACATACAAGGTACTAAATTTATAATTAATGCAATTAATTCTGCGCTTTCAAGATACAACACTCCTTATGATATAACTACTTTTGTTCCGGCTAATAATATACAATATCAAGGGAATAAAAACACAATTTTAAACAAAATAAAAGCTTTATCTGCTTTATATGATGAAATTCAAAAAATTCAACCAATTATTGAAAATATTAAAAATGATAAATTGGTGTATGGTAAAACAAGTAGTAAACCAACCATTGATAATGCTTGATATACCAATTTTGTTACAAAATTGCAGAACAGCAATAATGTATCAAGTGATTCATCTTATGCTTTTTATTCACAAGGCAATTTGGATACTTTTAAAACACAAAATGCAAGTAATTTAAAAAACAATTGAATTGATAAAATTCTTGAATTAAATGGAAATAAAAATCAATTTATAACTGATATTAATTCATTTAATTATTTAGACACTTCTGTGAAAGAATCATTTATTCAAAGAATACCAACAAATAAAAACTTTGTTTATTCTGAATCAAATTATCAATTAACTGATAATAGAAAGACAATTAATGATCAATTAACTACATTAATTGATGAAGCATTTACTCAAGCAAAAACAAAAGCAAAAGAAAAAATAAATAGTTTTTCTTATGTTTCGCAAACATTAAAAAATACTGCTTTAAATAGTATTGATAGTGCTCAGATTTATAAAAACAAAACTGATAACGCTCAAGATAGTTGAGTTTATTTTGGAAATGACAAAAATTTAAAAACTATTGTAGATGAATTAGAAAAACAAAATAATTATCATAAGGAATTATTTGATTATTTAGATTCAAACACATTAAATGGTAAAAATAATGTTTTAACTCAAAAACAAAAAGAAGCATTTAAAAATGATATTCTTTCTAAAAATTTTGCTGATCAAAATGAAGTTAATGGATATAAAAATTCTATTAACAATGTAAATGATGCAACACAAAATTTAAAAACTTATGTAACTAATTTAAATACTAATACAGATAAATATAATTTTGCTTCTCCAGATAAAAAACGTGATTTTAATGCTTATAAAATGGTTGCTGATTCATTAGTAAGTGGTAAATCAAGTGTAATTGATTCTTCACAAATTTCTAAATTACAAGAAAATTTAACTAATGCTTATAATGCTCTAGATGGTGATAGTTATATTAATAAAATAAAACAATTGCAATATTTAACTGAGAATTTACAAAATCTTATAATCAATCAAATCAAAGCAGCAGCTCCAAATCAAAGACAAGCAATTTATGAAAAAGCAAAAAAATTAAATGATGATTTTGGCACAACTGATTTAACTTTAATTAATACATATAATTCAGCTAAATCAAATTCTGATTATACTAATGGATCAACAGTAAGAAAATCTACCTTTGATTCTGCTTTAGCCAATCTTAATGCTAAATTAAATACATCTAAAAACAAATTGGAACAACCAAATCCAACTCCAACAAATTACACAAGCTTTATTGAAAATTATATTAGTCAATATGATCAATTAAAATCTACTATTGCAACTGCTTATAACAATCTTGATGGAAATGAAATTACCGCTGAAAAAGCAAGATTAAATGCAATTAATTTAACTTTTGATTATCCAAGTAAAAAATCAACATTACCTTCGCGAATTACAGAATCAAGAATTACAAATGATTTGGCAAATAATAGTAACGCAAACGTAATTAACACCAATTTCAACAAAAATGACACTGATGGAACCGTCGGTTTTAACTATCAATTAGTTTCAACAGATTCTAAATTTGATTATTTACCAACAGATGAAAAAATTAAATCAGATATTAAGCCTGCGACAATTAATGGATTTTTAACTCTTCTTGAACAAAAAAGACTTGAGGTTATTAAATACATCAATGATAGCTCACATTTAATTCAAAGTGAAAAAACAACTTTGAAAAGCGAAGCAAATTCTGCCGATTCAATTCCTGCTTTAGAAGCTATTCACGAAAAAGCTAAAATTTGAGAATTATCAAATACTGTAAAAACAGAATATTCATACTTAAATAACAATCAAATTCAAGCTGTTGTTGACAGGATTCGTGCTAAAACAAAATTAACAGAAGCAAACACAGTCTTTACTACTGCTCAAAACTTAAATGGAGCAATGAAAAACTTGCATGACAAAGTTATTGAAGAATTAAAAGTTCTTATTCCTAATAATTCATTAAATGATGATCAAAATAAGAGTACAAAAACAGCTATTGATTACAAACTTTCTGATCCAAATAAACAATCAGCTTATGATCAAGCTTTAAAAAATGCTCAAGATCTTTTAAATAAAACAAGCGGAGAAAATAAAAATCAAAGTGAAGTAAATGGAATTTTAAGTGCTTTAAATACTGCATACACAGCATTAAATGGTGATGAAAATAGAAGTGATTTACATTCAAAAATCGAACAATTATCTCATTTATCAGTAACTCAAAAACAAGATCTTAAAGATTTAGTTGATGCATCTAATTCCAAAGCTGATGCTCAAACCATTTACGAAAAAGGTAAATTACTTAACGATAAAATTGCAGAATTTAAACAAAAAATAACCGATGCAGAGCGTGTTAAAGCTACTGAAGCATATACCGAAGATACAACTGCAAAACAAGGAACTTTTGATAATGCCTTAGGTAATGCAAAATCAGAATTAGCAACTTTGCAAATTGAAAGTTTAAGTTCTTTAAATGCATCTGCAATTGAAACTAAAGCTAATGGCGTAGCAACAAAAACAACAACTTTAAATAATGCTATTGAAGCTTTAGACGGATACAGAAACAAAGTTAAAAAATCATTAGATAACTGAGAATATTTAACTCCACAACAAGTTAAAGATTTACAAGATAAGGTTGATAGTAAAAGTAAAAAACCTACTGATGATGAAGTTAATGCGATCTTAAGTGAAGGTCTTCGCTTAGCGAAAAATACTGCTAAAACTAAAATTACCTCAGATATTTATCCAAATTTAAGTACTTCAGAAATAAATACTTATAAAGGATTTATCGATTCAGCTTCATTAACAAAAACAACAGGTCAAAAATACGACAAAAAACTTAAATACTTTGTTAATCAAGCTGCTCAAGATAATAAAACTAAACAAAATGCAATTGATGCAATTAATACTCTTGATGCATTAACTCAAGCTCAAAAAAATATTTTTATTAATAGCGTTAAAGCTGAAGTAGTTGCTCAAAGTGAATCAATCAAAAACGAAGCGACTGAATTAGATAAAGCAATTCAATTGTTAAATGAAGAAGCATTAAGAGAGCTTAAGATATTAAGTGAAAACGATGCTTTAACTACTCAAAATATGTTTGCTGCAGCCAAAACCGCAAATAAATACGAATTAGCTAATAAAAATTTAAAAGACGCTTATGAAGTAGAATTAGCTAAAGTTCAAGGTTTACTCACCAAAGTCAATGTAACTAAGAGTGAAATTGACAATGCTAAAACTTCCTTAAAATCAGCATTTAATGCTCTTAATGGTGATACTAAATTAACTGAAATTGAAAAAGAAATCGATAAATTAAATAATTTAACTGATAATCAAAAAGAACAAATTAAGAATTTAGTAACAAATGCTGATACACAAGAAAAAGTAAATCAAATTCTTGAAAAAGCTAAAGAATTAAATAAAGCAATTGGTGACTTAAAAGCTAAAATTGAAGAAGCGAAAAACACAAAACGAGATGCAATTTACTCAAGTGATACAAGCGATAAAAAATCAACTTTTGATAATGCAATAACTGAATCTGAAACTAAATTAGATGAGCACTTAAAAGTTAACTTAGGTGACTTAAGTAATGAGCAAATTCTTGAAAAAGCCAAAGAAGTTCAAGCAGATATTAAAACTCTTGATGATGAAATTAAGAAATTAGACGGTAAAAAACAAGCTCTCAGAGATGAAATTAATGCTTACAGTACTGATTTAATTTCTGAAGAAGAGAAAAAATCTTACATTCAACGAATCGATGCTTTAGATCGAACTAATCCAGATCCAGATCAAGCAAATCAGATTTTAAGTGATGCATTTAATAAAGCTAAAGAAAAAGCAAAAGAAATTGTTAATGCTTTAGATAACTTAAGTGATGCAGATAAGAAAACTTATACCGATGCTTTAACTAATGCATCTAAAGGTGCAGCAAGTACTCCAGATAGTAATTTAAAATCAATTATTGAACAAGCTAAATCGGCTCAAAAAACAAAACAAGACGCAATTGATCGTATTAAAAAATTACCTAATTTAACTCCTGATCAAAAATCAGAATTAGAAAAACAAATTAAAGAAGGTACAACTAGTGGCGTTGCGGATACTGAGAAAAAAGCTAATGACTTAAATAATGCAATTCCTGAAGCGAAAAATGAAATTACCGCTAAAGAAAATAGTAAAAACACTATTAACTACAAATGAGCCGATGATAATCTTAAAACTGCTTTTGATGAAAAACTTAAAGCTCTAAAGGATTTAATCGCTTCAAAAGATGCAACCGCAGAACAAATCAAAGCGGCTAAAAAAGAATTACAAGATGCTGCAGATGCATTAAATGGTGATCAAAAACATACAGCTTTAGATAATCGAATTGATCAATTAAGCAATATTGATGAAACACGCAGAAATGAACTTAAAGATAAAATCAAGACTCTTGATAATTACTCTGAAGCTGAAAAATTAGTAACTAACGCTGAAAGTTTAAATGAAGCAATTCAAAAACTTAAAGATAAGATTACTGCAGCTGATAATACAAAAAATCAAGAAGTTTATACTTTAGATTCAGATACTAAGAAAAATGAGTTTAATGAAGCAATTAATACAGCTAAAAAAGAATTGAAAGCATATCAAGATACTAATTTAACTACTTTAGATGATACTGCAATTCAAGCTAAGAAAACTGAAATTGGAACTAAAGTAACTGATTTACAAGGTGAAATTGACAAATTAGATGGTTACCGTCACGCGTTTAAAGAGTCGTTAAAAGATAAATGAAACTTATTAACTGATAATGACTTTAATACTTTAAATAGAATGATCGATGATCCAAAATTTAATAAAAATCCGCAAGATGCTGATAAACAAACAGTTTTAGATAAAGGTTTAGAACTTGCTAAAAATAATGCAACTGCTAAATTAACAAAGCAAAATTATCCTAATTTATCATATGCTGACTTACAAGCTCTTAAAAATGAAGTTAATGTTGCTATTTTAAATTCAAATGCTGCGACAACAGACACAAAATTTGACGACAATATTCAAGCTGTGTTGAATAAAGCTAGTCAACAAAATCAAGAAAAACAAGCTAAAATTGCCGAAATTCAAAAATTAAGTCACTTAAATCAATCACAAAAAGACGCTTTAGTGCAAGAAGTTAAGGATTTATTACATTCACAAGCTCAAAGTGTGCTTGAAAAAGCTAAAACTCTTGATACGAAAATGAAGCAATTAAAAGATAAAGTTGCTGAAGAGTCTACAAACAAAGCTTTAGACGCATACCAAAATGCTTCTGAAGGTGTTAAAAAAGCATACGAAAATGCATTAGAAAACGCAAAAAATGTTATTAATAACCAACCTGCAAATAATGGAGTTTCAATTCCGGCAAATGCTGATGCAACCCAAGTTGATCAATTAATTAGTGCTTTAGATACATCTTTAGTTGATATTAAGAAAGATGCGGCCAAAAATGCTGTTGATAATCTAAACAATCTTTCTAAAACTGAAAAGAATGAGTATAAAAATCAAATCGATCAAGCTAATACTTCAGAAAATGTTGAAACTATCAAAGAAAAAGCTAAAAATGCAAATGATAAAAAACAAGAATACATTGATAGAATTAATCAAACACCTGGCTTAAGTGAAGAAGAAAAGCAAGATTACATTAATCGAATCAAAGAAACGAAATTTGATAGTAGTGAAGCAAATAATGAACAAAAATTCGAAAATATCGTTCTTGATGCAACAAAACAAGGATTGAAAAACCAAATTGATGGTACTTACGCTTACTTAAATCCAAAACAAAAAGAAGATTTAAAAAACTTAATTGATTCTAAAGCTACAATTGCAGAAGCACAAGAAGTGTTTAATTCATATTCGGGATTAAATGAAAAAATGAGAAAACTTAAAGATGAAGTAATTCCTGCAATTGAAGCAAAAGTTCAACAAGATCTAAATAAAAAATACTCAAAAGCAACTGCGACAACTAAAGATGTTTTTGATACACAATCAACAGCTGCTAAAGATTTATTAACTTCAAGCACAAACAATGGTGAAAATACTTTAAAAACTTTTATCGCTAATGTTAATACTAATAATAGTTTAGAAAACTTGTTTGCAAAATTAGATGGTGAAATTGTTGTAGCTAAAGAAAAAATTAACGATAAAACTCAATTTGCAAATCTAAATAAGAGTGAAATTGAAAAATTAAGTGAAAAATTAGATGCAATCAATTTATTAGATGATGATTATGCAAGTCAAATTTCTAAAGTAGTTGATCAAGCAAGTCCAATTAATACAGCTAAACAAGAACGTATTAATCAAATTAATGGTTTAACCAACTTAAGCGATGAAACTTCAGACACTAATCCTGTTTCAGAAAAACAAGCTTTAATTAATGAAGTTAAAGATACAGTTGTTGAAATTAATGCAAATGCAAATCCGATTTCAATTACTCAAAATAGTGCAAATGCATTAGATGCGATTGTACTTAAAGCTCAAAAACAAGATTTAATTAATCAAATTGATGCAACTTATGAACACTTAAATCCAAAACAAAAACAAGATTTAATTAGTGCAATTCAAGACGCAAATGACTTAAATACAGCACAAAACGCATTTAATGATGCCGCAAGTGTTAATACTAATATGAAGTCATTAAAAGACATTGTTAAAGAATTTACTGATAAAGATGTTGCTAATTTAGATGATTATAAATTTGCTTCTGATCCTGCAAAACAACACTATGATGATGTTTTTGCTGCTGCAAAAGAATTAATTAACTCAAGTCAAAATGATGGAAACGCAAATCCTAGTTTAACAACCTTAATTGCAGATAATTCAACTTTAGGAAGTGTTAAAGAAGCTTTTGTAAATCTTGATGGACTTAAAAATAAAGCGATAAAAGCTGTTAAAGCATTAGATAATTTAAACACTAGAGAAGTTCAAAAATTAAGCGATCAAATTAATAATGTTTCAAATACTGATGCGAACAAAGCTCAATTAATTGATGCAATTGTTGATAAAGCTAACGAATACAATCAAGCTAAAGCAGATACAATTGCTGAATTAGAGAAATTAACTGATTTAACTAAAGAGCAATTAAAAGATTATGTTAAAGAAGTTAAAGAAGTAGAATTTACTGACACTGACCAAAATCCAAGTGCTCAAGATAAATTAGACAAAATCTTGGATAATGCTAAAAAACAAGGTTATAAAAACTTAATTGATCAATTAAATTCGATTAACCAAAACCAAAAAGATGCTTATAAAGCTCGTATTAATAATGCTCAAGATGAAGCAAAAATTAATGAAATTCTTGAGGAAGCTCGTGCTTATGATGAATTAAAAGCAAAAGCGGATGCATTAAAAAATTGAATTAGACAATTACAAAAATACAATCGATTATCGTTTATCTGAAGATGAATTTAAAACAAGTTATGATGATAAATTGACTGATTTAGCCAATGAAATTAATGATCAAAGTCACGCAAATGATTTAGCTGCATTGCAAGAATTAGTTAAAAATGCTCAACAATCAAAAGAAGCTTTAAATGGAATTGAAAAGAATTCGGAAATTGCTCAAGCTATCGAGAAGTTAAACAATTTAAGTACAGAGCAACAAACACAACTTAAAACTCTAGTTGAAGCTCAAAATTCTTTAGCAGATGCACAAACAATCAAGCAAAACGCGACTGACTTAAATACTAAATTGGCTGAATTAAAAGTAAAATTAACTGATGCAAATAAAGTTAAAAGTCAACCAATTTATCTTTTAGAATCACAAAACGAGAAAGATGTATTGAATAACGCAATTACTCAAGCAAATAAATTGCTAAGTAACGTGCAAAATACTCAATTTGATCAAAATAATTTAACTAATTTAGTCACTTTAGCTCAAGATGCACAGGCTAAAACAGAAGCTTTAGATAATACTATCGAACAATTAAATGGTGTGCACAAAGATTTAATTGCAAAAATTGATGAATTTGAATTATTAACTCCTGAAGAAAAAGCGACATTAAAAGAAACTGTAAAAACATTTGATAAAAACTTGACTAAAGAAAAAGTTTTAAGTCATCTAAAAAATTATTTAGAAAATTCAAAATCAAATGCACAAACACAAGTAGCTCAATTAAGTAATTTAAGTGACAGTGAAAAAACCGCTTACAAACAAAAATTAACAAATGCAGGTTTAAAATACCAAAATTCAACCAATCCAGATTGACCAATTCAAGTTCAAGATGAAAATAATGCGAAATTAAAATTTGATCATGATGTGGTTGCTATCTTCAAACAAGCACAAGCAGATAATGCTGCAAAAGAAACTTTAATTAATCATATTAATAATAATTTAGCAAACTTAACTCAAAATCAAAAAGCTACTTTAGTAAATAAAGTTAAAGCTGCAAATGTATCAAAAGTAACAGATTTAACTAAATATGCTGATGATTTAGATAAAGCAATGTTAGATTATAAAAATGAAAACTTTGGTGATATCAAAAATGAAATTGACTATACACAAGCTTTAAGCGAAAAACAAAAAGCTTTTGATGTACAACTTGAAAACCAAAAGAATAATACTGACGTTCAAAATGGAGCTGATTTTGATTTAGATACAGTTAAAGCTGAACGTGCTAAATTAATCGCAGCTCGTGAAGCTCTTGATGGTGAAGAACGTTTAGCAGAAGCCAAAGCTAAGGCTAAAGCGAAAGTTGACAATGAATATAACAACTTAAGCGATGCACAAAAAGAAGCTGCTAAAAATCTAATTGACAAGCAAAATACAATTGCAGATGTCGAGGCTAAAGATGTTAATCATTCAGCTCTTAATTCAGCAACGGAATTATTGAATAAACATATTTCTGAAGAAGATACAACCAAAGCAGATATTAAATATACTGGTTCAGAAGCAGCAAAACGTCAAGCATATGATGATGCAATTACAACCGCTAAAGAATTACAAGCAAAATTACAGGATACAAATACAGTAGCAGATGAATTACTTAATACTCAAGCAATTCAAGATATAAATAATAGAGTTCAAAGTGCATTGGATGCTCTAAATGGTGAACAAAATATGCAAAAAGTTCGCAATGATGCAAGCAATGTAATTGATTCATTAGAAGAATTAAACCAAGCTCAAAAAGATAGTTTAAAGCAAACTATTTCAAAACAAACAACTCCTGAAGCGGTTGCACAAGAAACTGCAAAAGCACGTGAACTTGATGCGGCAATGGAAAAATTAAATGACGTGTATGAAGTGGAGTTGGTTAACAAAACTAAAGAATCAATTCGCTATACCAATGCGGATGAAAAATTGCAAAAGAATTATGATGATGCATTACTTGCAGCTGCAAAAGTTTCAAAAGTTTATGAAAGTCAAACTAATAAGAAAACTGCATTAGTTGATATTAAAGCTGTTAAAGAATTAGTAACAAATCTAGAAAATGCCAAAGCTGCATTAAATGGTGATGAAAAACTAAACGAAGCTCACAATGATGCTGAAGAATTTATTAACAAATTACAACATCTTAATGATGTACAAAAAGCAGAATTAATCAAACAAGCAAAAGAGAAAGATTCAATTATTCAAACTCAAGCAATTAAAGATAAAGCTCAAAAACTTGATAATGCAATGAAAGATTTAAAAGATGCAATTGCGACTGTTGAAAAAGAATTGCAAGCAAATCCAGTTAAATACGACAATGCCGATCAAGAATTAAAAGATGCATACGATCAAATTGCTAAAATTGCTAAAGATTTAGTTGATCCAAGTGGAGAAAATAAAGATCAAAATGCAGTTGAAACAATCAAAAATAGCTTAATTGATGCTAAAAATGCATTAAATGGTGATGCAAAACTCGCCAAAGATAAGAATGATTTAATTAATGAAATCACTCAAAATCCTGACTTGACTCCAAGTCAAAAAGATAAGTTAGTTGAAGTTGTAAATCAAGCAAGTAACAGTGACGAGCTTGAAAAAGCAAAAAAATTATTTGATACTATTAAGTCGAAAATGGAAGAGTTACGGAACGTACAAAAACAAGCAAAAGAGTTACAAAATAGTGACAAATATGCAAATGCAAGTGTCCAAACTCGCCAACCTTTAGATCAAGATATTGTTAAAAATTATGAATTCTTAAATTCTGATTTAAGTGAACCAGTTGATTGAGCTGCAATTAACGATCAAATCGATCAATTAATCACTAAAACCAAAACAGATATGGCTAACTTAACTCAAGAAGCTCAAGATAATTTAGATCAAGCTAAAGAATCAGCTTTAGGATACTTAGATGATTTAAGTAGCTTAAATAATGCTCAATTAGACAATTTCAAAGATCAAATTAATACCGCTAACTTAATCACAGATTCTTCGGATTCAATCGAAAGCATTAAAGAAATTGCAAATGCATTGAATGATTTAATGTCAAAATTAAATGATTACATTGAAAATGTGGTTGAATCAGCAAATGATGTTGATCCTCGCACAAATGTTAACTATATTAATGCGGATCAAGAATTAAAAGATAATTTTGATAACTCATATGCAAATGCAACAACATTAGTTGATAAAGAATTAGGTGCAAATCTTAATTTTGATGAAACTAATGATGTATACTTAAAACTTAAAAAAGATTTTGAAGCACTTAATGGTGAACAAAACAAACGCTTAAATGCAGGGGAATTAGAAAAATTAGTCAATGAAGCAAGTGAGTTTGTCCAAAAAGCTCCTTACACCACTTCGACTCCAGAAAAACAAAATGCTTATGATGTTGCAATTGAAGATGGTAAAAAAGTTCTTGAAAACCTTGAAAGTGCAACAGTTGAAGAAATTCAAGAAGCAATTGATAAAATCAAAGATGCAATCAAGCAAATTTATGACAATAAAGATGACTTGAAAAACATTGTTGATGAATTACCAAATCTTTCTGAGCAAGAAAAAGAACATTTTAAAGATCTAATTCAAAATGAAGAAGATCCAGTTAAACGTGATGAAATTCTCCGTGAAGCTCAAAAAATCAGCGATCAAAAACAAGAATTAATTAATTTAATTAATGAACAACCTAATTTATCTGATGCAGATAAAGAACAATTAAGAGATAAAGTTGTAAATGCTGACTCAAGTCAAGAAAACTGATATGACAAACTTAAAGATGATATTACTAAAGCTAATGAATTAATTAAGAAATTAGTTGATGAAATTAGTAACCATACTTTAAATAATGAACAGTTAGACCAATTAATCAAAGATCTTGCTGATGCTGGTGTAAAAAATACAGATTATGACAAGATTGTCGATGGATTGAAAAAATACAATGACTTAACAAATGCATTAACTAACTACCGTAATTCACATGTTCTTGATGAAAATTACCAAGATCTAAAAGATGCTTTAGTTGCTGCAATTAAAGACACAGTTGATTTTGCAGTTACACACGAAGAATTAAGCAAATTAAAAGATCAATTAGTTTCACAAAAAGAACAATTGAATCAAGTTGCTAACGCTGAAATGAATTTAGTTGATTCATTAATTAATAAAGATCAAAGTAAGTTTGATGAAGCGTTAAATTCAATTAATGAAATTATTTCAGACAAATATGGTGAATTTAACAAAGAATTAAATGATAAAAACTACTTTAAAATTACCAATATACCTGCTTCACAAATTAGTGAAAATGATATTAATTTAATTAATAGCATTGAACAAAAAGATGCTTCCGAAGTAATCTACAGCGCACTACAAGAAGCATTAAAAACAAAATCGAAACCAGATAATTTAAGTATTTTCTGATGAATTTTACTTGGATTATTTACTGCAGGAATTGGTGCTGGCATTTACTTTCTTGCTAAAAAGTCGAAAAGAGACGAAGAATAAAAACTAATTTCCAAAACAAAAAGTTGAATAGCAATATTCAGCTTTTTTTGTGCAATTTGTCCGCATATTAGGTCGACTGTCCCAGGAGAAGGTTTATAGTATTCGAATGTTAAACCAATATTAGAGCAACTGTCCCCTAGGGACAATTCAAAGATTTAAGCGATATGAGATCAAAAAAAGACAACTCATTTGAGTTGTCTATCTTGGTTGTTGAATTAGTTAATCAATTTAGTTAAGAAGTAGGAAATTAGTATACACAAGATACTTAAAGCAAATAAAATTATTACTCAAATTCAAATTCCTTTGATTCTAATTGATAGATATTTTTTGCGATTATAGTCTTGAATTTCACTTTTAATCTCATTGTAACGTTCTTTCTTTTCGTCAGGAGACATTAATTGAATTTGTTCAATATTTAAAGTGTATTTCGGAATATAAAAGACATCTTTAAACACGTTCGAAGCTTTAGTTTTAGGTTTTTCTGAATTTGAGTTTGTGCTTTTTTTGTTTTCTTGCATGATAAAAATATTTTACCAAATTCGTTGTATTATTGGTCTTTAAAATTGAATAAAAGTGCTCAAAAATTGTTGAATTTTATTATTTTACGACCTTTGATAAATTATATTACACAAAAGTAATATTATTTTGTGATTTCGATTTGCGAAAAAGTTAAATTTATAATAAAATATATACATTATGAACAAAATATCTATTTTTGATGATCAAAAAGTAATTTTTAATGAGCAAAATGCTTACAAATATATCGATTATTTAGTTGAATTTCTCAGAACTAAAGTCTCAGAAGCACATGCAAAAGGATTAATTGTTGGTATTAGTGGTGGAATTGACTCTGCATTGGTTTTTGCACTGGCGCAAAAAGCATTTCCAAATGATGTTTTAGGTGTTGTAATGCCAATTAAGGATATGTCATTTGATAATCCGCACATTAATGAGCTAGAAAAAAATCTAAATACCAAGTTTTTAACAGTTAATTTAGCACAAACCAATCAAGAAATTAATAAACAATTAAACTTATCAAATCATTTAGCAATTGCCAATGTTATGCCGCGTTTAAGAATGACCACATTATATGCACTTGCTCAGGAAAAAGGATACTTAGTTTGTGGTACTGATAATTTAGATGAATATTACATCGGATACTTTACTAAGTATGGTGATGGTGGTGTTGATTTATTACCAATTTCACATTTAACTAAATCTGAAGTTCGTTATTTAGCCAAATTATTAAATGTTCCTGATTCAATAATTAATAAAAAACCATCAGCCGGTTTATGAGAAGGGCAAAGCGATGAAGATGAATTAGGATTTAGTTACGCAGAATTAGATTATTTCTTAAAAAACGAAAATGATCAAAATGCACTTGCAAAACTTAAACCGGAAACAATCCAAAAAATTACTCGTATGCACAAAAATAGTCAACATAAAAGAGATGGTGGATACCGTCCACTGAGTCCAGAAGAATTAAAAGGAGAATAATATGGCAGGACACTCACACTCAGCAAATATCGCACACCGTAAAGGTGCTCAAGATGCCGTAAGAGGTAAAATTTTTCAAAAATTATCAAAAGAAATTTATGTAGCAGCAACCGCATTAGGTGGACCAGATCCAGATACTAATCCAGCTCTAAAATTAGCAATTGCAAAAGCTAAAGCAAAAAACATGCCTAAAGATAATATCGAAAGAGCTTTAGCAAAAGCTAAAGGTGACAAAAACTCATCAGCCTTTATTGAAACTATTTTTAACGCAACTGTATCAGGTGGAGTTAACTTTATCGTGGTAACATTAAGCGACAACATCAATCGTGTAACATCAAATGTGCAAGCTTATTTTAATAAGCAAAACGGAAGTATGGGAAAGACAGGTCAAATTCCATTTTCATTCGATAAAAAAGGGATTATTGAATTAACTAAAGATAAAATTGATGAAGATACTTTATTAATGGCTGTTTTAGAAGCTGGTGCTGAAAACTTAGAAGTTAGCGATGAAACTTATGTAGTTACAATGCTTCCTGAAAACTTTAGTGCAGTTAAGGCAATCATTGAGGATTCGCTTGGAATAAACGAATTCATTCAATGTGAAGTTACTTATTTACCAAATACTTATGTACAAGTTGATGCAGAAAAACAACAAAAATTACTTGAATTTGTTGCTAAATTAGAGGATGATGACGATATTCAAGAAGTGTACCACAACATGGAATTAGAATAAAATGTCACTTCAAACTTGATTTCAAGATTTATCAATTATGACTTCAGCAACTGTAGCTAATTTAGTTGCAGTTGTTTTCTTTCTATTAATTTTAATTTTAATCCCTGCACTTATCGGATTAATCCTACCACTATTTAAAAACAAACTCAATAATAAAACTAAAGTGTACATGTATTCGTTTGTAACCGGATTTTTCTTGGTTATGTCACTATTTGGTTTTTTACGTGAAGCACTAGAACAAACAAGTACTAGTGGAGCACTTTGGTTATCTAGTAAATTTCCAAACTCAAGCAGTAATTGAATTTACTTAGTTAATATTGCTATTATTTTAGGTGGTTTTGTTGTTGGAGTACTATTTGCATTTGTTGTTAAATTCGTTATTTCTTACCGACTAAACAAAAAAATCTTAAGTTCTAAATCTAAAATTGCTGCTTTTGTGCACGTACATGAACATGGTGATGATAAACATGAGCACGTACATCCAGATTTTATTTTCAATCGTGAAGATACTATTTCTGCTTCAGAAAAGGTAATTGTTGAAAAATCAGAATCAAAACTTAAGATTATAGCGTTAATTTTATTATTGACACACCGGATTCCTGAAGGATTTATTTTAGGTTACAGCATTAATAACTTAATTGCTGGTCAAGGAAATAGTGATATTTCTTTAGCTTTTATTATTTCACTCATTCTACATTTAATTCCTGAAGAAATTGTGTTTTATTACCGTCTACGTGAAGCTGGTTTTTCAAGCTGAAAAGCATTTTTTGTTTCGCTAATTGCTCTATTGCTCTTTTTACCATTCATGCTCGCAGGTTCTTTACTTGCACCATATATTGCAAGTAGCTACCTTTGATGAGCAAAAGCACTCATGTTTGCATTTATTTCGGCAATTTTCTTATTTACTTCACTAGTTGAATTTTTTCCAGAATTTTATCACTCAAATTTCGACAAAAAAAGTTGAATCAAAGTTATTTGTTCATTGTTTGTTGGAATTATGTTCTGTGTTTTCATTTTATTATTCCACAAACACGGTAGTTAAAGAAACGATCAAAAAGCGAATTTAGTTTTAAAAACTAGGTCGCTTTTTTATTTTTTGCCTAACTGGGACAGTTATAACTTGTGTAAGTGTCCCAGTTAGCGAAAATTGAATTATCGTTTTTTGGTCCGCTGGGGACACTCAAAAATTATTAAAGTGTACCACCAAAATGAGTAGGATTTTTCGCACGTAGTTTGAGCAATTAGTGCGTTTTTGTGCAATATTTTATTACTTTTTTTCAAAAAGCAAAATAAAACCACGCTTTTTTTATTAAAGATATATAATTTAATCATTATGAATAAGACTTATAATCACAAAGAGGTTGAATTAAATACTGACCGCAAATGACAAGATAAAAAGTATTTTATGACACATGATTTGAGAAAAAAACCTTTCTCAATTTTATTACCACCTCCTAACGTTACTGGAAAACTCCATTTAGGACACTCATTAGATAGTTATATTCCAGATACAGTTATTAGATATAAGAAGTTAAATAATTATGATGTTTTTTGAATTGCAGGAATGGATCATGCTGGGATTGCAACACAAGCAAAAGTTGAACAAGTCTTATACGAAGAAACAGGTTTAACTCGTCATGATTTAGGAAGAGAAAAATTCCTTGCTAAGGTTTGAGAGTGAAAAGAGACTTATGCTCAAATGTTTCGTAAACAATGATCTGCTCTAGGTTTAGCGCTTGATTATGAAAATGAGAGATTTACCTTAGATGATGATGCTAATGAAGCAGTTTTAAAGGTTTTTGTTGATTTATATAATAAAGGTTTAATTTATCGTGACACCAAAGCAATTTCGTGAGACACTAAATTGAACACCGCACTTTCAAATATCGAAGTATATAGTGAAGATACAAAACAAAATATGTATCACATTAAATACTTTATTGAAAATTCAGATCAATTTATTACTGTTGCGACTGTTAGAACTGAGACTTTATTAAGTGACGTGGCTGTGGTTGTTAATCCAAATGATGAGCGATACAAACACCTTTGAAATAAAAATGTCATACATCCAATTACTAAAGAGTTATTACCAATTATTACTGACGAATACGTTGGAATTGATTTTGGTTCTGGTGCAATGAAACTTTCGGCACATGCTGAAGTTGATATTAATATCATTAAAAAACACAATCTTGAGATTCGTGAAACAATTAACAAAAGTGGTTTTATTGATAGTCCACAAACTAAATACCACGGTTTAGACCGTTTTGCAGCACGTGAAGCAATTGCTAATGATTTAAAAGCTAATGATTTATTAGTAAAGGTCGAAGAAACAACTTCACCAGTTGGATTTAGTGAAAGAAGTAAAACACCAATTGAAATTTTAGTTACACCACAATGATTTGTTAAGATGGACAAGTTAGCTCAAGGAATTTTAAATCATTTAGATACAGACCAAAAAGTTAAATTCTATCCAGAACGTTTTGAAGCTACAATGCGTCAATGAATGGAAAATGTGCACGATTGGACCATTTCAAGACAACTTTGATGAGGACACAGAATTCCAGCTTGATACAAGGACGATCAAATTAAAGTCCAAATCGATTCCCCGGGGGAAGGTTGAGTACAAGATGAGGATGTTTTAGATACTTGATTCTCAAGTGGTATTAGTCCATTTGTTTTCTTAGGATGACCTCAAAGCGACGAAAAACTCAAGAGATATTATCCAAGTGACGTATTAATTACTGGATATGATTTAGTCTTTTTCTGAGTTGCACGTATGTACTTCTTTGGTCTTGAGTTCATGAATGAAAAACCATTTAAGGATGTACTATTCCATGGTCTAATTCGTGATGAGCAAAACCGTAAAATGTCTAAATCACTTAATAACGGAATTGATCCGATGGAAGTTATTGACCAATATGGTTCTGATGCATTACGTTGATTCTTAATCACTAATACTTCGCCTGGTATCGATATTCGTTATTCGACTGAAAAAATTAAGTCAGCTTGAGGTGTATGTAACAAACTTTGAAATATTTCACGTTACATTCATGAAATGAATGATGGTGTACAAACCAGTCAATTAAGTGATATTGACAAGTGAATCAATAATAAATTATTTGAACTTAAAAATAATATTGATCGTTGAATGTCAACTTACGAATTTACCTTAATTGGTAGTGAAATTTATAAATTTATTTTTAATGATTTTAGTAGTTGATATATTGAATTACTTAAAACTGCTCCATCAAAACAAAATGCTTTAGCAGTTTTAAGAAATGCATTAATTATTATTCATCCGCTCTTACCTTTTACCACTGATAAGATTTTTAGCGAAATTTTCAATAACGAATTGCTTGAACAAACTTATCCTGAACTAGAGTACTATGACAATGTTGAATATGTCGATACTCTAATTGAGATTGTAACAATCATTCGTAAGTATCGTGATGAAAATAATATTTCAAAAAAAGAAATAATTAATTATCATTTTGAATCAGCAAATGAAGTTGATTCAAACATGTTTAAAGGAATTGATAAATTAGCTTATGCACAACAAAAGCTAAATCAAGACTTATTATTTACAACCAAACTTGGAAACTTATACATTGAAGTTTCACAAGAATTAAAAGAACAAAATAAACAACGTTTATTAGACAAGATCGCTCAAATTAAATTTGAAATTGATCGTGCTCAAAAAATGTTGTCAAATGAAAGTTTTATAAGCAAAGCTCCAGAAGCTAAAATTGCTATTGAGCGTGAGAAGTTAGCAAAATACACTAACGAATTAAGCCAATATGAGGAGGAATTACAATGCAAATATTGTGAGGAAAAGAATTAGCTGCTGCTGAATTAGAAAAATTAAAAAAGGAAATTGAAGACTTAAAATTACCAAGGTCAATTCGTTTGGCCATTGTACAAGTTGGAGATAATCCTGCGTCAAACAAATATATTGCACAAAAAATCAAAAAAGCCGAATATTTAGGTGTTGAGGTTAAACTTTATAAATATAAAGAATCAATTACACAAGATCAATTATTGAAAAAAATGGATAACATTAATGATTATTCTGATGGTGTAATTGTCCAATTACCTTTACCAAAACATATTCCAAGTCAAGTAATTATGGACGCAATTCCATATGAAAAAGATATTGACGGTTTAAGTAACCGTAACGAATTTACCTTATACAACAGTTCAAAAACAGACGATAAATTCTTCGTACCTGCTACCGCTCGAGCTGTTTTAGAGTTGATGGACCACTATAAAATAGATGTAAAAGATAAACGTGTCGCAGTTATTGGACGAAGTTATTTAGTTGGTAAACCGGTTACACATATTATTAAACGTAAAGGTGCAAACGTTGCTACTTATGACGAAAACACTGGAATTAAAGGTGTTGAAAATGCTGACATTTTAATTGTTGCTGCTGGTGAAGCCAAATTAGTTCGTAGCAAAAACGTTAAAGAAGGTGCGATTGTAATTGACGTAGGTACTAATTTAGATGAAAACTTACCTGATGTAATTTCTGGTGATGTTGATTTTGAAGATGTTAAAGATAAAGTTGCAGCTATTACACCAGTACCTGGTGGTGTTGGACCAATGACAGTTGCGTGTCTACTTAAAAATTTAGTAGACGCAATTAAATAAACAAATAAAAAACGACGATTAAAACACTAAATGCACTCAAATACAGCATCTGGTGTTTTTTTCTTTATTTTGCGACGAGTCTTCAAGGTCAAAATTTTGACAAAGTAAGCACAAAAACTCAAAATGTGATTAATTAGAGTTTTTGTTTATTTTTAAAGTTAATTTTATTAAAATTTTTATTGTATGTATAACTTGGCAAATGAATTAAGACCGCAAAAATTAGATGATATCGTTGGACAAAAACATGTTATTAATTTACTCAAAAAAATAGTACAAAATAAGATGGCCACAAGCTTTATTTTCTTTGGTGAAAGTGGTACTGGTAAATCTTCAACTGCAATTGCACTAGCAAATGAGATGCAATTACCGTATGGATATTTTAACTCCACAACCGATTCTAAAGCTGATTTGTTGGATAAAATTAAAAACAATAAGATTTTAATTATTGATGAAATCCATCGTTTAAATAAGGATAAGCAAGATATTTTATTGTCATATTTAGAGTTTGACAAAATTATCGTTTACGCAACAACGACTGAAAATCCCTATTTTAGAGTCAATCCAGCTTTACGTAGTCGAATGCAAATTTTGCAATTTAATAAATTAGACGAACAAGAAATTGCTGATGCATTGGAAAATATTATTAAAACTCATTTTAGTGATTTAAAAATTAGTCAGGATTTAATTTTAGATTTAGCCCGTTATAGCTCTGGTGATTATCGTTCATCAATTAATAATTTACAAATTTTAGCTCTAGTTCATAATCGTAATCAAAATGTTACACGTGAAGATTTAAAAAAAATCATTCCAAATATTAATTTTTACAGTGACATGAATTCAAGTGCACACTACAATAATTTATCGGCATTTCACAAATCATTACGTGGTAGTGATGTTAATGCGGCATTGTATTATGGAGCATTAATTTTAAAAAGTGGTGATTATCAAGGACTTTTTCGTCGCATCAATGCAGTCGCTTATGAAGATATTGGTTTAGCCAATCCAAATATTATTTTACGTGTTGAAGCGGCATTTAATAGCGTTGAACGACTTGGTTTTCCTGAGGCAAATCTACCAATAGCTTTTATTATTACCGATTTAGCACTTAGTCCAAAAAGCAATTCGACTTATTTAGCTTTTTCTCGTGCGAATCAATTGATAGATAATGGTAAAATTTATGATATTCCAAAACATTTGCGTGATGCGCATTATCAATCAGCAAAAAAATTAGGTGATGGAATTGGTTATTTGTATCCACACGATTATCAATTTAACTGAGTACATCAGACTTATTTACCAAAACAATTAGAAAATGAAGTGTTTTATGTTGCTGGTAAAAATGAGAATGAACAAAAATACAAAAAATATTGAGAACAAATTAAAAATTTTGGAAAGTAGGAACAATGTTAAAACTAGATGATATTAAAACATTTGAAGATTTAAAACTTGCTCGTAGCAAGGTTTATTCAAAAGATGGCGAAATTTTTCAATTACAAAATCAAATTAAAAGTGCTGATGTAGAAACTAAAAAATTACTTGGTCAAAAAATTACCGAACTAAAAAGACATTACGAAGAATTTTTTGCACAAGCGGAAGCAAAATTAGAACAAGAAAAAATCAATCAAAAGATTAATTCTGAGTTTGTTGATGTGACAGTTCCTGTTTATGTTAATGGTTCGCTTCATCCAATTACCTTAGTTGAAAATCGTTTAAAAGACTGATTTATTCAACATGGTTATTTCCAAACTGAAGATGGTGAAATTGTTGATGATTTATACAACTTTGAGCGTCTTAATATTCCATCAAACCATCCAGCACGTGCTATGCATGATTCGCTATATTTTAGTGCAACACGTCTTTTACGTACACATAATACCGGAATTACTGCATTAGAATTAGAAAAAAATGCCAATAAAAGTTTTTCAACCTTTGCAATCGGAAAAGTTTATCGTAATGATGAAGATGATGCGACTCACTCACACCAATTTACTCAAGTGGACTTTGTTAGTGTTGGAAAAGTATCATTCCCTAATTTAATTTGAACACTAAAATCACTTTTAAGTTATGTTTTTGAAAAAGATTTAGAAATTCGTTTAAGACCAAGTTACTTTCCTTTTACTGAGCCAAGTGTTGAAGTAGATATTTTCTACAATAACCGTTGAATCGAAGTACTTGGAGCTGGTATGTTACATCCAAATGTGCTACATTTAGCTGGTTATACTGATGAAAATTTAAACGGATTTGCAGCTGGAATTGGAATTGAAAGAATCGCAATGATTAAATATGGAATTAAAGATATTCGTGACTTTTACCGTAATGATTTAAGATTTTTGGAGCAATTTAAAAATGAAAAATAGTTGATTAGGAATTTTAGAAGCCGAAGGTAAAAAACCTTATTTTCAAGACATAATTAAAGGTTTAGAACAAGCTGGAGCAAAATATAATATTTTGCCACATCAAACTGAAATTTTTCGTGCTTTTGAATATTTTCAAATTAATGAAACTAAGGTTGTAATTCTCGCACAAGATCCTTATCCTAATGCTGCAGACGCAGATGGTTTAGCTTTTAGTTCTAAAGCTAATAAAACCCCTAAATCATTAGCAAATATTTTCAAGGAAATTAAAAAAGATTATCCTGATGCAAATTTAAGTAGCAATTCACTTGAAAATTGAGCTAAGCAAGGGGTTTTATTGTTAAACACAATTTTGACTGTTAATGAGCACATGCCACTTTCACATGAAAAATTTGGTTGACAACAATTTACTAATGAAGTAATTTTAGCTGTTACTAAAGAAAGTAAAAATGTTCTTTTTTGTTTATTTGGTAATAAAGCTCATGAAACTGTCCAAAAATTGCATTTAGATTTAAAACCTGAACAGGTGATGTTTTTTTCTCATCCAAGTCCATTTTCATATAAATTAAATTTTGAAAATCAACATATTTTTAAACGAATTAATGATTATTTAATTGCACACAAAGAAACACCAATTGATTGATCAACAAATAAGGAGGATTAATGATTTTATCTTTAAATTATTTAAATAAATTTTTCGCAAACCGAAATTTAGAAGTTGAGGAAACTGTCAAAGCTTTAAATAAATTAGGTTTTGAAGTTGAAGAATACAAAAAATTCGCAAATATTTCAGGATTGAAATTTGGTTATATTAAAAGTATTGAAGCTAATCCAAATTCTGATCGTTTAACTGTTGCACAAGTTGAACATGCTGATGGAATCGCTACTGTTCAAACAACTGACACAGTTTTAAAAATTGGTGACTTTGTAGTTTTTTTTGCTGTTGGAGCTACTAAAGACGGATTTACCTTTGAGTCAAAAAAACTTAAAGGAATTGAATCACAAGGGATGTTTGCTGCATGAAATGAAATTGGATACGACCATTCATTAATCGATAATAATGGTGACCATATTTTAAGATTACCACATGATTTTGCAAACTTATCAGATGATCCAGTTCAAAAATTAGGTTTAGACGATTACTTAATTGAAATTAGTTTAACCGCAAACCGTAATGACGCAAACTCTTACTATTTTGTTGCACGTGAACTAGCCGCTTATTTTGATTTAGAATTTGTTTATCCTTTTTCTGCTGAACAATTACGTAATGATTTTGTCTCAGATATTCAAGCAAGCAACGGAATTGCTGAGTCACTAACATTCTTTGAAGCAAAGAATTTAGAAAATGTTAATATTTCTTGAGAAGATAAATTGCTTTTAGCAAGACATGGGATTAATTCAAATTTTGCTTATCCAATTAATTTAACCAACCTTTGTTTATTAATTACTGGTGCACCTGCTCACGTTTACTCAAAAAATAAAATCACAAATCAAATTACGACACAATTATATAGTGGTAGCGTTGAAATTTTAGGTAATAAAGAAGTTCAAGTTGACCAAGTTTTAGCAATTATAGATTCAAATGGACCTATTTCAATCGCCTCAGTTATGGGATTAGAAAAATCAAAAGCATCTGAAGGGGACCAAGATGTGGTTTTTGAAATTGGTATTTTTGATTCGCAACTAGTGCGTCACGGTGCTAAAGAAATTAAGATTCATTCTAACTCTGCAAATCAAGCTTCACGTAAAATTACTCAAGAAGTTGCAAATTTAGGTTTACATTTCTTAAAGAGTTTAATTCAAAATCACTCACAAGTATCACAATTTATTAATTATCAAGCAACACCTGCTAAACGCGAAATTGCTCAAAACGACTATAAAATTGGTTTATACTCAGGTTTAAATAATTTAGAAGTTTTTGATGGAGCAATCGCACAATTAAGTAAACTTGGTTTTGAATTTGACAAACAAAGAATTTTAGTACCAAATTACCGTTATGATGTAGTACTTTTTGAGGATATTATTGAAGAAATTTTTAGATTTTACTCATATGATAATTTCCAACCAACTCAACCAGATATTAAACCTTTAAAAACAGTTAAAAGAAATATTGATAAAGATTTATTAATGTCAGCTGGTTACAATGAAATTCGCACTTTCTCATTAGTTTCAAAAGACAAGAACACATTTAATCCATTTAATTTTGCAAATTCAGTTGAGTTATTAACTTTCGTTTCAAAAGAGAGAGAAGTTGTACGTAATTCACTTGCAATTAGCATGCAAGAAGTGATTGAATACAATCAAAAACGTAAAATTACTAATTTAAACTTATTTGAATTTGGAATGATTAATGACGGTTTAAAAGCTGTGATTTTAGCTTCGACAACCAATGATTTTGTTCAAATTCAACAAGACTTGGTTAACTTTTTAAAAGTTAATAATTTAAAATTTGTACCTTTAAAAGATAATGCATTAATTCATCCAAACGTTTCAGCTCTAATTTATCAAGATGAGCAATTAATTGGTTGAATTGGTAAAATTCATCCTCAGTTGGACACTACTAATGCATTTTATGCTGAAGTTATTTTAGACAGAGTAAATTCAGTTACTACAATTGAACACAAAGAACAAGAGTATCAACCTTTAAAATCAATCGATTTAACATTTACGCTTGCAAAACGCGATTATATTGAAAAATATATCAGTGTAATTGAACAAGTATGTGGTGTGTATTCAATTAAGTTAGTGGACACTTACTATAAAGATGAAAATAAAAATGTTACTCTGAGAATTTTAGGGGATGATCAAGCAATTGCACAATTAAATGAACAATTCAATAAGTAATAAATAAAGGAGTTAGCGATGTATCAAAAAGTTAAATTAAACGATAAAGTAATCGAATCAGCTATTAATAATGAATTGCAAAGACAAAAAGATCACATCGAATTAATTGCATCTGAAAACTACACAAGTGAAGATGTTTTAATTGCACAAGGTTCAGTTTTGACCAACAAATATGGTGAGGGATATCCAGGTAAAAGATACTATGGCTCTTGTGAGTATGTGGATGTTGTGGAAAATGCGGCAATTGAGCGACTAAAGGAATTGTTTGGTGTGAAATATGCAAACGTGCAACCTTACTCGGGGAGTGTTGCAAATGCTGCTGCGATTGCTTCAGTTGTCCCAAGTGGTGGCAAAATAATGGGACTCTCACTTAATTGCGGTGGACACTTAACACACGGATACAAAATCAGCTTTAGCGGAATTTTCTATAACAGTGTTTCATACGAATTAAACCAAGAGGGACATCTAGATTATGAAGCAATTGAAGAATTAGCACTTAAAGAGAAACCTGACTTAATTATTTGTGGCTACTCTGCCTACTCACGTTTTATTGATTTTGCTCGTTTTAGAGCTATTGCGGACAAAGTTGGAGCTAAATTATTAGCTGATATTGCACATATTGCTGGTCTAATTGCAGCTGGAGTTCATCCAAGTCCAGTTGGATACGCTGATGTTATTACCACAACAACACATAAGACATTACGTGGTGCACGTGGAGCGGTGATTATGACTAATGATGAAGAAATAGCAAAAAAAGTAAATCGTTGAGTTTTCCCCGGTTACCAAGGTGGACCATTATTCCACGCAATTGCTGGTAAAGCAATCGCTTTTTATGAAGCTCTCACACCAATGTTTAAACAATATGGTGCTAGCGTAGTAGCAAATGCTCACACATTCTGCGAGCGTTTTAAAGAGCTTGGTGCAACAATTGTCTCAGGTGGAACTGATAACCATTTATTTTTAATTGATGTGTGAAAAACTTATGGTATTAATGGTAAACAGGCTGAAGTTATTTTAGAAGAATTAAATATTACAACTAATAAAAATACAATACCTTTTGATACGTTATCACCTACTTTAGGAAGTGGATTAAGACTTGGAAGTGCAGCGATGACATCACGTGATTTTAATAAGTGAGTGGAATTAGCAGATTTTATTCACTACGTACTTAAAAACTATGATTTTTTAAGTTCTGATGATGAAAACGCACAAGCAAAGAAAAAAGAATTGCGTGCTCAAGTTCTTGACTGAACTCGTGAATTTCCAATTAAAAAAAGCTATTTATAGCATTTATTTAGGTGTAAAAAATTCAAAATACGATAAAATTTATTATAAATATAACAAATGAAAAGGAGTATTATGTTAAAAGCGTTAAAAGATGATAAATTACAACAAATTAAAGTTGCTGTAAATGTATCTAAGGAAGAATGAGCAAAAGCACAAGAAGATGCTAAAAAAGCTCTTTTAAAACAAGTTAAAGTTAAAGGATTTAGAAAAGGTAAAGTACCTAGTCATATTGCAGAAAAAAACATTTCTCCAATCCAAGTTTTAGATCGTGCTTTAAATTCAATTAGTTCGAAATACATCGCTGAAGCAACAAATGTAGCATTAGAAACTAAAGAAAGAATTTTTGATCGTCCTGATTTAGTACCTACAAAAATTAGCGAAGAAGAATTAAGTTTTGAATTTGTTTATCCATTAATGGTTAATTTATCTCAAATTAAACTTGATAATTTAAAAACAAAATACAAAGTTGAAAAATTCAAAGAATCTATGGTTGATGATATGGTTAAAGAAACCTTATCAAAACAATCAGTTATGTTACCTAAAGAAGGTGAAGCAGCTTTAGGTGATGTTGTATTAATTGACTTTAAAGGATTTATCAATGATGAAGCTTTCGAAGGTGGAGAAGCTGAAAAATTCGAATTAACCCTTGGTTCAGGTCAATTTATTCCAGGTTTTGAAGACCAATTAGTTGGTAAAGCAGCTGGATGAGAAGGTGATGTAGTTGTAACATTCCCTGCTGAATACTACGTAAAAGATTTTAGAAACAAAGAAGCAGTATTCCAAGTAAAAATTCACTCAATTAGTAAACTTGATATTCCTGAATTAACAGAAGAAAATGTATTCTTATTCGGAATTCCAAATGTTAAAACAGTTGAAGAATTAAGAAATGCATTAGCTGATATTGTAAAACAAAGATTAAGCGAACAAGCTAAAAGCAAATTCTTAAGTGAATTAATTGATGAAATTATTGCTAAAAATCCATTTAATATTAACGATAGAATCGTTGAATCAAAAGTTACTGAATTAAACAACAACTTCAACCAAACATTAAAACAACAAGGTATTAAAAGACATGAATATTTAGCTGTAACAAAATCAAGTGAAGAAGATATTCATGAAGAAATGAAAAAAGCAGCAATTGCTGAATTATCAAAAGCATTTGTTTACAATGAATTAAAAAACAGATTCAAACCTGAACCTGTTGCTGCTAAAGCAATTGAAGCTGAATACGAAAGAATTGCAAAACTTTACAACATGGATGTTAACATGATTAAAGGATTTATTCAAGAAAACGCAATCGTTTCACGTTTAAGCGAAGATACTTTTGTTGATAAATTAATTCAAGAATTAGGAACTAAAAAATAGATAAAATAGAGTCTCACACACGTGAGACTTTTATTTTGCACTTTTGCGGTAATTAAGAGCTTTAGGAGCAAAATGACACGAAAAAAGACGCTTTTGTAAGCGCCTTTTTTGGAGTTCGGATTGCGTTATGATACTACAAGTACTCACATAAAAGACCGTATCACTTAGGTATGCGTATGGAACTCGGCCGCACCAGTGTGAGATTTTAAATCTAATAAAATTAGACTGTAATCCCTGCTGCTAGTATATAAGTTATCTAGAGAAATGACTAGATAGGTAAAAATTATAGACAAAATTAATAGTTTTAATTAAAAAAGTACCAAGTTTTCTACGTATTAAATATTAAACAAAATGTCACAGCCTTAGACTTTAATTTATAAACCAACTTAGGTTAGATAAAATTTTAAATAAAAGGAGTGGCGTGAGCAGTTTAAAATTAACAACTTTTAACCCTGAGTTTCCAAGTTACTCAAGTATAAAAAACAAATACGTCTACTATATAGGCGTATTTGTTTTTTCGTAATTAAAATTACACACATAGAATTACGTCATGCATGCAATAAAGTCTTTGTAAATTTTTATGTTTTCTTTATGATTTTCATCTAAATCATTTATTATTTCCTGAACAACTTTACCATCAATTTCTTTTCTTGTAATTGTCATCATCCTTAAAGAATCAATAAATAGATCTAAAGTCACTCTTTGTATTTCTCCGTTGCTTTTATAATAATTTTTTAATTTGTAAAGAGAATATTTTAAAACAACGAGAGCAATAAAACACAATAAAAGATGTGCTAGTATGTGTTTTTCGCTGTGTACAAATACAGGTCTAACTTGTAAAGAAGATTTCAGTGTTCTAAAGTTTTCTTCTACTTTTCATTGTCTTTTATAAATTTCATTAGCTCTTGATGGTGTTAAGTTAAGAATATTGGTTTCAATAATATAAAAACCATCCTCTGATTCCTTTTTCTTTATTTTTCTCAGTTAATTTCGTCGACCGTTTTACCATTTATATCCATATATTTCTTTTTGTATTCAGGAACTAATGAACTAAGATGTAGTTCTCCGTTAATAGCTTTTTGATTTAGTTTATCGATGAAATTGTTTCTTTTTAACTTGTCTAGTGTTCTTTTACCAGGACTAAAAAACACACATCATTTTCGGTATTGGCCATTAAATCTCTTTTTGTTTCATATAGATTCCACCATTTGTTCTTTTCAGAAAAAATCATCTCTGAAAGTATAGTTTTCGTCTTGTAAAATAAATTTTTTCATCTCGTTGCTTAAAGTATCTAATCTTTTTTGGAATATGTATTTAATACCTTTTTGTTCTAGAAAACGCAAATTCGCATTATTATTAATTCCACGATCAGCGACTATTGTAATGTCGTTTATTTTATAAAGAAATTGCAGTTCTAAAACAAACGATAACATTGTTTTACCATCCGCAGTATTCCCTGGAAAAACTTTATAGTGTAATGGTATTCCGTTTCAATCTACAGCCATAGCAATCACCACCTGATCTTCATTATGTTTTCCATCTTTTGAAAATCCGTTTTTTCTGATACCTTTTCGTGTGAAGCTTTCAAAATAAACAGTTGTATTATCAAAATGAATAATTTCATTATTACGGTTAGTTAATTCATTTATTTTGTTAAAAAGGTTTACTAAAACTGAATCTTTGTTTTCTAAAATAACATCAAGGTAGTTGTAAATTGATGTTTTTTTAACATTAATATCGTTTATGAAGTCATTCTTATTTTTGTATTGCGACATATAGCTTCTTGGCAAAATAATTCTTGTGGCTATAAAAAATTCTAAAACCTCTTCTAAAGATTTATGTTTGCTTTTTGGTAACGCTGAAAACAAATCTAGTTCTTTAATGATTTTGTAAATTAAATCGATACCAATATTTTGAATGCTCGTTTTTACTGAATTAGGTTTTAGTAATTTGAAAAACTCTTCTTTTGCACTTTGCTTATCCAAATTAACATCAATTTTACTTCACTTGCGATTTCTTTGAATATCCTCAATAGAGGATAATGAATATTTTTCTTTTATATCTTCTCAATAGCCTAAACCGATTTGACTACCGTAACCTTTTTTAAAACCTTTTGAAATAGCTAAAACTAAATAATATTTTCCATTTTGCTTTTTCTTGCATAGATTGTAGTTCATACACTTATTATATCATTTTATGTGTGTAATGTAAGTAAAAAAATGAATTTTTTTATTTATTCATATATCTATGATATATGTGTAAAAAAAATGAGCCAATTATATGGCTCAACTTGGAAACTCAGGGTGAGAAATGCAGGAAAAGTGTCAAACTTAGGTGCGCAAAAAAAGCTGAATATTGCTATTCAACTTTTTGTTTTGTAAATTAGTTTTTATTCTTCGTCTTTTTTCGACTTTTTAGCAAGAAAGTAAATGCTAGGACCAATTCCTGCGGTAAATAATCCAAGTAAAATTCATCAGAAAATACTTAAATTATCTGCTTTTGATTCTGTTTTTAATGCTTCTTGTAGTGCACTGTAGATTACTTCGGAAGCATCTTTTTGTTCAATGCTATTAATTAAATTAATATCATTTTCACTAATTTGCGAAGCAGGTTTATTGGTAATTTGAAAGTAGTTTTTATCCTTTAATTCTTTGTTAAATTCACTATATTTATCTGAAATAATTTTATTAATTGAATTTAACGCTTCATCAAACTTACTTTGATCTTTATTAATTAATGAATCAACTAAATTCATTTCACCGTTAGCAACTTCATTCAATTGTTCTTTTTGAGAAACTAATTGATCTTTTAATTTGCTTAATTCTTCGTGTGTAACTGCAAAATCGACTGTGTCGTTAATTGCAGCAACTAAAGCATCTTTTAGATCTTGGTAATTTTCATCAAGAACATGTGAATTACGGTAGTTAGTTAATGCATTTGTTAAGTCATTGTATTTTTTCAATCCATCGACAATCTTGTCATAATCTGGATTTGTTACACCAGCATCGGCAAGATCTTTGATTAATTGGTCTAACTGCTCATTATTTAAAGTATGGTTACTAATTTTATCAACTGATTTCTTAATTAAGTCATTAGCTTTATTAATGTTATCTTTAAGTTTGTCATATCAATTTTCTTGACTTGAGTCAGCATTTACAACTTTATCTCTTAATTGTTCTTTATCTGCATCAGATAAATTAGGTTGTTCATTAATTAAATTAATTAATTCTTGTTTTTGATCGCTGATTTTTTGAGCTTCACGTAGAATTTCATCACGTTTAACTGGATCTTCTTCATTTTGAATTAGATCTTTAAAATGTTCTTTTTCTTGCTCAGAAAGATTTGGTAATTGATCAACAATGTTTTTCAAGTCATCTTTATTGTCATAAATTTGCTTGATTGCATCTTTGATTTTATCAATTGCTTCTTGAATTTCTTCAACTGTTGCATTTTCAAGGTTTTCAAGAACTTTTTTACCATCTTCAATTGCAACATTATAAGTATTTTGTTTTTCTGGATTCGAAGTAGTGTAAGGAGCTTTTTGCATAAACTCACTTGCTTCATTGACTAATTTTTCTAATTCCGCTGCATTTAAGCGTTTGTTTTGTTCACCATTAAGTGCTTCGAAATCTTTTTTAAGTTTCAAGTACACATCATTAGTTTCATCAAAATTAAGATTTGCACCTAATTCTTTATCAACTAATGTTGTTGCATTTACATATGAAGCATCAAAATTATCTTTTAATTCTTGATCTGCATTAATATAGTTAACACTTGTGCGAGGATCAGCATTATTTGCTGATTCAACCACATTTTCAATGTAATCATTTAATTTTGACATTAAATCATTCAATGTATTTGCAATTTCTTTAATGCTTTCGATTGAATCTGAAGCATCTGTGATTAAGTTAGCAGTATTAATTTGATCTTTAAAATTATCTAATTGAGCATTATTTAAGCTGCTTAAATCATCTAAGTATGTTAAAGCTGATTCTTTAGCTTGATCTAAATTATCTTGAGCTTCTTGAGTTAAGTTAGTCATATCTGTTTTGGTTTTAGCGATTAATTGATCGATTTGATCGTTAATTGTAGCTCAATCAATTGGTTCACTTAAATCAGAATTTAAGAATTCATCATTTTTAACAATATATTGATCTAAAGGTTGGCGAGTTTGGACACTTGCATTTGCATATTTGTCACTATTTTGTAACTCTTTTGCTTGTTTTTGTACATTCCGTAACTCTTCCATTTTCGACTTAATAGTATCAAATAATTCTTTTGCTTTTTCAAGCTCGTCACTGTTACTTGCTTGATTTACAACTTCAACTAACTTATCTTTTTGACTTGGAGTCAAGTCAGGATTTTGAGTGATTTCATTAATTAAATCATTCTTATCTTTGGCGAGTTTTGCATCACCATTTAATGCATTTTTAGCATCAATTAAGCTATTTTTGATTGTTTCAACTGCATTTTGATCTTTATTTTCTCCACTTGGATCAACTAAATCTTTAGCAATTTTAGCAATTTGATCGTATGCATCTTTTAATTCTTGATCGGCATTGTCGTATTTAACTGGATTTGCTTGCAATTCTTTTTCAACAGTCACAATTGCATCTTTTAAATCTTTCATTGCATCATCAAGTTTTTGAGCTTTATCTTTAATTGCTTCAGTTTGAGCAATTGAATCTTTCTCTTTTGCTTGTTTGATTAATTCTGCTTTTTGTGCATCATTAAGGTGTTTTAAGTTGTTAATAAATTCTTCAGCGTTATTGTGAGCTTCGTTTAGTTTTTCATCACCATTTAATGCAGTTTTGGTATTTTCTAGGTTTGTTGCTAATTCTTTAACAGCCTTAATATCAACTAATGCAGTTTTCTTATTGGTTTGGTTTTCATCAACTTTTGAAACTTTTGCAGCTTCAAGCAATGCATCATCATAATTTTTTTGCAAGTTTTCATCTGCATTGATATAACGAATCGATTCTTTAGTTTTGTCAACCAACTCGACTTCATACACGTCATTTAATTTTTCCATTGCCGCATCAAGTTCACGCGCTTTTGCAGTTTCTTGTGCAACCGCTTCAGGAGTTGTTTGTTTTGAAATAGTTTGTTTTAAACTATCTTTTTGAGCTTGGTTTAATTCTTCTAATGAATCAATTACATTGTTTGCATCATTGCGAACTTTTTGCATATTTTGTTCACCATTTAGAGCATCCAATGCACTTTGAACTCCATCATTTATATCTTGAATTGCTTGAGTATTAAGTAATTCATCGGCTACTGTATTTGATTCTTGTAATTTTGCTTGCAATTCTTTAGCAGCTGCAATAGCATCATCATATGCTTGACGTTTTGCTTCTTCTGAACCAGTATATTTAATATCTGCTTTGGTTGCAGCTTCTTCAGAAATATGTTTGTTTAACAATTCGGTTGCTGAATTAAGAGCTGAATGATTAACATCTTTAGCTTCAACATCTGCAATTGTATTTTGCTTATCAATTAGATTTTTAGCAGCTACTTTTTGTGTATCGCTTAAGTTATTATATTCATTGTTAACTTTCGCTTTAGCCTTAGCTTTGGCTTCTGCTAAACGTTCTTCACCATCAAGAGCTTCACGAGCTTCGATTAATTTAGCATGTTCAGCTTTAACTGTAACTAAATTAAAATCAGCTCCATTTTGAACGTTAGTATTATTCTTTTGGTTTTCAAGTTGTACGTCAAAAGCCTTTTGATTTTCGCTCGAAGCCTGTGTATAGTCAATTTCGTTTTTGATATCACCAAAGTTTTCATTTTTATAATCTAACATCGCTTTATCTAAATCATCAGCATATTTAGTTAAACCTGTTATTTGCGATACATCTGCAGCTTTAACTTTATTTACTAAAGTAGCTTTTTGATTTTGAGTTATGTTTGCTAAATCATTATTAATATGATTAATTAAAACTTGTTTTGCAGCATTATCTGCTTGTGCTTGTTCTAAGATAGCAATCACATCATGATCAAATTTTAATTTTGTATTATTTTCATCTTGATCTTGAATTACTCAATCTGAATTGGTTGAATTTTGGTATTTTAAGGTTGCATTTTTCAATTTTTGTTTGTAAGCATCTTTTTCAATGTCACTTAAATTACTTAATTCAGCTACTTGTGTTTGTGCATTTGATTTTGAATTTTCTAAATAATTTTCTAAATGACTTAAAACTTGTTCTTTAGTCAAGTTTTTATCAAATGTTTTTACAGCTTCTTTTAATGTTGCTTTTTGTTCAGGAGTTAATAATTCAAATTCATCAATTTTTGCAATTAAATCTTTGTGCACACCATTTAATTGTTCGAACGCATTATTTAATGATTCAGTTTTAGCTTGTGCATCTTTAGCTAAAGTTGTTAAATTAGTTAAATTATTTTGATCAAATTGAGTATTTTGCACGTCACTTAGCAATTGATCTGCTTGAGTAATTGCGTTATTCAATGCATCTTTCTCATTTTGCGATTCTAAAAGATAAATTGGTTGACTTTGAACTTCATTTGCATCAGTTAATTTTGCTTTTAGTTCAGTCAATTTAGTATTTAAGTCAGTCGCGTTTTGATTGATTCTTTGTGCATCTGCTAAAGAATTTTGAGCTTCAACTAGAGTTTTAAGTTGTGTTTGTTGCTCTGTACTTAAATTGTTTAACTTCTCGATAGCTTGAGCAATTTCCGAATTCTTTTCAATTCCATTTAAAGCTTTTTTTGCTTGTTGAGCTTTTTTAACTAATTCTTGCAATGCAGCTAAATCATTTGCGTGACTTTGATCATTAATTTCATTGGCTAAATCAGTCAATTTATCATCATAACTTGTTTTAAATTCATCTTCAGATAAACGATAATCGATTGTATTTTTGTAATTGTCTAATTCAATTTTTAATGCATCCGCTTTTGCTTTTAATTCATCATAAGCACGAGCTTCCTCAAGAATTTCATTAATTTTTGCTTCATCTTGAGCATTATTAATACGAGCTTTATAAGCATCTTTTTGGTTTTGGTTAATCGAATTTAATTGATCAATTAAGTTTTTATAACCTTGTTTTTTAGCATTATCCAAGATTTTGTCTAATTTATCTTGAGCACTTGGATTTTGGTCAGTGTCAGTAAATTCTACTTCTCTAACTTGTTTAACATAATCTTTTAATTGCTCTTTAGTTAAATCAGTTAATTTCTCTAATTCAGCAATTGTATCTGCTTTAGCTTGATTGTATTCGTTAGCTTTATCAACAATTGCATCAATTAATTGAGCTTTGTTCGCATCAGTATTTGAAACATTATTAATTTCATTGCTTAATTTTTGCACTTCAGTAGGGTTTAAATTATCTAATACTTTAACAGCTTTTATCGCTTTATTTTTAAGTCCATCAAGATTTGCAAATGCTTCTTTAAGACTTCCTAAAGTTAAATTATCTGCAATTAGTGTTGTTAAACTAGGATTTGCATTTCCATCATTTTGACTTGAGTTAATTAATTCTTTTGCAGCAGCAAAAACATCATCATAGTATTGTTTTGCAGGATCAGAAGCAAATTTATAATCATCTAAATTAGCAACATTTTTATCAGTAAATTCTTTAACAATGTCTTTTAATGACTTCATATTAGTATTAACATTTGCAGCATCATTAAATGCGTTTTGTGCTGTATTTAAGTCATTTGCGTCTTGAATTGCACTAATTAAATCTTGTTTTTGTTTTGGATTTAAGTGTTCATAAGCTGTATTAATTTGATTAATTAAATCTTGTTTTTGAGCTTTAAGTACAATCGCATCTAATGCGTTTGCACTATCTTGAGTAATTGAAACTGGATTTGCATTTGCATTAATTTCAACAACTGTATTTTTAATTTCATTAATTAAAGCTTGTTTTTCTGAAACAGGTTTAGCGTCTGAAGTTTCATTACTTAAATTGGTTAAACCATTAATTTGATTAATACGTTCTTGTTTAGCAGTGTTAATTGCACTTGCTTGATCAATTATTTTAGAAATTTGAGTTGCATAATCACTATCTAATAAATTGATTGCATCTAATTTTTCACTTAATTTTTCAATTTCACTCTCATTTAGATTTTCAAATTGAGTTTTATCGCTAATGTTTTCTTTAGCTACAACAATTTCACCATCTAATTTAGCAAACAAGTTTTCTAAACTATTATCAGTATTAACATCAGCAATAAAAGTTCCTAAAGTATTTTCACCATTGTCTGTGCTTGAAGTTAATAAATCTTTAGCAGATGCTAATTGTGCATCAAAAGCATCTTTAGTTGTCGCAGTTGCTTTTGAGTATTTTTTATTTAGATCTTGTTCAACTTTTGCTTCAATTGCAGGAATTACTTCATCTTTAAGTTTTTTCATTTTTTCATTTAATTCCGAATATGAATTAAATGCTTCTTGAGCTTCTGCAATTGTCGTTTTAGAATCAATTAAGTTTTTTAAATCTTCTTTTTGTTTTGGATTTAAGTAAATGTAAGTTCCATCAATTTGATTTTTTAGTCCTTGTTTTGTTGCATCAAGAACAATATTTTCGAATTTTTGGTCATTATTTGCTTCACTACTATCAAATTTTGTGTCTTTGATTCGATTAATATAATCTTGTTTTTCTTCTTCGCTTAAGCCAGGTGTTTGATTAATTCGATCAATGTATTCTTGTTTTTTATCATTTGCATTTTTAGCTTTTTCTTTGATAGTTTCAGCTTCTTCTGGAGTATTAGCTTGATCAATTTGATTTTTATACTCATTCTTTTCAGTTTTAGAAAGATTGTTTAGATTATCAACAACATTTTTAGCTGCGACTTTCTTAATAACAACTAAAGCTATATCTAAAGCACTAATTAATTGATCAACTTGAGTTGCATCAGCATTTGCTGGAATTGAAACTCCATTATTTGCAGGTTGGTTATTAATAACATTTTTTGCATTTTCTAATGCATTTTTGTATGCTTTTTTAACACTTTCAGAAGAATTTTGGTATGCGTCTAAAGCTTTATTTGTAGACTCTTCAGCAACTTTATCTTTTAACTGCTTCATTTTTTCATCAAGAGTTTTAGCTTTTTCAAGCACACTTTGAGCTTGCGAATGTAATGAACCTTTAACTTCTTGGATTAAAGCATCTTTTTGCGATTGATTTAAGTTGCTTAAGTTTTGAATTTCGGCAATTTTAGCTTGTTTTTCTTGATTTTGTTGAGTCGCTTTAGTTAAAATTGCTTGCACAGCATCATCAAATTTTTGATCAGCTTGAGTTTCGGCACTTTCATTAAGTTGAGCATTTGAAACTTCTTGCTTAAGAGTATCCAAATCAGCACTTGAAAGGTTTGCATAATTATCTTGAATTAATTTAGCTTTTGCTTTAGCAGCGGCTAATTCTAATCCTTTATTTCAAACTCTTCTTTTATCGTCTAATTGAGGATTTTTAGGGAAGTTTTCTTCATCAACCATATTATTTAATGTGGTTAAGTCAGATTCTTCTAATAAGTTTCATTTACCTTTTAATGATTCTTTAAACGCATGACGATATCCGTCTAATTTATCAATTTCAGCTTGTAAATTAGTTACTTTAGTTGCAATTTCAGCTTTTTTAGCAGTAACTATCTCCTCATCTAAATTAGTTACATCAATACCTTGATATGACTTAACATCATCTTGAGCAATTTTGACTGCTTGATCGAAAGTATCTTTTTTCGATTTTTCTTCTAAAGTATAAACTGGTTCTGATTTAGTATTTTCAGCGGTAGAGATTTTATCTTGAAGTGTCTTAATTGCATCATTAAGATTTTGTGCATTTGTGACTAATTTTTTAGCTTTAGTATAATCATCAAAACTCTTAATTTTTTCTTTAAGTGCTTGTCTTTGAGTCTCATCTAAACTTGTAAGTGTATCGATCTTATTATTAAGATTTTCGTGTTTAGTATCACCATTTAAAGCATTATATGCATTTTCTAAGTCGGTTTTAGCATTAGCAATTAATTCGGCGGTTGCATCTATTGATTCAATTAAATCTTTTAGAGCTTTAAGTTTTTCATCAAAAGTATTTTTAAGACCTTGATCTGCTCATTTATAGTTGATATCATTTTTGTTTAATTCTTTAGTTTCAACTAATGTCTTAGTTGAAGGAATTGCATCATTAAGAGCTTTTGCTTTGTCTTCAATTGTTGTTACATCCGCAGCTTGACCGGTTTTAATTTGTCTTTCAAACTCATTTTTTTGCTCATCATTCAAGTTAGGTAATTTCTTGATTCGATCAATTGCATCTTGTTTAGTCTTATCAGCAGCTTTAGCATTAGCAATAATTGTATTTAATTCACTATCAGGACTTTGTGAAGTACCTTTATTTGCAGACTCTAATTGAGTATTAAAACTATTTTTATCTGTCTCACTTAAATTAGTTAAACCATTAACAATTTCTTTTGCTTTATCTTTAGCCGCATCAAAAGCTTCTTTAAGAATTGCATCTGCTTGAGTTTGATCAGGATTTACACGATCTAATTGCTCAATATTGTCTAAATATGGTTGCTTATCAGCGATTAATTCAGAACTATAAGCATTAATTTCATCTCTAAGAGCTTGTTTTTTACCGTCTAATTGATTAATTGCAGTATCTAAAGTATTAATCTGGTTTTCAACTTCACTTGCTTTAGCAGCGATTTGAGTTGCATCTAAAGTACCTAAATCCTCTTTAAGAATATTTTCTAAAGCTATCTCAGCAGCTTTAATTGCTTCATCAAAAGTTGATTTTTTATTTTGAGTGTCTTTAGTATAAATTGGATCGTTTTGTTTATCTTTAGCTTCTTGAATTTTTGCTTTTAAATCACCAATTTTGGTATTTAATTCACGAGCTTTGTCGACAATTTCGCTTGCTTTATCTTGTGTTTCGGCATTAGCAATTGATTCTTTAAGTTTTGTTCTTTGTTCATCACTTAAATTGGTTAATTTGTCAATTTCTTTTTCCAGTTCGCTTAATTTAGTATCACCATTAAGAGCACTAAAGGCTGTATTTAATGCACTTTTAGCAGTTTCAATTTCATCTTTAGTTACATCGACTTTAGAAATTAAAGTTTGAATACTTGCTAATTGTTTGTCATATTCAGTTTTAAGATTTGCATCAGCGAGTTTATATTTATCAGCAATTTTGTCTGCACTAAACATAGAATTAGCATCTAAAGCCGGATTCTTGCTTAATTGTTTAAGTTCGCTTAAAGCTTCGTCTTTTAATGCTTTAATTGCAGTATCTAATGCAGTCGCATCATTCTTGATATTTTGTGCTTGAGCAACAACATCAGCTTTAACTTTTTCTTTTCATTTAGTTTTTTGCTCATTAGTTAAATTATCTAAAGCATCAATTGCGTTCATTGCATTTTGTTTTGCTTGATTTTGTTCTTGAGCTTTATCTAATATCGCTTTTACTGCATCATCAAATTTTTGATTTGTGTCATTTTGAGCATTTGAATTTAAAGTTGCTTGAGTAACTTCAGTTTTTAAAGTTTGTAAATCAGCTGCTGATAAATTGTTGTATGTGGTTGAGTTTAATTTTTCAGTTGCTTTTGTTTTAGCAATTCTTAAACCTTCATTTCAAACTTCTTCTTTATTAACTGTTTCTGGTTTTTTAGGGAAGTTAGGTTTATCCACCATTGCATTTAAAGGTGCTAAATCATCAGTTAATAAATGTCATTTACCTTTTAATGATTCTTTAAATGCGTGACGATATCCGTCTAATTTGTTAATTTCAGTATCTAAATCATTAACTTCTTTTTCAATTTCAGCTTTTTTAGTAGTCGTCGAATCATTATCTAAAGTTGTTAAATCAAGAGTTTTGTATTCTCTTAATTTATCATTTGCATGACTTAAGGCAGTGTCAAATGCAGTCTTTTTAGTTTGTTCATCTAAGGTATAAACTTCATCAGATTTAGTAGTATTTGCATCTGCAATTTTTTCTTCTAATTTCTTAATTGCATCGTTAATTGTTTGAGCATTATTTACTAATTCTTTAGCTTTTTCATAATCATCAAATGTTACAATCTTATCTTTAAGTTGTTTTCTTTGATTTGCGCCTAAATAAGTTAATTGGTCAATTTTTGCGTTTAATTGGTCATGTTTTGTGTCGCCATTAAGAGCATTATATGAATTATTTAAATTACTCTCAGCTTCTTCCAGTTTTTCCTTAGTTGCTCCTGTTGAAGTAATTAAATCATTAAGTGCTTGCAATTTGCCATCAAAATCCTTTTTATTTGTTAAATCGGCTCACTTGTACTTAATTTCGTCTTTTTTAGCTTGTAATTGAGCAAGTTTTTCCTTAGCATCCGGAATTGCGTTGTTTAAGTCAGTCGCAGTAGTTTCAATATTTGAAACTTGACTTGTTTCAGCTTCTTTAATTTGTTTCTCGAACTCATCTTTTTGTTCTTTGGTTAAGTTATCTAAATTTTTGATACGTTCAATTGCTTCTTGTTTAGCATTATTATCATTTTTAGCTTGTTCAAGAATTGTTTTTAGATTACTATCTGGAGCTGTTGGTAAACCTTTAACTGCTACTTCTAAAAGATCTTTATATTTCTTTTTGTCTGCTTCACTTAAATTACCTAAACCACTAACAATTTCTTTTGCTTTATTTTTAGCAGCGGCAAAAGCTTCATCTAAAATCCGTTTTGAATCAGTTGTTTCAGGATTTGTTTGATTTAGTGAATCGATTTGAGTAATATAAGTTTGTTTGTCAGCAGCAGAAATTAATTCACTATCATAAGCGTTAATTTCATCACGAAGTGCTTGTCTTTTTCCATCTAATTGGTTAATTGCAGTATTTAAAGTTGAAGTATCAATATTAACTGCATTCGCTTTTTCAGAAAGTTCAGTTGCATTTAACGCATCTAGACTAGCACTTTCGTAATTACCTAAAGCAGTTTCAGCAGCGGTAATTGCTTGGTCAAAAGTTTGTTTTTTCTCACTTGTATCACTAGTATAAATCTCATCTTGCTTTTTAGCTTTAGCATCTTGAATTTTAGTTTTTAAGTTACCAATTGCTTGATTGAACTCTTTTGCTTTTTCTAAAATTTCACTTGCAGATGCTAATGAGTCGCTATTTGAAATTGACTCTTTAATTTGATTTCTTTGTGTCTCGCTTAGATGTGTTAAATTGTTAACTTCATTTTTTAATGCATTTAATTTTTCATCACCATTTAGTGCGTCATAAGCACTCTTAAAGGCTTCTAATTTTTGCTTGATTTTTTCTGGAGTTGGTAAAGGATTGTCTGATTTGAGATAATTTAATAACTCAGTTAATTTTGAATCATAATCAGCTTGATTGGTTGCGAATTTATATTTTGGTTTGCTTTTTGAATTACTTGGTATTTCTTCAAAAGTTAAACCAGTATTTTGTGTTAATTCTTTTTCTTTTTCTAAAGCTACACCTTTTGCTTCTGCGATTGCTTGATTAAGTTGTTTTGCACTAACAAGAGTTTCCTGAGTTTTAGCAAGCGGTTGAGCTTTGATTGATTTGACAAATTCAGCTCTTTGGTTATCTGTTAAATTAGGATATTCACCTTGTTCAGACTTATCATTTATCTTATTAATTGCTTCTTGTTTTTGATCATTAATTGATTTAGCTTCATTTAAGGTATTAACAACAGATTGATCGTATTTTTCTGCATTAATATTAAAAGGAGTATCAACATCTGAATCAATTTTTGTAGCAATTGCATTTAACTCAGCTTCATTAAGGTTTTCAAATTCGACATTAGGGAAAGGACTCGTTGATAATCTATTTTTTGCTTTAGTTTTAGCAACTGTGAATCCCTCTTTAACGATTTCTTCTTTTTTAGCATCGTTAAATTGGTTTTTATCAATAGTATCAACTTTGTTAATTAACGCATTTTTTTCACTTTCATCTAATAAGGTTCATTTTTGTGCAAGATCTTTTTTGAATTGTTTTCGAATACCGTCTAAATTATCAATTGCATTTTGAAGTGCTGTTTCTTTTCCGTTTAAATCGGTTGCTTTTGATTGTAAATCAACTGCACTAGAACTTTCTAAATTGTCCGATTTAAGAGTTGATAATGTAGATTCGGCACCACTAAGAGCATCATCAAAAGGAGTTTTATTATCTTCGCCAATATAAATAGTTTGACCTTTAACTTCTTTTGCTTTTGCAATTTTAGTTTCTAATGCAGTAATTGCATCATTTAAGGTTGTTGCTTTTGCAACAATAGCTTCCGCATCAACTAAAGAATTAGCAGCAGAAACTAATTTTTTAAGATTGGTTTTTTGATCTAGAGTTAACTTACTTAAAGCATCGATTTGATTATGTAATCTTGTTTCATTATCTAGACCATTCAAAGCATTAAATGCATCTAAGAATGGTTGTTTTAATCCTTCAATTTCAGATTTTTGAACGTTAGATTTTGACACTGCTGTTTGTATTTGTGTTAATTTATTATCATATGTAGTTTGTTTATCTGTGTCTGCAAGTCTATATTTTTTGTCTGTTTTAGCAGCATTAAACATATTTATATGTTCTAATGTATCATCATCTGCTAAATCCTTTGCTTTTTCTAAAACAACATTTTTAAGATCTTTGATTGCATTATTTAATGCTATTGCGTCATTTTGGTGTTTTAAAGCACTAGCAACAACTTGATCTTTAACACTATTAATAAAAATATTTTTTTGATCTTGTGTTAATGTATCAAGAGTATTAATTGCATCAATTGCATCTTGTTTGGTTTTATTATCAGCTTTAGCATCATTCAATTGGTCTGCAATTTTTTGATCATATTTTCCAGTTGTTTTTGGATTTGATGATTGTAAATTAACAAGTCCTACATAACCATCCAATTCAGCTTTATTCAAGTTTAGAAATTCATTATTAGGTAATGAAGTACTTGATAAGCGTGTTCTAGCTTTGGTTTTAGTTAAGTCAAATCCTTCTTGAATAATTTGAGCTTTTTTAGTGTCGTTAAAATCAGTTTTAGGAATTGAATCGACTTTTTGAACTAAGTTATTTATTTCAGTTTCTTCTAATAAGTTTCATTTTGTTTTTAAATCATTTTTAAACTGTTTACGTTCACCATCTAAGTTAGCAATTGCGGTTGTTAAATTCGCTGTTTTATTTGTTAATTCGGTCGCTTTAGCTTCTAAAAGAGCTGAACCGAAACTATCTAAATCATTTGATTTAATGTCATTTAATGTTTGAGTCGCAGTACTTAAAGCACTATCAAAAGGTCCTTTATTATCTTCACCAGTATAAATAGTTTTAGTTTTAAGTTCTTGAGCTTCATTAATTTTAGCTTCTATATTTGCAATTTCAGTATCTAAGTCTGTCGCTTTAGTTACAATTGCTTCAGCAGAACTTAAAGATTTTGATCTTGAAATTGAAGCTTTAAGTTTTGATTTTTGTGTCGTATTTAAGTGAGTTAATGCATCAATTTGATTGTGTAATCTAGTTTCATTTTGAGTACCGTCTAATTGTGCAAACGCAGTACTTAAGTTTAAAGTTATATTATCTGGATTAGATTCATTTGCACCATTAGCTTTATTAAGTAAAGTTTGTGCTGTTCTTAAAGCATTGTCATAAGTAGATTTTTTATCAGCACTTGCTAAAGTATAATTGATATTAACTTTATCAGAAGTGTCTTGGTTATCACTAATTACTTGATTGGTTAGTTGACTCAATTCCGAGATTACTTCTTCATGTAATTCTTTCATTGAATCATTTAAATCACTAGCATCATTGTAAATTAAGTTAGCTGATTCATAGTCTCTTGAAGCACGAATTTGATCTTTAACATGATTTGCTTGAGCATTATTTAAGTATGTATATTGATTAACTTTATTAACTAATTCAGTAATTTTGATTTTTTGTTCTAAAGTATTTAATTTTGGAATTGTATCGGCAGCATTTACTTGGTTTCTAAAATCTGTTTTTTCAGGTTTAGTCAATAAAGTGCTGTCGTCAACTAATTTTAGAACCTCACGTCTTTTTTGTTCAAGAAGAGTTAAAAATCCACTTTTATTTAAATCTTTAGTATTTGTCGAAACTACATCAGTGTAATTAGCACGTGTTGATTGCAATTTATAGGTAACATTTAAGACTCCAGTATCATTATTTGAACTTAGGTTGCTTAAAATTACTTTTGCATTATATTGACTTGCTAAATCATTAAATTCAATTTCATTATTTTGCACTTGTGATGGTAAACGGCTAGCTTTATTAGCAATTTCAGTTTTTAAAGTTGCACTAATTTGAGCTAAAACTTCATTTAGACGATCAACTTCAGTTTTAAATTTATTTGTAGTCGTAATAACTGTCGCGCTCTTTTGAGTTGTTTCAACTATTGGATTAGTAATTTGTTTTGATCTCATTTTATAAGTAAATGATAATGTTCCATTTTTATCATTAGGTGTTAAAGTTTCAACAATTACTTCTTCAGTTACAGGATTAAATGCTACTTGTGTATTTGAATTTGATATGCTAATTTCATTATTAAAATTAGATCTATCAATTTCACTTGGTAAGTGAATTTTATTATGTTTGTTACTAAATTGTAAACTTAACGCTTCTAAACGAGCTTTTTCACGAACTTCATCCGCTTTAAAGTCAGTAACTCAATCAGATGTGAATCATGCTGCTTCATTATTTACATCGGTAATTGCTTCACTACCGTCATTTGTTTTATGGTAACTTGCTAAATGAGTGTATTGAGCTTTAGTAGAATAAACCACATAATTAACTTTTGCACGACCACCAGTGATAATCGGATCTTTTTGAGCAACTTTTTTCACCTCGATGCGAACATTTTGATATTGTTGTGGATTTACGACATTAAAATTTGTGTAAATTGCATTATCAACTAATGTTTGACTTTTGTTTAAATAATCAAATTTATTTGCACCACTAGCTAGTTGAGTTGCTATTTGATTAATTCTTGCTTGTTCAGTATCTTCATCTTGAGCTGCGTTTCATAACGAAGTAAAATAAGTATCATTCTTATAAAGAACGCTAGATTTAGAAGTCACAATTTTATCTATTTCAGCCTTGTAATATTGTTTTCTAGTTTTGGTTAAATCTGATAAATTATCAATTTTAGTTTTAATAGCGTCTGATGCTAAACTATAAACATGATTTGAAATAGATTTTAATGCATTAGTTACAGCTGTTTGATCAGGTTTAATTAAAGTTAAAGCGTCTGATGATGAAATTGAAAAGTTTCTTAAATTCAATGGAGTATTATTGTTGTAAATATTTCTTAAATCACCAAAATAATAGGTTTTTTGAGTGCTTGTCTTACTTCAATAATTTCTAAGTGTAGTTTTATCAAGGTATTCGTACTTTTCAAATTCTTCTACTAATCTCGCTCCATTACCAAATGAAAGATCTAAACTATCAACTAACGATTTAAATGTTTCTTCATAATTTGTTTTTAATGTTGATATGTTTTTTAAATTCTCAGGAATATACTTTGTATTATCATCTTTTTTGTATTTATCTGCAGCGTCTGAAAAAATGTTATTTGAGTCAGTTGCTGATGTACCAATAATTCTTTTATATAGTTCATTTCAATCATTTTCTTTTGTTGCAAGAGTTTGTAATGAAGAATAACCTTTTCATAAAGAATTTATAGATAAATCGTTAAATTTTTGTAAATAATTATATCAATAATAGTTTTGTGAATTATCACCTGTTAAAGTCGAAGCAGTTTTTATATTTTGAATTTCTTGATTAATAATTTTTGCTTTTTCATAAATTGAATTAGTTGTTTGAATTGAAGTTTTTAATTCATCTAATTTATCCCAATAATTCAAATTGATTCATGGCGAAGTTCAAAGTTCTTTAAGAACTGTAAGACTGGCAATATTATTTTTACCATAAACTGTAGGAGTAATTAAAGTTAGTTCTTGAACCGCATCATTTTCAATTGCGGTTAAAAACTTTTGAAATTTTGCTTTATTATAAGTAGAGTCTTTTATAACGTTGATTTTTTCTATAGAAGTTTTATATGCATTAATTCGAGAATCACCATCTAAATTAGTCAAATTGTTTATATAATAGTTGATTGTTCTTAATGAATCATTTAAAAAAGTTACAGTTTTAAATTTTGTAAACTCATCTCTTTTTAAAAATCTATCGTTATTATTGCTAAATGAACTTTTGAAAGAACCAACTTCTCAATAATCATTTAGAATATTAACAACTGCTTGCTTCTTACTCTCAGAAGCAAAGATGAATTTAGTTTTGTTATCTAGAACATAATTAACCACTTGATTATAAGCTTCTTCAACATCCATCTGTGCTTTATCATGTTTATCAATTTCGTTTTTAAGACTTTCAAATTCAGATATTGAATAGTAATTATTTTTGTCAGCAGCATTTAAAATTTTTTGGAGATAATGATCTTTCTGAGCTTTGGTTAATCATTGTTTAGAGTTTATGTGTCTTCTTAATTTTTCATAGTCAGTATAATCTCATGTAATATTTTGTTCAACGTATCCAGCATTTGTTCTTGAAGTTGTAAACTTTTTATCAGTGTTTATTATTGGTTTTCACTTCATTTGATCATTAGTCTCATTTAAAGAAACTTCTAAATACAATCAATCATTAGTTCATTTTTTTAGCTCATCTCTATATGTTTTTGAAGGATTAGAAATAATTGTACTTGGTTCTAAAATAAAGCTATTTTTAGTTTTGAAAGATCTCTTATTTGCAGAATTTGTAAGATTAGTTCTATCTACAGTCAATTTATTTCTATCATCAGGCAATATTGTATTGTCAGGTGTGTTACCTGTTCTATATACTTTTAAAATAGACGATGAAGGAATAACATCACTAGCATCGACTTCAGAACTCATTGATTCATTAGTTATAAATTGAATAGCAGTAGTTTCTTTTCTATCACTATGACGAATCAATCCTGTTGTTCAGTAGTATCGTTTATCATAATCTTTTCCAGAAACTATTCTTTTATAATTATCTTGATATGTATCTTTTGAATTTTGTGGCGTCATGCTAGATACACCAAAAAATGATTCACCTTTAGAATTAAAATCAAGAGGAATTGTTCCATCTTCAAAAATATTTGGTTTTATTTCAAATTCAATGTCCATTATATAAGATAGATAGTTTTTGCCATAAAACAATTCATTTGCGTAGACAAGAAGTAATGCACCACCATTTTTAGAAATAGCAGTATATGGATTTGTACTACTCTCATTCCGCAAAGAACTTAATGAAGATGAATTTAAATATCAAGTATCATATGGTTGTCTATTTCCATTTAAATATTTATTAAAACCACCCTGCTCTCAGTTCTTAGGATCAATTCTTCATGAGCTATCACTAAACAAATCGCTATCTCAAAGTTCGAATCTGTTTTTATATCTTCTATTAATTAGAAAATTAGCAATAGCACCACTTCTATTAGTATCAACATTTAATCTATAACTTGTATCATCAGCATAATTACTATTAAGAAATCTATATTCATTAGTTTTTTCGATTTTTTTTCTATCTTCTATATTTATAGTATTTGGTGCCTCAGAATAACCAGGATTATAAACTATACTTCAAATTTGCGGATTGCTAGTAGGATTGGTGTTTATGTTTTGTCTTAAATTTAAAAATCTATTAAGAATTCCGGTTTTATCATTTGTAAGTTGTGTTTCGCTAATCGTAAATGATCTGGTTTGAAAAATATTATTTAAATTGTTCTTATCTCTAAGAGTAATTTTCAATTCCCCAGTTAAAGCTAAATCTTTTGAAAAATATATAGAACCAACAAGAAAACCTTCGTGCAATTTAGGTCTATTTGCATTAAATCTAATTAAATATTTTTTACCTGTTTGTCTGTTTTGAATGTCAGAATTGGCTCATCATGTATTATTACCTTCTATTTTTCAAGCAGTTGAAGATAATTTTGTGGAATCTGTTAAAGACACTGGATTAAAACCACTTACCGAAGCGTCATGTATTTGAATATAATTATCTAAATCATTTGGATAGTTTGGATTTCTAAATGGTTTATCTCATTTATCATAAATGTCAGTGTGAATTCTATATTTCGATGTTCAAAATAAATCAGAAGTATATTTATCCTCGTAATTATAGTGGTTAATTTGGTTAAATCCATCAACCACAGAAGCATCTGCATTAACTACTGTATTTGCAGAAACTGGCAAAAATAAAGGAAAGGATGCTAAAGGAATTAAAACTCCTGAAGTAAGTTTCGAAATTTTTTTATTTTTCATATTTTCTCCTTTTAGTTCGTTAAGAACTAAAATCTTGATATATATCTATCTTTTAGATAGATATAACCGGATTTTACTTTTTTTTTTTTTTTTTTTCATAGCTTTTTGTCAATTTCCATAAATTTTTCATAGATGAAAAAGAGATTTTTACCACTTAAAAAACAAAAAAACACCTGTAATACAGATGTTTTAGTTATTTTTATGGTATTAAATAATTTTTACATTTTTGTCTTTGAAATTTGTTTTTCCAGTTTGTATGTAATGATTATTTGCAAAATTAAACCGATAACAAAAGGAGTTAATATTCAAATCAATCCGTAGTAAATTGGATAATTAAAAAGTGAATTGTTGATTCCAGCAACCATTTCAAAAACTAATAAGAATCAATCCATTAATAATAGAAAAATTCACAATACTAGAAAAATAATTGTTAAATAAAAGATTGTTGTGTCAAGTCCACTTTTTAGATTTGAAACAAAATATCCGTTAATAATTGAATAAATTAATAAAACTCAAGTAATAATACTCACTAGAGTGGAAACGATTGTGATAACGTTAAACGCTTTAAGTTCTTTCATATTTGTACCTAATTAAAAATAATATCATTTATTTTTCAATTCAGCAAAGCAATTCAAAATGAGATGTTTGAGCAAAATTGTCATAAGCGTTTAATAATTTCACTTTATGACCATTTTCTCTAAATATTTTTAGATCGCGGATTAAAGTTTTAATATCACATGAAATATAGATAATGTTCTGAATTTTGCTTCGAGTTAATCAATTAATCACATCTTCGGTCAATCCTTCGCGTGGTGGATCAACTAAAACTAAATCATCATTTCTTAATTCTGTTTTTTCATCAAAATGTGTTAAATCAAATTTCTTATAATCAAAATTTTTGAATCCGTTATTTTTAAGGTTTTCTTTAGCACTTTCAATCGAATTTTCGTTTAAATCGATTCCAAGTAATTCAGTGTCTTTTTTGTTAGTTACAATTCCTAAAAAACCTACACCACAGTATAAATCGACAATTCTTTTTGGTTTGACTTGTTCGATAATTCCATTCATGTCGTTTACAACATTTTTAAAACTTTGTAAATCAACTTGGAAAAATGAATCCGGTTTAATGTCGAATTCAAAATTCTCAAAATACATTTTGAATGGTTTTTTAGTAATGATTTGAAGTTTTTTATATCCTGATTTAGTCTTTTTAAATTCTCATAATTCAACCAAATCTAAAAGTTTTAATCTTTCAATTAAACCTTGCGGAATCGAATAATCAGGATGAATAGTAATTGACAGTGACACATCACCAAATTCATTAACACGTCCTAAAATATTTTCGTAATTGTAAAGACGTTTGTTCTTTTTGAGTAAAAAATAATATTCGTTAATTACTGCGACAACTTTTTTTATTGTCTTAGCCAAAATTGGATTTTCGATCGGATTATTATCAACGGTAATTGTTTCGTTTGAATTAAATAAACTTGAACTACATACCAAAATATTATTTTTAACTTCTAAAAAGTATTTAGATTTATTGCGATATCCAATTTCTTGTGCACTTGGATAAAATTTATTAATTGCAGCAAAATCCTTTAGATTTCAATTAATGACTTTATTTGCATATTCTTGTTTTCATTTGAATTGTTCAGAATATTCAATACCAAAAAAAGGAGCGATATTACTGTTAATTAAATATTTATTTGGTGTTTCAATTCGAGATTCGCAAATTGATAAGTATTTTAAAACATGTCCAAAAGCAAAATTTTTGTTAACTTTGGTAATTCGAATTAAGGCTTCTTCATCTTTGTAAAGTCCTTGTACAAAGATTGCAAAATTCTCATCACGAAAAACTCCTAAACCTTGGTAACTTACTTCGTTTGCTTTTACGATAATTTCATCATTAATTCTTATTTTTGTCATTTTTAGTCTTTTCTTTTAATGAAAAATTAACTTTTCTTAATAATTCATTTAAATCTTCATCAATTGTGCTAATCTTTTTTTCCGCTTCTGCAAATACTTTTTCATCATTTTCTTTGGTTTTTTTATTTTCAAATTTTGTCTCAAATGATGTATCTTTATTTGTCACTTTTTGAGTTTTACGAATTACTCCGGCCACAAAGTTTGAAATATTTACATTGTAGAAAGTATCATCTGTTTTTGAGAATAGATACTGTTTGACCGGATCTAAATAACTATTTCCGTCACTATCACGTAATAGCAACATATCAGTATCACGAGTTGCATAAATCTCCACAACATGATGTGGATCATTCTTTTTATTTTTAAATAATTCTTTACCTTTATTGTTTTTACTTACATAAGGCATATCTTTTGTGCGAATTTTCTTAATTAATCCCTCATGTGTAATTAAAGTTAAAACATCGTTATGTTGAGCGGTAGTAAATGAAACTACATAATCATTCGTCGAAAGATAAATTCCTTTGATACCTTTTGCTTTTGTACCATAAATATTAACTTCATTTTCAGAGTATTTAGTAAATAGTCCGTTTTTGGTTACAAAAATTACATCTTTTGTACCATCACTAATACATGCATTAACAACCTCGTCATCATCTGAAATTTTAATTGCGGTGTAAGTTTTGATTAATCTTGAAACTTCAAAGTCTTTAACTGGTGTCTTTTTAATCATTCCATTTTTAGTGCTAATTACAATAAAATTATTTGAATTTCAGTCTTGAATTTCGATTACACTCACTACTTGTTCACCTGGTTTTAAGTCAACAAAATCAGTTAAGTGAACACCAAGATCTTTTCATTTTGATTCAGCAATTTTATAAATTGGAATAATTGCGTAATTTCCAAAACTTGTAAAAATTAAAAAGGTATCTAAGGTATTAACCTTATTTCAAAAAGTTAAATAATCATCATCTTTCAGTTGATAGGTTGCAAAATCATTTGAATCAATCACTTTTTGAGATAAACGCTTAATATATCCATGTCTTGAAATTCCAATATTAATAATTTCTTCTTTAATTAAGTCTTTTTCGTCATAATTTAAACTTAACTCATTTGCTACAATTTGAGTTTTACGTGGACAAGGAAATTCATTTTTCATTTTCTCTAAAATGTAAATTAAATATTGTACAAATTTTGCTTCGTCATCTAATAAAGAAGATAAGTAAGCAATCTTTTCTTCTAATTCTGCTTTTTCTTTTAAAACTTCTTCTTTATCAGTTTTTGATAAACGGTAAAGTCTTAATTCAGCAATAGCAGTTGCTTGGTTTTTGGTAAATTGGAAGTACTTCATCAAGTCTTCGATAACACCTGCTTTACTTCCTTCACTTTTACGAATTACTCGAATAACTTCGTCGGTAATTTCGGTAACTTTTAAGAATCCTAAAACAATTTCTAATCTTAATTTAAATTTTTCTAAATCATAAGTGATTGCTTTAGTTTGGACATTTTTGACATGCTCAATATAAGCATCTAATAATTGATTTAAGTTCATCAATTTTGGTGAATTATTATAAATTGCGATATTGTCATAGTTAATATTAACTTGCAACTTCGTTTTTGCAAAAAGATAATTTAGAATACTTTTTTCATTTGCATCAACTTCTAAAGTAATGACAATTTTAATCCCTTCACGGTCAGAGTGGTCTTTGATTTCTAAAATTCCATCAACATCTTTATTATTAATTATTAAGTCAATCGAATAAACTAATTCACTTTTAACAACACCATATGGAATTTCCGTAATTTCAATAACTTTATTTTTATCGGAAGTGATAATGTTATATTTTGCAAATAATTTGATTTTATTTTTTTGTAATTTTCCTAATTCTAATGCTTCGTGCACACCTTCAGTACCATAAATTACTCCACCAGTTGGAAAATCTGGTCCTTTAACAATTTTTAATAAACTTTTTAAACTGATTTCTGGATTTTGAAGTTTTGCAATGGTTGCTTCCATAATCTCTTCAAAATTATGTGGTGGCATATCAGTCGCCATACCAATTGCAATCCCTGTTGCTCCATTGACTAATAAAGTTGGAAAAATTGATGGTAAAACAACAGGCTCTTTTTCTTTATCATCGAAGTTTGGCACAAAAGTTACAGTATTTTTATCTAAATCTGAAAGTACATATTGAGCAATTTTAGCCATACGTATTTCTGTATAACGCATCGCAGCAGCCGGATCGTTATCAAGCGAACCAATATTCCCCTGCATGTCCAAAAGCGGAATATTGCTTTTTCATCACTGACTCATGTTAACCATAGCTTCATAGATCGAACTATCACCATGTGGATGGTATTTACCAATAACATCGCCAACCACACGGGCTGATTTTTCATAGCTACGATTATGTGTAAAACCAAGTTCGTGCATCGAAAATAAGATCCTTCTTTGCACTGGTTTTAATCCGTCGCGAGCATCTGGTAAGGCTCTTTGTTGAATAACATATTTTGAATAACGTTCAAAACGATTCGCCATAATTTTGTCAAGCGATTCATTAATAATTTTTGAAATAATCTTTTCTTTTTCCATACTTTCCTTTTAATAAATTTTATCTATTTATTTACAAAAATCAAAAAACAGTTCTTTAAAGTTCTAATTTTGTTCTTTTAATTTAAAAAATCCAAAAAATATAAATTAAATTGTGTGTTCAGATTTGAATAAGTGGTTTGATTTGAGCAATAAAATTTCCATAGCTATATTTTTTAAATAAATTTTTTATTATTTGTCTCGTTTTTAACTCAAAATAAACATTTATAAAATTTTTTAAACAACTTTAAGAACAGATATCAAAACCTTTTTTTAAATTTAATATAATTTAAAAATAATATTTAGGAGGATCAAAATGCAAAAAGATTTAAATACTTCAACATTTAATGAAAACAAAGAAAAATCAATAAAAGAACAATATTTAGAAAAGATAGATAATTTATCAACAAGCACATTTAACAAAGATCAAAAAGAACTTTGTAAAACAATTATCAAAAACGCAAAAGAAGAAGATGTTCAAAACATTTATCAATTATTAATCCAAAGAATTAAGCTTGGATTTACTTTTGACGTAGCTCCAACACCAATAACTACGAACAAATCTATTACTTTACTTGAAGAAAACAAAGAACTTTCTTTTGGAACAGAAAAAAATGAGATTAATAACTCAAAAGAAAAAGATATTTTAATCATTGGTGAAAACTTCGACGTTTTAAATAATTTAATAGTAGTCGAGAGAGAGAGCAGGACTTGATTTTAATTACGACGTAATCTATCTTGATCCTCCTTATAATACCGAAGCGACACAAAAAGATGGTAATAATTTGGCCAATGACAAAGAAAATGTCTCGGCTTCGAAATTTATTTATCGTGACAAATTTTCTCGTAACGGTTGACTTAACATGATTAGAGAAAGACTTGTCAAAGCTAGAACCATCCTTAAAGATGATGGTGTAATTTTCATATCAATCGATGACGCAGAGCAAGCATACTTAAAAGTTTTAATGGACGAAATTTTTGGAGAAGAGAATTTCGTGGCTAACATAACTATAATAAATAATTTAGGTGCAAGATCAGATCAAAAACATATATCACAAGCAAGTGAATATTTATTGATCTATGCTAAAAATATATCTAAAATAAAATTTAATGGTAAAAAAATAGAATCACAAGAAATAGAGAAGAAATTCAATCTAGAAGATTCTCAAGGATCTTTTAAATCAATAGATCTAAAAAAAAGTGGAAGTGAATCTAAAAGAGAAGATCGTCCTTTTATGTTTTACCCTATAATCGTAAAAAAGGATGAAGTATTTTCGATAAAAGAAGAAGAATACAATAATTTATATGACAAAAAAGAAAATAAATTTAATGATGAATATTTAGAAAATCTAAAAAGAAAATATCAATCTTTAGGATACAAATTTGTATTACCTTTATACAAAACAGGTGAATTCGCCAGATGAAGAGTAGGTTTTAAAAGTTTTAAAGAAAGACTATCTTCAATAAAGTTTAAAAAAGAAACAAATTCTATTATGGAAAAAGTGAGACCTACTTTAGAAAATGGGGATTTAAATTTACCAAATTACAAAAGCATTTGATATCAACCGTCTTATGATTCAGGTTCTTCTACAAAATTCTTGAATTCTATTCTCGACAATTCATCAATCTTTAATTTTCCTAAATCAATTCATTTGATTAAGGATGTAATTAGATTACACACGAACAAAAACGCTCGTGTTCTTGATTTTTTTGCGGGTTCAGGAACAACGACTCATGCTGTGTGAGATTTGAACAGAGAAGATGGTGGCAAGAGAAGTGTAACTATAGTTACCAATAATGAAAATGATATTGCTAAAAATGTTACTTATGAAAGATTGCATCGAATTAGTCGTGGTGAAACAACTGATGGAAGTTCAAATTTTGAATGATTAAACAAAAACGAACCTTACCAAGTACCTTTAAAAGTTTATGAAACTAAACAATTTCCAATTGATATAAATGAAAGTTTAAATGACAAAATAGATTTATTTATTAAAGAAATTGCTGATTTCGCTAATGTAAATTTAGATGAAAATGAAGACAAACAAAGAATTCTTTATTACTTAAAGCAGTTATATTCATTAAAAAATGAAGAGGATCAAAATGACATTAACTAGTGTTCAAGAAAAAGCTGTTAATGAAATTGTTAGTTGTTTTAATTCTCTAAATAAATCTAAAGTAATTTTTAAAGCGCCGACCGGTGCTGGTAAAACTTTCATGATTTCTAATGTTATTGATAGAGTCATTAGTCAAAGTAATGGTAAAAGATTAATTTTTGTATTAGCAACTATTTCTGATTCTGAACTGCCAAAGCAGTTGGAAACACATATAACAAAGTTTTTACCTTATTTAAATAATAAATTTGAAATCAAACATGTCGTTTCTCCTTCTTCTTCAAAAACAGCTAATAAAGCAAAAGATTACTCGGCTAATATACCAATTATTCATAACGGTGGTCTTTTAATTTTTGGTCTTGCATCTTTTGGTAAAGGTAGAATTTTTACAGAAGAAGGAATTTTAGATACATTTTTAGATAATATTAAAAATTCGATAGATACAGAACTTATTTACATTCGTGATGAAGCACATAGAGCGAATGTAACTGAGAAAGATATTGAAAATACTCAAAAAGCTAATGATAAACTAAAGGAAGCTGCTCATTTTTACATCGAAATGACCGCAACCCCAAAAAATATTGATGATTCAATTATTGTTGAAATTACAGAAAAAGAATTAAAAGAAGATTCAACAAAATTATTAAAAGAAAGATTAGTTTATAACGAAGGAATAAATGAATTAGAAGAAGACGAAATCGAAAATACAGATTTGCTTGAAAAAGCTTGTGAAAAATTCAAAGAGATCAAAAAATCATATGTTGATAAAGATAATAAATATGGCCTTAAAGAAATTAATCCAGCAATGCTAATTCAAGTCGAAAATAAAACCAAAGAAAATCAGGAAGAGTTTGAAAAAACAATTCAAGAAATTAAAACAATTCTTAATAAACATCACCTAAACTGAGTTACATATTTTTCAGATGATAAAAAAGACTCAAGTGGTAGAGAAGAAATTTCACTTGAAAAAATTTCAAAAAATAACTCTGATGTGGATGTAATTATATTTAAAGTAGGACCTTCAGTAGGATGAGATATTCCTAGAGCCTGTTTACTAGTGCAATTAAGAAACGTTTCTTCTGAAACATTAAGCATCCAAACTGTAGGGAGAATCAAAAGAAATCCCGCAGTAAAATACACTAACAATGAGAATTGAGACTTAAAAAATCCCGCTTTTTCTTATTACATTTATTCTTACTCAAAAGTTCCATACACTGAATGTTATGCTTCTTTCGTACTAAAACCAGAGTATAAAGATGTTGAATTTATATCGGGTATGATCGACAAAGAAAAATATTATAATTTCAAAACAACAAATGAATATCATGACGAAATATTAAAACTCATAAATAAGTCACAACTAGAAGAAAAGTCTAAATTACTTCTGGCAGAATTTAAAGAAAAAGGAAAAATTATTTCAGAAAGTGAAAATCTTTTAAATACAGAGAAAAAGATTATCAGTCAAGCTATTTTTAACACTATTGATTTAGCTTTAGCTAATGAAGAATTAATTGAAAAACAGAAAAATTACTGAAATAAACAACTTAAAGATAAAGTTTTAAAGAAATTAGAAGGTGTAGCAAATGAACTAAACTTCAGATACGAGCTTGTTGTTTATGCTTTTTTTACAATCTATAAAAGTGAAATTAAAAAAATATACTTAAGTTTTCAAAAGAAAAAAGACAAAGATAAAAAGGGGATTAATTATAAACTTGACAAAGTCACACTTCCTAATTTTGTTTCTATAGAAAAAATAGAGTCGAAATATAAATCAAATATATTTAAACTTGAACTTAAAGACAATTTAGATATTAAATCCGCATACCAAAGTTATTATTTATCAAAAGAAGTGCGTAGTTCAAAAAACATAAAAGAAGAAGATAAATTCATTATTTATAGTTCAGAAGCAGAAGAAGAATTTTTAAAAAGATTGAGAATTTTTTTAGATGAAACCAATAATATACAAACGATTCAAACATGAGCTGTTAACCCAGTTCATACAGGTGTCTATTTCGAATATATTGACGGATCAACAACAGATATTAGAAAGTCTTTTCCAGATTATATTTTAAAAATAAAAAATCATTTCGTAGCAATCGAAGTTAAATCAAAAAATAATTATGACGAAGAAAAAACCAAAAAAATCATGGAGGGTTATAAAGAGTTCTTCTATCGAAAAGACTCACAAAATGACAAAGATTCATTCACGTTAGTTATCTTCAAACCGGATGAATATAAATTCGATGGAATGTCTACAATTGAATCTGTTAACAATAAAATCCAAGATTACCGTGCACTACCGGATCTTTTAAATGACATCATTAAAGATGTTGAAAAAAACAATTAAATTATTTTTAAGTCTCAAATTGAACAACAAGAATTTAAAAAACGAAAGATGAAATTAAAGTCGTCTTTCGTTTTTTCTTTTCCAATATACTGAGTTTCCAACTTAGACCTCGTTTTTGAGGTTGAAATTGGAAACTCTAGCCTTAAAGGATTTTTTAAAATAAGAAAATCAGATGTAAAAATGCTAGTTTTTTGCAACACAGATTGCAATTAAAAACCACAATTGAGTTTTTATTATTTTATAAATATTTTGTACACTGACAATTAAATTGATTTTTTAGTATTATTTTATAGGTATAAAAGTAAAATTCGATAAAATAAAAATATAAGACATGCACATAGGAGGCAATATGACAAAAAAAGAATTCATCACCAGAATCGCAGAAAGATGCGACGTACCTGTAAAAGTTGCAGATAAATTTTTCGATGCTTTTGTGTTTATTTTAAAAGAAGAATTAATCGCTGAAGAAAAAGTTCAACTTTCAGACTTAGGAACTTTCTCTACTCAAATTAAAAGCGGTCGTGTAACAAAAAACCCTTTCACTGGTGAACCATTAGAAATTCGTGAAAAACGTGTTGTGAAGTATAAACCTTCTAAATACTTACGTGAATTAGTTGATTTTTAATTCGCTAATTTTAATTAAAATTTTAAAAAAGCTAAAAATGCATAAGTTTTTTATGCATTTTTTAATTTCAAAATTTTAGTGTTTTATCTAAGTTCAAAATGCCAGGGAAGAGAATGTCCACAGATAAGGAATTTTTGACGATATTAACTATGTTTAAGCTATTTTCGTTCTTTAATAAAAATAAAATTCAATCAACTGGTGTACATAAAATTTGGTCGTATTTCTCAAAATAAATCAAATAGAAAGCTAGACCTCCGCATGCATTTACCTTAGTTAAATATTCGATTTGATTTGTTTTAATATTGCTTTTTTCGAGTCGATCGCTTTTAGTACTTTTTGCTTCAAAAGCGATAAATTGTCCCCGGTAGCAACCAATATAGTCCACAGTAGATTTGTGAGTTACCTTAACATTTTTGAGTCATAAATTTCCTTTGATGTCGCTCTCTGTCCCTGAAAATTTAATTGGTAAATTTAATTTTTGAATATATGCAATTTTATTTTTTTCTAACCAATCAATCGTTTGATTAATTAGTTTTTCAAATAACATTCCTTTATTTTTCATCTCATTATCTATATGCAATTTTTTTGAAAATAAAAAAATAACTGTGTAAAAACAGTTATTTTTGTGATGTGTATTCTTGCTTAATTTGTTCCATAAATTCACATAATTTTTCAAAATTAGCTTTTTCAAAAGCTGAGTGACTGGTCGCTTCGGTTAAATAAAGTTCTGAATTTGGTAATTTTTTATGCAATTCATACGCTGCACTTGGTAAGCAAACAGTGTCAAAACGACCGTGAACAATCCGAGTTTTAATATGTTCAATTTTAGAAGTGTTTTCTAAAATAAAATTGTTGCTAGGTAAAAATGAATTATTAACAAAATAATGAGCTTCAATTCTACCAATTTCATATGCGTGTTTTGGATCCATTTTATTATCTGGATTTTTTACTAAAACCGCTGCAGTATTTTCAAGATTTGCAAAATGTAAATCTGCTTCAACTTCTTTTTCATAATCACCACATGTCATTAATTCATAATAACGAGTTAAAATCGAGTTAACACCGGGATTGTGTTTATCTACATAATCTTTATATTTTGCAAAAGTAAATGGAAAGAAATTACTTGCTCCATTTTCTTCATATAAGAAGTCAATATCTTTTCAACGACAAAGGAAAATTCCTCTAAGTACCATTTGAATAACACGTTCAGGATGAGTAATCGCATAAACTAGTGATAATGTTGAACCTCAAGAACCACCAAATAAAATCATTTTTTCAATATTTAGTTTTTCACGTAAAAGTTCAATATCATTAATTAAATCTTGAGTTGTATTATTTCTTAATTCTCCGCTTGGAGTGCTTTTACCACATCCCCTTTGATCAAAAATAACAATTTTATAAAACTCTGGATCAAAGAATTCACGACATCTTTCACTTGTCCCGCCACCAGGACCACCGTGGATAAATAAAACCGGAATTCCATCAGGATTACCTGAAACTTCATAATATAAATTATGAATTGAATCTACTTTCAAAAATCCGGTTTCATATGGTTTAATGTTTGTATATGTCATTAGTTCCTTTCTAAACTTCCACATCTACATATACTAAAGTATGATCGGAAATAGTTTTAATATATTTGTTAAAGTCGTTAGCATAATTTTTAAATTCAAACGTATCAGCATGTTCTCTATCTAATATTCCGTTTTCAAAAGCATTAATGATATCAGCTTTGAATCCAACAAAATTCGCTTCATTTTCATTTATAAAATTGATGTTTTCCACTTCTTTATAGAATAAACGGTCATATGGTTGACTATAATTTCAGCTATTTCCTAATGATGTTTTGTGCTCATCACGGTCTTCGCCATAAACACGCTCATATCCGTCACTATATAAAGCGTCAAATAATTCATTATTATTTGTTTTTAAGTTAGTGTCGCCACCAAAAAATAGTGCCGCATGACCATCAATATCATCAAAATATTTCATTACTAAGTTTAAATTCTTGGCTTCTGACGCTTCGAATTCCCCAAGACTAGATCCGTAACCTTTAACAGATTTTTCAGCTCCTTTTTTACCAGGACTATCAAAATGAGCAAAAACGGTTGTAATTTTTTTATTTGTCCCAACAATACCAAATTGGACACCATATGGTGCTCTTTTATATTGTTGTTTACTACCATTAATTAAATCAATTTCATCTTTAAATGAGTCACCTACTTTTCCGTTTGAAAAACTATAAGGAGAAAATTTCGAACTTTTATAAATAATCCCTATTTTTTCTCATGTGCTGCTTGTATCTCTGTCCATAGTTGCTTCGTCAGTAGGTTGTAAAACATATGTTCAATCATTGGTATTTTGAATTGAGTTTAATTCATCAACTATTCTTTGAATATCATCTTCAGAAGAATAGTTTATTTCTGTTAAACCAACTAAATCCATGTTAGATTTATCAATTACTTGTCCAATTCCGTAAATTTTATAATCGGTTGATTTTGAACCGAAATTATAAATATTTCAATGTCCGATTCTATAAGTTAGACCTAGATTTACAACATCATTTGATGTTGCATTGTTATCATTATTATTCGCAGACGAACCAGAATTATTATTGTTTGAACTATTCGAATTGGTTTTTTTGATAATAATCTCCGGTTCTTTTCAAGGATTATTGATTTCAAAAATTTGTTCATATTCAGCTGAATCATCAACGAATTGATAAGTAATTTTTACTTTTTTACGTTCGATAAAGGTGTTTAATCTCTTAACAGTTCCTAATCCTTTTTTAAATGTAATTTCGCTTGAATCTCACTCATCGCGAATTTTGAATAAATTTTTATTTTCATCATCAAAACTTAAAAATTTATTTGCACTTAGTCTTAAAGATACTTTTTGAATTATATTACCTGAAAGATTTAAAGTTGAATTGACATACTTGATAACCTTATCTTCATCAACTAATTCAAAAACCACATTTTTATTCTTTTCTTTTGATTTTTCGTTAATTGGTTCTTCAGTTAAATCGTTTGTTGGTGTTTCAGATTCTTTATTTTCATTATCAATTGCAGGATTCGTAGGTTCAAGATTAGTAGGTTGTTTTTCTTTATCTACAGATTTTTCTTCATCTTTTGGAGTTTCTGAATCTTTTTTGTCATCATCTGTAGTTGGTTTTTCAGGTTCAGTGGTTATTGGTTCATCTACTTTTTCAACAGGATTTTCTTTATCTGTTGGTGGTGTGATTTCGTCTTTTTTTGAACCATCAACTTTTGGATCTGGATTAGTTGGTTCATCAGATTCAACTGGTTTTTCGATAAAGTTAAAAACTTGGAAATATTCAAATGAAGCGTTTTTTAAAATGACGCTAAATGAATTATTTTCTTTTAATAAAGCTGAAATTTCGCTATTTTGTAATGAAACACTTGAATCGCTCAATGAAAAAATAGGTGTGTCTAAATATAACAATTTTAGATCTGAATTAATTTTTAAATTTACTGTTTTTTTCGATTTTAATTCGTCTTGAAATTCATAATATTTATCGTTTTTAATAATATTTAAAGATTTAATTTCCTTAATTTCTTTTTCGACTTTGACTTCTTTAGAATTACAAGCTGCTGCTAGTGAAGTTGATAATGCAATTGTGCTTGTTAGTGATATTAAAATTAGTAACTTTTTGCTCTTCATAATTTAATTTTAAATTAATTATTTTTATTTATGTCAAAACAATTAAGAATGATAAATATTCCACTCATTTTTAAATAAAAAAGCAAAGAATAGTCTTTGCTTATAAGTTAATAATTATTTACCGAGACAAAATGTTTTGAACATTTTATCTAACAAATCTTCACGATTCGCTTTTCCACGAATGTTTTGTAAACTATCTCATCCATTTGTAATGTCAACAATTACTACATCAAACGTCATAAAATTTTCTAAGCTATTCTTAGCTTCATTCAAATGGTTTAAACATTCTTTTATCAAAGCTAATTGTCTTGTGTTAGATAAAATTTTGTCATTTTCAATGTCAATACCGCTAAATTTTTCGACCAATGCTTTTTCTAAAGTTTCGATTTGATTATTTATTGCAGATGTATAAACCACCGAAGAATCATCGATTGTGTTAATTAAATCTTTTTTATTAATAACCTTAATATAAATCTTGTTTAGTTCCTTGCTTTTTTGCTCGATCATTGAGTCAAATTCATTGTTTTCTTGTGTTGGATCTAAAACGTGAATAATTAAGTCTGCTCTTTCAATTTGTTCAAGTGATTTTTTAATTCCGATACTTTCGATTTTTTCATCTGTTTTTCTTAATCCCGCAGTGTCAATTAATTTGAATAAAATACCTTCAATTTGATAAGAAGCTTCAACTAAATCCCGAGTTGTACCTGCAATATCAGTAACAATCGCTTTTTCTTCGGATAAAAGTGCATTTAACAAACTACTTTTACCAACATTAGGTTTTCCTAAAATAGCAACATTTACACCTTCAAAAATATATCTTGAACTTTCACTTACTTTAATGATTTCTTTAATTTTTGTAATTAAATCTTTTACTTTAGGCAAAAGAATTTCATCAGTTAATATTTCAATATCATCATATTCTGGATAGTCGATATTTACTTCACATAATCCTATAATATAAGCTATTTCATCACTTAAATTTTCAATTAAGGAACTGGTTTTGCCGCTAAATTTGCTAATTGATAAAGCAGTTTGTTTTGTTGTTTTAGCCATGATTAAATCATGTACAGCTTCAGCTTTAACTAAATCCATTTTTCCGTTTAAAAAAGCTCGACGTGTGAATTCACCAGGTTCTGCCAAACGAGCACCAGAAGCTAAAAGTAATTCCAAAATTTGATTAGTGACAACCACACCACCATGACAATTTATTTCGATCAAAGGTTCACCAACATAATTGTTATAAATTATTTGTCCATCTTTTTCACGACCTGTAAATCACATCACCAAAACTTCATCGACCATTTTGTCATTAAAATCGTAAATGTGTCCGTAAGTAATTTGATGGTCTTTTCCTAAACGTCCTTTGTATATTTTTTTAACAATTTCCACAGCATCTGGACCAGTTACACGGACAATTGAAATCGCTTGATTTACATTTGCACCAGAACTAATAGCAGCAATATTATCAAACATAAATTAAGAGTAATTAAGTTTAAAAATTTCGTAGTAACCTTTGAGTACTACATTTTCAATCTTAATTGTCCCCTCTACCTCCTTATCAAGTACGTCACCACCAGAAATGATTATTTTAGTAATTTTTTCGTTTTCATTCTCAGATAAATTCATTTTGTGAGACCACACAAAACCATTTAAAATATGGAATAAACCACTTTGGAGAGCATTAATTGTATTCGTAGCATTTTCATTGTAAAATTCTAAATCCACTTCTTTATTTTTTAGTCCATCAGCACTCTCTAATAAATTTCTAAAGCTTAAACCTACCCCGGGGGCAATCGAAACAGAAATTAATTTTTTATTTAAAATTTTTAAGCAAACCGCAGCAGTTCCAAAAATAAATACTAATCCAGAATCAAAGTGTCCGCTTACATACTCACAACTTGCTAAAATGTCCCTACCAATTTTGTTAATGTCCATTTTTTCATCTATTGAAAAACTAAATTTCATTGCGTTTTCAATCAGAACATATTTTTGATTGTGTTTTTCGAAATATTGGCTAATCATTTTTGTTTTTGATACAACTACACTACCTAAAACGACACATTCATTTTTTTGAATTTGATGTTGATTTCAAAATTCATCTAAAAATTGTTCATCAACTTGGTGAATTGGTTGTGAAAATCAGTTTTCCATTTTATCGTCAATAAAGAAACCAATTTTTAAATAAGAGTTACCAACGTCAAAAACTATTGTTCGCATTTTTTATCCTTTAAAATAGTTTTTAAATACTTAGAAATTTTACTTGCTAAATCGGGTTTGCTTAATGATTCAAATTCTTGTGTCTGAATAATTTTGTCATTTTTGAAAATAAAAACACCTGAACTAGTATTGGAATTTAACGATTCTTTTGAATTTACAACTAATAAATCTAATTTTTTCTTTTCGAATTTCATCATCCCTAAATCAATAAGTTTTCCGTTAGTTTTTGATTCTAAAGCAAAACCAACTTTAATTTTTTCTGGAAATTTTTTTGAAACTTCGAATAGTACATCCGGACCTATTTTATAGGTTAAATCGAATTTTGTATCCTTTTTAATTTTTCCATCATGTTTATCAAAAATAAAATCGCTTACTGCCGCATTTGAAACAAAAATGTCAGCGTCCACAATTTGCTCCATTACCGATTTTTCGTACTCATTAGGTGTATACACATTGATAATTTTGATGTTATTTGGAATAGTTAAATTGAGATTTTGAATATTTGCATTAATTACAGTCAAATTAAAATCGTTGTGCAATTCATTAATTAAAGCAATCCCTGTTTTTCCTGAACTGGGAACACTTAAAACTCTTACATCATCCAATTGGACATTTGTGTATCCTAGAGTTAATAGTAATTTAGGTTTTTTGTTTTTATTAAAAAGAAAATCAATAATTTCTTCATTTGAAACAATGTGTCCAATTCCATTGTCTCCACAGTGTAATAAACCTTGAATTGGTCCTAAGAAAGTTATACCGAGCTCTTTTAATTTCCGAATATTATTTTGCAAAATAGGATTTTGATACATCAGTGTGTTCATCGCGGGACAAATAAGAGTTTTATTGTGGAAACCCAGCGACAATATATCTAATATAAAATTGTCTGAAATTCCGTTAGCATACTTATTTATAGTATTAAAAGTTGCAGGAAAAATTATTATTTGATCTGCTCATTTAGCCAAATTAACATGTAAAGGATCTAAATTTTGATAGTTACTTTGATAATTAACTAATTCAAATTCATCACTAGTATCAACTAAATCGAATTGATCCGCTTTTGGTGATAAAACAACTTTAACATTTACATTTGATTCTTTTTTTAATAAACTCACTAAACTATTAATTCTTTTGACTGCAATGCTTGATGTACCTAAGATCAAAATATTCATTTTTTTCCTTATTTGTTAATTAAAATAAACTTTTATAATTATATAACATTAATTAAATCAAGGAGACAAAGTGTATAAAACAACTCAACAAATTGTCTATTTATCAATTTATTTTGCTTTAACATTAATTTTAACTTTGATTCCAAATGTTGGATTAATTCAAATTGGTGTAGTTTCGATTAATCTAGCCACTTTAATAATCCCGTTAATGGTTGTACATTTACGAAAATTAGGAATTCTTTCAGGTTTATTTGTCGGAGCTGGATCTTTTTTAGCAGCAATTTTTTATGGAAAAGTATTATTCATCTATCCAGATGTATCCGTTTTACCAAGAGTCTTAGTCGGAATAGCAATTTACTTTACTTATGAGTTTTTAGGTAAAATAAATTTTTGAAAAGCACTTGTACTTGGTTTTAGTTCTGCATTTCTTAATACATTATTTGTATCTATTTTTTTGCTGCTTCATAATTGAGTTTTTCCATTTGATTTTTTTGCAAATCAAAATGTAAATCCAATTAAATTTTGATTCCTGTTGATTTTACCTAACATTATCGCAGAACCAATCGCACTAACTGTATTGGTTGGATTAATGACTCCGTTATTTGTTTATTTTGAAAAAAGTAGACAAAATTCAAATATTCACTATTAATTTAATAACTTGTATTATTTATCAAAATTTTGTGATATAATTGATAAGCATTTGGCGAACGTGGTGAAGTGGTTAACACAGCGGGTTGTGGTCCCGTCATTCGCGGGTTCGAATCCCGTCGTTCGCCCCAGATGAGACAAGCAACCCGAATAGGTTGCTTTTTTCAAATTTAATCACCAAAAAAAATTAAGGACGGTATAAAATGGCATCATTAAAAGCAGGAATCGTGGGATTACCAAACGTAGGTAAGAGTACACTATTTAGCTCGCTGACTAAAAAACAAGTTGAAGCTTCAAATTATGCATTTACTACAATCGAACCAAACGTATCATCTGTTGCATTAAAAGATCCACGTTTAGACAAAATCATTGAAATTGTCAATCCTAAAAAAGTGGTACACGCAACTTTTGACTTTGTTGACATTGCAGGACTAGTAGAAGGAGCTAGCAAGGGGGAAGGTTTAGGTAATAAATTCCTTGCCAACATTCGTGAAGTTGACGCAATAATTCATGTGGTTAGATGTTTTGAAAATAAAGACATTATGCACGTTGCTCATAGTGTGGATCCTGAAAGAGATCAAAAAATCATCAATTTAGAATTGATGCTTGCAGATATTGAAACTATCACTAATGTTCTAAATCGTGTGGACAAAAAAGCTAAAAGCGGGGACAAGTTCGCAATTCTTGAAAAAGCAACTGCTCAAAAAATCAAAGAAGCTTTAGAACAAGAAATTCCTGCTCGTGATGTTGAGTTAAATGAAGAAGAAAATAAAATTATCAAAGGATATCAACTTTTAACTCGTAAACCAATTATTTATGTTGCAAATTTAAGTAATGAACAAATTGTTGATTATGCAAATGATGCTAATTTTCATAAATTAAAAAATAGTCTACCAGCAAACTCGCAAATTATCCCTATTTCAGTACAAATGGAATCGGAATTAATTACAATTGAAGACGAAAATGAAGCAAAAGAATTTTTATCAATGTACAACATTAGTGAAAGTGGACTAGACATTTTAACTCGTGAAGCATTTAAGTTATTAAACTTAGAAACCTATTTTACAGCTGGAGAAGTAGAGGTACGTGCTTGAGTTTATAAAAAAGGAATGCTCGCACCACAATGTGCCGGAATTATTCACACTGACTTTGAAAAGAAATTTATTAAAGCGGAAGTTATTTCTTACGATGATTTCGTCTCTCTTGGAGGAGAATTAAATGCAAAAAACGCTGGTAAGATGCGTCAAGAGGGAAAAAATTACGTGATGCACGACGGTGATGTGTGTCACTTTAAATTCGGAAAATAAAAAGACACTTGCGTGTCCTTTTTCGGGGGTTTAGCATATTGGTTGTGCAGCGGTCTCCAAAACCGCCGAGACGGGTTCGATTCCTGTAACCCTCGCCATATCCATTTCTTTGGACTAGAAGGAATTTATAATTCCTTCTTTTTTTGCGTTTTATATATGCGATTTTTGAAACCTAAAATACAAATATCACTTGTTTATAGGTATTTTTAATTTTCTATTAGAGCTCACTTCAAAATGCAAATAAAAAAACTAACCCTGATTTAGGATTAGTTTCTAATTATTAAAAACTATTTTTTAATGTTGTAGAATGCAGATGCACCAGCAAATTTACCTGAGCAACCTAATTCTTCTTCGATTGCTAATAAACGGTTGTATTTTGCGATACGGTCTATACGTGACATTGAACCAGTTTTAATTTGTCCAGCGTTCATAGCAACTGCGATATCTGCGATTGTTGTATCTTCTGTTTCTCCTGAACGGTGTGAAACTACAGCTGTCATGTTTGCTTTTTGAGCCATTTGAATAGCTTCAAATGTTTCTGATAATGAACCAATTTGGTTAACTTTAATTAAAATTGAGTTCATAGCTTTTTCTTCAATAGCACGTTTTAAGATTTTTGTGTTTGTAACTGTTAAGTCATCACCAACGATTTGAACTTTGTGTCCGTATTCTTTTGTGAATTTTTCAAATCCAGCTCAGTCACTTTCTGCTAAACCATCTTCAATAGAAACGATTGGATATTTGTCTACTAATTTTCCTAAGTAGTCAATCATTTCGTCTGTTGTATATGATAATTTAACACCTTCTAAGTGTTCAAAACCAGGTTTTTTAGCTTCAATAGCAGCTTTTAATTTACCAAATGTATATACACCATTTTCATATAATTCACTTGAAGCACAGTCCATTGCAATAGCAACAGCTTTTTCACCTTCACGAGCAGGAGTGTATCCTGAAACTTTAATAGCTTCAACTAAGAAATCTAAAGCTTCTTCGTGTGATTTGAAGTTAGGAGCAAATCCACCTTCGTCCCCAACTTGTACTCCGTGTCCAGCTTTTTTAAGTAATTTAGCTAAGTTGTGGAATACAAAGTTTGCCATTTGCATTGATTCTCTAAATGTTTTAGCACCAACTGGCATAATCATAAATTCTTGGAAGTCTAATGTATTTGAAGCGTGTTCTCCACCATTAATAACATTTAACATTGGTAAAGGTAATAAGTGAGCGTTGAATCCACCTAAATATTTGTATAATGGTAAGTCTAATTCATCAGCAGCAGCGTGAGCAACAGCTAATGAAACTCCTAAAATAGCGTTAGCACCGAATTTTTCTTTGTTTTCTGTACCATCTAATTCAATCATTTTGTAGTCGATAGCACGTTGTTCGGTTACTTCCATTCCTAAAAGTTGAGGAGCAATATCTTGGTTAACGTGGTCAACAGCTAACATAACTCCTTTTCCACCGAATCAGTTACCTTCGTATTTTGAACCTTTATCTCTAAGTTCTAATGCTTCTCTTGAACCTGTTGAAGCACCTGAAGGAACCATAGCTGAACCGTAAGCACCTGCTTCTGTTCATACTTCAACTTGAACTGTAGGGTTACCACGAGAATCTAAAACTTCACGTGCATGAATTTTTGAAATTGCTGACATTTTTCTCCTTATGTATAATTAACAATTTTTAATTGTTAATATTATAGCATTTTCATTTTTTTAATAATCATTAAGAAATATTATTGTTTTAATTAAATGTGTAAATATTTCATAAAATAAAAGTAACCTTTAATAGGTTACTTAATTTCCTTTTAAACTTGAACTAAAGATACTATTTGAATGTTCTTGTCATTGATTTTTTCACGACCTTTTAACTCAGTTAATTCCATTAACATAATGACTTTGATAACTTCCACACCTTGGGATTTTAATAATTCAATAATTGCATTAAGTGTCCCGCCAGTAGCCAAAACATCGTCCACAATCACAGCTTTTTGTCCCGGTTTGATGAATCCAGTTTGAATTTCTAAACGGTCTTTTCCGTATTCTTTACCATAATCAATTGACACAACTTCTCCAGGTAACTTACCGGGTTTACGAACCATCACAAATGGTTTTTTAAGTTGTGCAGCAATTGGTGTACCGAATAAAAATCCGCGCGCATCAGGTCCAATGATGATGTCTGCTTCATTGCATTCCGCAGCCATTTGATTAATTGTGTAATTTAATACTTCTCCGTTTGCTAATAAGGGACTAATATCTTTAAATAGAATCCCCTCTTTTGGAAAATTGGGAATATCTCTAATGTATGCTTGAATATCGATTTTCATGATTAACCTTTATTAAATTTAATTAATTTACTCTAATATCCTCGTAAAATTCTAAAACGTCATCTTCTTTGATATCGTTGAATTTCTTAATGTGACAACCAAAATCTTTACCTTTAACAACTTCTTTAGCGTCATTTAATTCTCTACGAAGTGAGTCCAAAACACCTTCGTGAATTAATTTATTCATACGGTAGACTTTAACTTTTGAGTTCGCTTTAACAACCCCTTCGTCCATGATTGCACCAGCAATGTTACCAACTTTTGAGTAGAAGAAGATTTTAATAATATGTGCTGATCCGATTTTACGCTCTTCGTACACAGGTTCTTTTTCACCTTCTAACATTTTTTCACAAGTTTCAATAATTTTATAAATAACATCGTAAGAATATAAATCAACTCCAAAACTTTTAGCTGATTGTTTTTGTGATGCGGTTGGTTTTAAGTTAAATGTAAACATTGTTGCATTTGAAGCTTGTGCTAGTAATAAATCAGTATTTGTAATACTTCCTGCCGCAGCTTGAACAACTTTAATTGCGGCTTCATTATTTGACATTCCGTCAATTTGTCCCTTAATCGCTTCAGCTGTCCCTTGCACGTCACTCTTAATAATAACATTTAAAATCTTTTTACCATCATTATCAATTAATGATTGTGATTTTTGGTATAACTCGTTTTGTTTATCAATAATATTTTTCTCTGAAGCTAATTTTTTCGCAAATTTTTCATCTGAGAAACCAACAAATTTGTCACCAGCCATTGGTGCATAATTTAGTCCAGAAATCACCACAGGAGTCCCTGGTAACGCTTTCTCGATTGGATTGTTATTTGTATCTGTTAAAACTCTAATTCTACCATAACGTGAACCAGCCACAATAAAGTCACCTTTATATAAGGTTCCGTTTTCAATAATTAGAGTTGACACGTTACCGATTCCTTTGTCAATTTTAGATTCAATAACTGTCCCTATTGGATAACGATTTGGATTTGCTTTTAAGTCTAAAATTTCAGAAAGTAAAATAATTGCATTAAATAAATCATTTAAACCTTCCCCTTTAAGAGCAGAACCATAAACGATTTGAGTGTCCCCACCGTACTCGTCAATAATAACATTGTTTTCAGCTAATTCACCTTTTAAACGGTCCAAGTCTTTGTTTGGTTTGTCCATTTTATTAACAAAAACAATAATTGGTACATTTGCCGCTTGAGCATGTATAATAGCTTCTTTGGTTTGTGGCATCACACCGTCGTCAGCTGCTACTACTAAAATAACAATATCAGTTACTTTAGCACCACGTGCTCTCATTTGTGTGAAGGCTTCGTGTCCCGGTGTATCAATAAAAGTAATTTTACCTTTTTCGTGTTGTACTTGATATGCCCCAGTGTGTTGTGTAATCCCTGAACTTTCAGTTGCTACCACATTTGAATTTCTAATTTTATCAATTAATGTAGTTTTTCCATGATCAACGTGTCCCATCACGGTGATGATCGGTGCTCTTTTTACTAAGTCACTTTCTTTGTCGATGAAATTTACTTCATCCAAGAAGTTCCCAGCATCAACATTAACTTCCTTGTTGAAGTCAAAACCATAATCAAGACATAATTCAGCAATTTCTTCTTCTTCAAGTACATAGTTTAAGTTATATACTTTACCTTTTAAAAAGAATTTTTTAATAATTTCATTTGCATTGACTTTGGTTTTTTGAGCAAAATCAGTTATTGTCATTTTACCAGTAAAGGTAAAAACTCCATCTTTCAATTCTGTTTTAATATTTGAAAGCTGTTTTTTAACATCCTCAACGTTGCTTATTCTGTTTTGTTTTTTTGCCATATTCCCTCCATTAATTGTTTGTAAATTGAATCATAAACTTCTGTAGACACATTAAAGCGAAACGATCTATTTAATCCTTTACCCTTATAAAACTTCTCTCATACATTCGGATCATTTTTAATATAACAACCGCGACCTTTACCAGTTTTTTCTAAGTCTAGTTGAATTAGATTCTTTTTTTTATCAAAATCGAATCTAATCAAGTCTTGAATGTCTAGTATTTGATTTGTTGCTACACATTTACGTGTGTAATTTTTATTTTTCTCACTCATCATCAAAATCACTTAAATCAAGATTTTCTGAAAGACCGTAACTTACTAAATCATTATCTACTTTGAAGTCTTTTAATTCGATTTTTGCTTTGTTATAAGCTTTGCTTTCTTTTTCTTTATTTGAAGCTTTTGATTTTGGTTTTTCACTGATTTCATCCTCTTCGATTTCGCTATCATCAAAAACTTTGTCAAAATCGATTTTGTTTAAGAAATCGTAATTATTGTCTGATTCAATTTGTTCTGAAACTTCTTCAATGTCAAATAATGAATCAATGTCCAATTTTGCAGATTTTTTTGATTTTTCTGCACTTTTTGTTGCTTTTTTATCTTCTTTTTGAACTGGTTCTTCTTCGATTTGTTCGTTGTTAGTTTGTTCTTCGATAAATCTTGAAACATCACTAGCAAAATCAGTTACATCAATGTCCAATTCTTCGAATAGTGATTGTGCAGGAGTACGTTTTGGTGTATGTTTTGGTTTAAATAAAGGTTTATCATAAATTTGTTCGTTTTTAAATTCGATCCCTTTTGCAACAGCCTCTTCTGGAGTTAACAATTCTAATCATGTTTTGGTTAAATCACGTGCTAATTCTACGTTAATTCCGCGTTTACCAATTGCTGTAGTCAAGTCACCTTTTTTAACAATTACACAAAAATTAGGATATTTTGAACTACCTTTGTTAATTGGAACTACATCGACAACTTTAGCAGGAGACATTGCATATTTAACATAACTTGCTAAATCGTCTGAATAACGAATTACATCGATTTTTTCACCACCTAATTTGTTGCTTACTTCTAAAATTCTTTTTCCATTAACCCCAATAATTGCTGTTACAGGATCAATCGCTGATGATTGTGCTGCCTCAACTGAAACCTTAGTTCTTTCACCTGGTTTTCTTTTAACATCCTTAATTACAATTAAACCTTGTTCGATTTCAGGAATTTCGTTTTTTAATAAATCATAAATTGCTCTTGGTGAATCAGTCGAAACAATACAAATACTGTATTTACTTTCTTCATCAACACCTTCAAGGTAAACATCAATAAATGAACCTAATGACATTTTTAAACTTCGATTTACCTTGCTTGCAGGTAAAAAGGCTGTTACGCCATCTTCAAATTCTAAGTTGTATGAATTATTTTCATTTTTAGTTAAAACACGCGCTTGCAACTTAGTTCCAATTAAATGTCTATATTTTTCAGCAATATTTCTTTTTTCACGTTGTCTTAAGTTTTGTGTAAATCCTGAACGAATTGCATTTTTGCTTCGTTTAGGCATATTATCAAAGTTAATTTCTTCTTTGAATGAATCACCTTCTTCAATTTCTGGATCAACTTTTTTAGCATCTGAAATTTTAACTAAATAAATAGTTTTCATTTTTTCAACATCAGCAACTGAATCATATTTCATTTCAGTTTCTCAATTTGCATATTCTTCATCACTTAAAACTAATTTGTTTAAGTTGTAAACGAAAATTTCTTCATTTGCATCATCGATTTCTAAAATAATTTCAGCTTCTGGATCGATATCACGATTAATCGCTTTGTTAATTTCGTCGCTAAAAATGTCTAAAACATCTTGTACATTAATACCTTTTGATTTTGCAAAACCATTGATCATTTGATATAGTTCGCTTCTGTGTGTGTTTTCGTTTTGTACATTTTCTACTTGTACTTCGCTCGCTTTTTTTCTTGGCATTTTAACTCCTAAAATTTAATGTAAAGTTCAATTTTATTAACATTGTTTTTGTCTAATTTTATTTTTCTAAACTGTCCATGATCGTTTCATTTAATTAATATTTCATTTTCTAAAACTTCTAAAACTTCACCAACAAAAATATTGTGAGTCAAATACGCTTTATCTAAGAAAAATTTTAATTTTTGGTTAATATAATTTTCTACATCATCTAGACTAATATTAGTCTCAACACCTTTAGAAAGTACACTTAAGTTTCATTCGTCTTTAAATCAAGTTTGATTATCCAAATATTCAATAAAAAGTTTTGAATATTTTTCAACTTCATTCAAATCTTGAGTATTTAAGACTATTTCTAAGGTATTATTTAATGCACTTTTGACTAATTCAATCGGATCAGCGACCATTTTTGCTGAGATGATAATGTCACCAAATTCGTCTTTTAAAATTTTTTTATAGTCCATAATTTCCTTTTTTATAACAGTTTATGTAAATTATCAAAATAATAAAAAGTTGCAAAAGCAACTTCTTATCTGGAATTTTGCTTTCCAATTATAACAAATATTTACCTTAGTTCATTAGAATGGACTAAAAATTACCATTTTTTGAATATTTTGAGAACTAAAGCTCCTAATGTTCCGAGAAATGCAATTGTCATCGCAACTGTTACAAAAATATTAAAAAATTGATAAAAAACAAGTATTCTTGCGACTTATTTGCAAAAATACTTGTTATTTGTTCATTAATTCATCTTCTTTTTCTTTGGCGATATTGATAATGTGGTTAATTAATTTATCGACTTCTTTTTGAATTATATCTAAGTATTGTTTTTGTGTGTCTTCTGACAATTCTTCGTCAGCTTTAATACTTTTATTTACATCTTGTCTAGCTGTACGAACACCAACTTTAGCAATTTCGGTAAATTTAGCTAAATTTTTGACCATTTCTCTTCTGCGTTCAGTTGTTAGTGCTGGGAATGTCATTCTAACTTGGTTACCTTCGTCAACAGGCATAATTCCTAAATTGGCATTAGTCAAAGCTTTTACAACGTCTCTAACTGACGATTGATCATAAGGTTTGATTAATAATTGTTGTGGTTCGGGAACAGAAATATTAGCTAGTTCATCCAATGGTGTAGGTGTACCATAATAATCTACTCTAATTCCTTTTATGATTTGTGGATTTGCACGACCTGTTGAAATTTTTGAGATTTCAAAACGAAAATGGTTAATTGCTTTTTCACTTTTTTCATGTAATTCTAATACGTATAAATCTATTTCCATATTATTTAATTACTTCTGTATGAGTAATTTCTCCTTTAATAGCTCTTAAAATTGAGTTTTCTTCAGCAATATTAAATACAATTAATGAAATATTATTGTCACGTGCCATACTTGTGGCGGTTAAATCCATGACTTGTAGTTTTCTTTCTAAAATTTCATCATAAGTAATTTTTTCAAAACGTTTAGCGTTAGGGTTTGTTTTAGGATCTGAATCGTAAATTCCTTCAACTTTATTTTTCCCCATCAGGATGGCCTCAGCACCAATTTCTGATGCATAAAGAGTAGCAGCTGTATCAGTGGTGAAGAAAGGTCTACCAGTACCACCGACAAAAATAACAACTTCTCCATCATTTAAGTATTTGATTGTTTTTTCGTTAACGTAATTTTCAGCAACTTTAGCATCAATATTAATAGAGCTTTGAACACGAACGGCTAATCCCTCTTGTTCAAATCCACTTTGTAATGCTAAACCGTTCATAATTGTCGCTAACATACCGATATAATCTGCTCTATTACGCGGTATTCCGTTTTTTGCCGCTGAAGCACCACGTCAAAAGTTACCACCTCCGATTACGATCGAAACTTGAATTCCCATTTCAACGATTTGCTTTAATTGTTTTGCAATGTTTGAAACTAATCCGTAATCAATAGCTAAATGTTTTTCTTTATTAACTAAACCTTCCCCAGAAAGCTTAATAAGAATACGTTTATATTTCATTTTGCTCCTTGTATTTCGTTTTTTAAATTATAAAATATAAAACCAGAAACGGTCGAAAATAATAAATTTTATTATTTATCAACGAAATAAATCATCTTTTAGTCGAACCCACCTTTATTTTCGCGGCAAAAATCATAAATAATTTATAATTATAGTTAAGCGATGGACGGGGGTATCCTACAATTGTAGGATTGAGAAAGACTCTTATTAGCTGATCTAGTTTATACTAGCGTAGCGAGTTCCTTTTTTAAATATCCCCTCTCCTTGCTAATTATCGCGAAGAGAGGTTTTTTTATGAAAAAATACAAATTAGCTTTATCTGTAGCTGCTACATCATTGCTTACAGTTGTTCCTGCAATTTCCGGAGCATGTGTTGGCAAAACAGAAAAAACTCCTAAAACACCTGGGACAGGTACTGGGGACACTCAAAAAGATAACGGTAAAGTAGAAACACCAAAAAAAGATTTTAAAATTATTTTAAATAGTGATGCACAATATGCTGGTGAAGAAGCAAAAGTTGCTTTAATTAAAAAATTAGAATCTAAATTACCATCTTATAAATTTACAATTGAATTTACAGATGATTACACAACCGCATTAGACGAAGTAATCAAAGGAGCTGCACATCTTGCTTTCCCTTCAGTTGGCGCTTTAATGAGTAACGAAAAACACAATGAAGTTAATCCTTATTTACAAACTTTAGCTCGTTCATTTAATAACGATTCAACAGCCGCTGTATATGTTGATGGTACTCTTGAAAATGATCCGCTTAGAAAATTAGGTGCATCAGAGACAGAAGAATTTAATGCAACTCCATATGCAAACTGAGATCCAAATAACTGAGATAAGATAAATTATATTTACAAAAACTTCTATGATTCAGCTAAAAAAGTAAATTATCAAAGAGGTGCAATTTGAATTTCAGGGACAGATGAAGTAAGAGCAAACATTATCAAAGCTTGAAATGATAAAGATTGAGCAACATTCAAATCATTTGGAGTTATACATGGTAGTTCAGATTCAGGAAGCAAATTCATCCTTCCACAAAATCTTTTAAAATTACACTTTAACAAAGAAGATAATAAATTTACAACACTTTCAGAGGAAATTTTAAATAATGCAAATCTTTTTGTTGAAGGTAAAATTGCTCATTTACATAAAGATGCATCAAAGCACATAGTTTTTGATAACCAAGGTTCATATTCATGAACAAAATCAAAAGAAGAAAACTTAAGTAAATATACACCAAGAGATGGTGAAAAATTAGAAATCTTGACATTAACAAATCCTATTCCATATAATCTTGGTGTGTTTAATAAAGACTTGCCAAAAGAAGTTATTGAAACTATTTCAGATACATTTATTGAGCTAGCTAATGCAGATCAAGATCCTACAGGTAAATCACAAGGATTTGTTGGATATGAAAAAATTAATGATTTAAGCTCAGTAATTAGTATGTATGAAAACGGTACAAAATAATTTAATTACGCTTAAAAATGTTGTAATAAAAGATAAAAATCAGACATTAGTTCGTGATGCATCTTTTACTATACCTAAAAATCAAATTGTTGGAATAATTGGTAAAAGTGGTTCCGGAAAGACCACCACAATTAATGCAATAGTACAACCTAAAAGTGTATTCAAAGGTGAAATTGAATATGCTTTTAGCAATCCGCACAATCATAAAAAATGACTTAAAGCAATTTCATACATCACTCAAGAACCAAATTTAATCGATGATGAAGATGTTTATTTTAATATGAAACGTCTTTATCGTAATCATGGTAATTGACTAAAAAGGTTTTTTAACTTTCTAGATAAAAATGACAAAGAGAATTTAAAAAAATCTTTAGAACTAGTCGGTTTGTCCGACAAAATCTATTTTCCAGTCTATAAATTATCTGGTGGTGAAAAACAACGTTTAGAAATTGCTAAAGCTCTTTTTAATAATTCAGAAATTATTTTTGCGGATGAACCAACATCAAATCTTGACCTTAAAAATTCCGATTCAATAATGCAAGTCTTTAAACAATTAAAGGACATGAATAAAACCATAATTATTGTAATTCATGATATTAATTTAGCACTCGAGTATTGCGGCAAATTAATATTGTTTAAAGACGGAAAAGTTGAAAAAACAGTCGAAAAAGAACAATTTCAAAGGAGTGAAATTGAAAACTTTTTTGATCAATAGTTTTAATAAAATTAAATTTAAACAGCTTTTGTGAATTCTATTAATCTCTTTTTTTGTGATTAGTATTTTTCATCTTAACATTTTTTCACAAGGTAACACACGACCTGAATTATTTTGAAAAAACTTAGCAAAATTATTTCAATTTAAAACTACATCCCAAGATTACAGTCAAAATCTTTTTTGAGTCTGTTTAAAAATGATGTTTTTAAGCATTAAAGCGGTGGTTTTTGGTAATTTATTTGGATTCTTGTTCGCTTTTTTTACTTCTATTTTAATCACACAAAATTTATATATAAAAAAATATACTGCTACAATTGCTAAAATCATTGTAATTTGCTTAAAAGCTTTACCATCATTAATACCGCTTTTCCTTTTGACCGAGGGATTTGGAGGACTTTTAGGGGCCAGTTTAATTATTTTTTGATTTACTTGATTATGATTAACTAGATATTTAAATAACATTTACGAAAATGCTAATCTAAAAAAATATTGAGAATTACGTAGAATCGGATATAGCTTATTAAAGGCATTTTATAAAACTGTTTTACTCGAACATAAAAATAAAGTATTTTTATATTTTCTTTTCTCACTTGAGAGTAATTTAAGATGAACCAGCGTTTTAGGTCAAGTTGGAGTTTACGGAATTGGTTTTTATATTAATCAATTTAAAAATAAATATGAATATTTAGGCATCTTTTTAATCGTGTTTTGCTTATTTATAGGTATTTTAGAATTAATTTTATATCTATCCAATCTCCTTATTAAATACCATTTTCAAATAAATTTAAACGCAAATAACATTCAAATTTGATTTCAACGAAATCTGAAAAAAATTGTTTTTTGAATTTTCATTTTAATCTATTCAATTGTTTTTATTCTTACGCTTACTGATTTTTCTTATCTAAATGTTCAATGAAAACAAATCACAATTGTTTTGATTAAATTATTTAGTTTTGATTTTAATTTATATAATGAAAATGAATTTTGGACAATTCTTCTTGATACGTTCAAAATAATTGAAGTAAGCTTTATTTCAACAATTTTAGGTGTTTCGATCGCTGTTGTTTACGCTTATTTTTCAGCAGAAAAAATAAATAATAAATGACTCGCAATCAGCTTAAAATTGAATATCATGTTTTGACGAATAATTCCAATTATGATAATTTATTACTTATTTATTTGAATTTTTAGCATTCAAAATTTAATAATTTTCTGTTTAACTGTTTCTGTTTTTCGTAGTTCCGCAAAACAAATTAGTGAATTTTATAATGCTTTAAATGTCGAAAAAATTAAATTATTAAGATTGCAAGGATTTAACAAATACCAAATTTTTGTAAAACATTGTTGACCGTCAATTCGAAAAGAAGTTAAGTCACAATTTTTAATTCAGTTTGACAACCGTTTACGAAACGCACTTATTTTTAGTGCTTTTGGTGGATTTTCAATTGGATTAAAATATAGTCATTTTATTAAACATAATGAAATTCAATATATTTTTCCATTACTTTTGCCTCTTTATGTTACATTCTTGGTTTTGGAATTTTCAAATTTTCGTCTATCCAAAAGGAAAATTTAATCACACTAAATGTGTGATTTTTTTATACAAAAAGTCACCATAGTGGCGACTTAAATAGCTTATTTACTGTATTTTTCATAAATTTCAGGTTCGTTCATTTTTAAGAAATATAGTCCAATTTTACGGTTTAATAAAACTTGTACTACATTCGGAACTGAAATATTAGCTTTTTGACGTTCATTAACAGGAATCATTGAGTAAATTAATTTATACTCTTCATCAACTTCTTTTTGAGTAATATCTAATTTTAAAGTTCTTGGAATATATGAATTCAAGAAAGTTAGTTTGAAATTATGATTTGAATATTTTAAGAATTTTTCTTGATTTTGTTTAATAACTTCTTCAACGTTACCATTAAACTGAGGATCATTTGCTGCTTGTTCTTTAATTTTAGCTGCAATGTTTTCTAATTCTTTGTTAACAATTTCAGCCGGTGGTTCTGGTAATTCGATTTGATTAATTAATTCTTCGTAAACTTTTTCCTTATATTGAGCTAATTCACGGTAGAATAATTGTTCCACAACTGTTTTCATGATGAAGTTTTTCGCTTCTTCGACAGTATGAATTTCATCAATACCTAAAAGATGAATTGTTTTATCGTTGATTGGTTGTTTTTTAACTTCTTTAATTTGAATAAGTTTTAAGATGTAATCTTTATTTTTAAAAGACACAGAATATTCTTTATTTAATTCTTTATTAAGTAATAATTGTGCAATTTCTTGGTCTTTTGTTGAATCAATTTGTAAAGTATTGATTTCAGAGTGTGAATTTTCAATATTTTGTAATTCAAATGTGACAATATCACCTTCTTGCGATGGTCTTTGCACTGGAATTTTAAAATCATAAGATTTGACATACTCATCAATAAAAGGTTTAACTGATGGATCATTTTCTAAATCATTTCTAAAGTGAACATTGACTTTTTTATTAATGTCTATTGCATTTAAATCATCAAAATAATAAAATTTAAATGTTGCTTTAGCTTGATTCATATCAACTTTAACATCACTAACAATTGGATTGAAGTAGATTTTTGAAAAATCACTACTAAATTCTTGAAATATTCTTGAAATTTCTGAATTTAAAAAATAACGTTTTGCGAATTCGATAATGACACTTTGATCGATTTTGGGATTATTTTGTTTTTGTAAATAATCCAATGCATTTTTTTGCATTTCTAATCATTGGTTTTTATCTGCTTGAACTTCTTTAATAATAAATTTTGTTGTTTGCATCTTTTCCTAACTGTTTAAAATTTCTAACATTTTTTGACCAATTGCATCGGTATCATTAGCACCGATTACTTCATCAGCTGCATTTTTTGCAACTTGAGTAGCATTTGCCATTGCGTATCCCTTAAAAGCACCTTTGATCATTTCTACGTCATTACCACTATCTCCGAATGTGTACAGTTGAGACTCGTTTGTGTTAGTCAACTTCAAAACATATTCTAATCCGGCGAATTTCGAGATTCCTTTACTATTAACATCAACATAAATTGCGTTTGTTAAAAACACCGATTGACGACCATTGATTTTTGCGTTAATCTCATTATAAATTGATTCCGCTTTTTCAATTGGACATCTTAAAGCTAATTGAATTAATTTTGTATCACTAGCGTAGGCAACTTCATCTAATTGTTCTAATGTACGACGATTTAAGTAAGCTAGGTCCATTCTTTCTTCTGGTTTAACTCAGTCAGGATAATCTTTGTCCCCAGATACGAAAGAACCATTGAATGAATCAGTGTCCACAGTAAAAATTAAATCGTGTTTAATTACTGCTTCACGCATGATTTTATATGATTCTAAATCAACAGCACCTAATACAATTTTTGATTTTTTGTTTAAATCGTAAACTAATGCACCATTTGAACAAACTAAGTAATCAAAACCATCAAGTGTACCGTTTTCAATTAATGGTAACACTTTTAAAATTCCCCGTCCGGTAGCAACAATGTTTAAATTATTTGATTCGTGTGCTTGTTTAATAACTTTAGCTGTGAATTCATTAACAGTATTGTCTTTTTTTAATAAAGTTCCATCTAAATCAAAAGCAAAAACTTTGTTGTATGACATTATTTTTTCTTTCTTTTGAGAGTTGGAAATAGTAAAACATCTCTAATAGATTCTTTTTCAGCTAATAACATTGTTAAACGATCAATTCCAATTCCACATCCACCAGCAGGAGGCATTCCATATTCTAAAGCATCAACGAAATCATAGTCAATGTCGCTTGCTTCGTCGTTTCCGCTTTCTTTTTCTTCTAATTGTTTTTCAAAACGCTCTAATTGGTCAATTGGATCAATTAACTCAGTATACATATTAGCGTATTCTTTTGTATTAATGAACAACTCAGCTCTATGTGTAAATCTCTCATCATCCATTTTTGCAGTTAATGGCGAAATTTCAATTGGATGTCCGTAAACAAAAGTTGGTTGAATTAAAGTTTTTTCAATTAATTCTTCAAATAATTCATTAATAATGTGTCCGATTGTAAAGTATTTTTCAATCTTAATGTGGTGTTTTTTTGCTACTTCTAAGATTTGTGCTTCGCTAGCATTTTTAAAGTCTAATCCTGTTGCTTCTGACACTGCCTGCACCATGTCTACACGTGCAAATGGTTTGGTTAAGTCAATTTCAACACCGTTATTCATAACTTTTTCTTTACCTAACTTCTTAGCTAAACGTTTAAATAATTCTTCGGTTCTTTGCATCATACCTTCAAGGTTTGAATATGCTTCATAGAACTCAATCGAGGTAAATTCAGGGTTGTGAGTTGTGTCGATTCCTTCGTTTCTGAAAATACGTCCAATTTCATAAACGCGGTCAATTCCACCAACTAATAATTTTTTAAGAGGAATTTCAGTTGCAATTCTCAAGACAAATTCTTGATCAAGTGCGTTGTGATGTGTTTTGAAAGGACGAGCAGCAGCACCAGATAAATAATCGTGTAAAAATGGTGTTTCAACTTCCATGTATTCTAATTCATCAAAATATCTACGAATTTCAGAAATAATTTTAGTTCTAGTTCAGAATGTTTTTCTGCTTTCTTCGTTCATGATTAAATCAACATATCTGTGACGGTATCTTTCTTCGACATCAACTAATCCATGGAATTTGTCAGGTAAAGGTTTTAATGCTTTAGTTAATAATTCAATGTTGTATGAACGAACCGAAACTTGGTCAGTGTGTGTTTTCATAACAACACCTTCAACATAAATAATATCCCCTAAGTCGAACGTTTCGACAATTTTAGCTAATTCAGCATTTTCTTTTTTATTAAAGTAAACTTGCATTCTTCCGTGATAATCTTGAATAACGATAAATGGACCTCTCATTGTCATAATACGTCCACTTAAGTTCACAGGAAACGCTTTTTCTTCTAACTCTTCACGTGTATATTCTTGATATTTTTTAGTAATATCATCGCTGTAACTTAATTCTTTTAAATCATCAGCATTTTTAAAAGCTTTTACATTATTTTCTTTATAAAAATCTAATTTTTTACGTCTTACTAATTCTTGTTCAGTATATTTAGACATTTTTTCTCCTTGCGTTTTTTGCTTAAAAAATGTATTTTTTAATAATAATTAAATTTTAAAGAATTAATCAAATTTTTAAAGCAAAACAAGTCCGAAAATGCCTATATTGCGCTAATATGTCCACATCACACAGTTTGATTGTCCCATCTTAGCCGGGGACAATTTAAAAAAGAAAAAAGTCCCCCGATCAAGCAGGGACTTTCAAACGATAAATTTGTGGTTACATTAATAAACTTCAGAAGGATGTTTTGGATTTGAATTCACTTCAGTTCCAGTAATTTTCCCTTCTTTAACATACACTATTCTGTGTGCAATTTTTTTAATATCAGGATCGTGTGAAACCATGATAATTGTGGTTCCGTTTTGCTTATTAATATTAAATAGAGAAGTTAAAACAATTCTACTTGTCGCTTCATCAAGTGCCCCAGTGGGCTCATCAGCAAAAATAATATCAGCATTCTTTGATAAAGCTCTTAAAATAGAAACACGCTGTTGTTGTCCTCCTGACATCTGTGAGGGATATTTATCCATGATGTCTTCTATTTCGTATTCTTTGAACATTTGTTCAATGTCTTGTTTTTTGGTCTTATCTTTTTGTAAATAAGCTCCAGTTTCCACGTTATCGTAACCAGTTAAATTTTGTAGCAAGTTGTAATTTTGGAAAATAAATGAAACATTTTTTCTTCTAAACTGAGTCAACTGATTATCGCTTAAATATGGTAAATTAGTGTCATTTACGATAACTTGTCCATTACTTGGACGATCGAGTCCACTAATTAAGTTTAATAAAGTCGATTTACCAGAACCACTCTTACCAAAAATAACAATAAATTCACCTCTTTTGATTTCAAGATTTGCACTCTCTAAAACTTTAGTAATTGTGTTACCTGTTAAATAATATTTGCTGACATTGACTACGTCCACAATATTACCGGGTTCATTTTTTAATTTGAAATTCTCATCTTTTTTACGTTTTTTGTTTGAAGCTTTTTTTAGTTTTCTAACAATTCATTGACTAACATCTTTTTGTTGTTTTTCTTTTTTTGATTCTAAATATTCGAATACATTATTTACGTTTACTTTAGACTCTTC